>NZ_CP136187.1:2197500-2497500 GCF_033193315.1 Agathobaculum sp. NTUH-O15-33
CCGCATCCCTTTGGCGCGCAGCGCGGCCTTTCGTATCAAGTCCACCGGCACCACGGTCAGCGACAGCAGTGCGACAAGCGCCAGCTCCCCCATTGTCAGCGGCGCGGTGCGGAACAGCGTACCGCCCCAATAGACTAGACCGACCTGTATCAGCACGACCGCGCCCATGATGACGGTGAACAGGGTGTTTCTTTGCAGGTTGGCCATCAGGTTCAAGCGATACGTTCTTGTATTGAAGCTGTTGCATACGCCGCATAGGATGAACAGCGTAAAGAAACCGGTTTGCAAATAGATCGGTCCGGCGGATTGGCGGTACAGATCCTGAAAGACCGGCAGCTTCAAAAACGCCAAGCAAAGCGCGATGGTGTAGATGCCCATCCATAGTATCTGATGCAGCATATAAGGATTGAGCACCGGCTCGTCTCTCTTTTTTGGTTTCTCCTTCATATATTCCGGCAAAGGCGGTTCGCCCGCGAACGCCAGACCGGCCAATGTATCCATGATGATATTGATCCAAAGCATCTGCACCACGGTGACCGGGGTATCGATTTGCAGAAACGGCCCCACGATTGAAACGCCGACCGCGCACAGATTCATGGTAAGCTGGAAGATGACGAACTTGCGAATGCTTTTAAAGATCGTTCTTCCATAAAGCACGGCGCGCGTGATCGACGCGAAGTTGTCGTCCATCACAACAATATCGCCCGCTTCCTTCGCCACCTCGGTGCCGCTGCCCATGGCAAAACCGACATCGGCTTTCTTGAGCGCCGGCGCGTCGTTGATACCGTCGCCTGTCATACCGGCTACCAACCCGCATTGCTGCGCCACGCGCACCAGTCTGCTTTTATCCGTCGGCAACGCGCGCGCGACAACGCGCAGCGACGGCAACCGGCGCGTCAATTCGTCATCGCTCATGCGCTGCAACTCCGCGCTGGTCACGATCAGGCTATCCGTCCGGTCGAGCAGTCCGGCGTCCGCCGCAATGGCCGCGGCGGTCTCGCGGTTGTCGCCTGTGATCATAACGATCTGAATGCCTGCCTGCTGCGCCTCGCGGATCGCGGCCGGCGCTTCGCGCCGCAGCTCGTCCCGGATTCCGACAAGGCCGATCAGCGTCAGCCCGCGCAGATCGCTTTCACCGTTTACCGGATGATCGGCCACGGCGAGCGCCAACACGCGCATGGCCTTATTCGTCATGCCGCGCCACTCCGCTTCCAACGCGGCCTTGGAGGCAAGGGTGTGTCTCGCCCCCTGCTCATCTAAATAAGATACGCACGCGGGCAGCAATTTTTCCGGCGCCCCCTTGACCAGCGTCACCGCGCCCGCGCCGCCCAGCCGTACCGATGAAAATTTTCGCGTCGAATCAAACGGTACGCCGACCGTCTTAAGACGGCCCTCGATTTGCGCGGGTACCGGCGCAACCGCCTCGAGCAGCGCCCGATCGGTCGCGTTGCCGCCGAGCGCCCGTTTCCCGGAAAGCGCGGCGGCGTTATTATAGTAGCAGCAAAGCGCAAACTGCTCCCACAGCGCGCGGTGGCGCTTCATCTGCGCCAGATTTTCAAACCGCTGCCCGTTGCCGCAGACAAAGCCGGACACCTTGAGCTTGCCGCGCGTCAGCGTGCCCGTTTTGTCGGTAAACAAGATATTCAGGCTGCCCGACGTTTCAATACCGACCAGCTTGCGCACCAGCACATGGTCGCGCAGCATGCGCTTCATATTAGAGGATAGCACGACCGTGATCATCATCGGCAAGCCTTCGGGCACAGCCACCACGACGACCGTGATCGCCAGTGTCGCCGCGTGCAGCACATGGCCGATCACCGCGCCCGGATTTTGAAACTGCATGGCAATCAGCGCCGGGTCCATATCGCAGCTTAGAAAGAAAGAGTTAAATAGGTCGGCGCCCGCGACAAACAACCCGGCCGCAAGGCCGATCTTGCTGAGCACCCCGGCCAGCTTTTCCAAACGGACCTTGAGCGGGCTTTCCCGCGTGCTCTCCTGCATTTCGCGCGCCATGCTGCCATAGAATGTGCTGTCGCCCACGCTGGTCACACACATCACGCCGTCGCCCGCGCAGACGATCGCGCCGCGAAACAAGCCGCTGGGCGACAGAAAATCCTTTTCCGCGCCGCCGGGCGTTTTGCGCTGCTCGGCGCTTTCGCCGTTGAGCGCCGACTGATCGACCGAAAGCCAGCCCGAAACCAGCCTACCATCCGCGGGAATCCCTTCCCCCGCTTGCAGCAGCACGATATCGCCCACCACCAGCTCGCCGATCGGTATTTCGGTCACCAACCCGCTGCGCCGTACCCGGCACCGCGCGGCGGCGGCCTCCTCTTGCAGCTTTAAAAAAGCCGACTCGCTGCCGTATTCCGAAAGCGTTGATACAAAAGTCGCCAAAAAGATCGCCAGCGCAATGCCGACCGATTCAAACCAATTTGCCTCCCGAAACAATAGAATTACGTTGATCGCCAGCGCGGCGAGCAGGATCTTTATGATCGGATCGCCGAAGCTCGCTAAAAACTGCCGAAGAAAGCTCTGCCTTTCTCCCTGTGTCAGTTCGTTTGCGCCGTGCTTCTGCCGCGATTTTTCCACTTCCGCGCTGCTCAGGCCTCTGGCCCCGTCCATGTCCATAAACGTCCCTCCTCATAGGACAAACCTATGAAGGGGCGGCCGGATTTATGACCGTGATACTTGTGAACAGGTTCACATTCTGCTATAATCACAGGTAGATAATACCGCATTTGCAAAGGAGGGACTCCGCTTGCCGATCAAAATAGCCGACAGCCTGCCGGCGCGCGCCATTTTAGAAAGCGAAAATATTTTTGTCATGACCGAACACCGCGCCATGACGCAGGATATCCGGCCGCTGCGCATCGCACTGCTCAACCTGATGCCGCTGAAGATCGTGACGGAAACGCAGATCTTGCGCTGCCTGTCCAACACCCCGCTCCAGATCGAGGTCGATCTGATCCAAACCAAGTCCTATCAGTCCAAAAACACGCCGGAGGATCATTTACTTACCTTTTATAAAACCTTTGACGACATCCGTCATTTAAAGTACGACGGCTTTATCATCACCGGCGCGCCGATTGAAAACATGGCGTTTGAAGAGGTCGATTACTGGGATGAGCTGTGCGAGATCATGGACTGGTCCAAATCGCACGTGCATTCCACCCTGCACATTTGCTGGGGCGCGCAGGCGGGCCTATACCACCATTACGGCGTGCCCAAATATCCGCTGCCGCAAAAGATGTCCGGCGTGTTCCAGCACCATGTGCTTTACCCCAAGGAACCGCTCATGCGCGGGTTCGACAATGTCTTTTGGGCGCCGCACTCCCGGCACACCGAGATTCGGGCAGAGGATATCCGCGCGGACGACCGGCTGCGCCTGCTGGCTGAATCGAACGAGGCCGGCGTTTACATCGTCGAAGCCATGAACGGCCGGCAGATCTATGTGCTTGGTCATTCCGAATACGATTCGGACACCTTAAAGCTGGAATACGAGCGCGACCTCGCCAAAGGCATGACCCCGCAGGTGCCGCGCCACTATTTCCGCAACGACGACCCCACGAACGAAATTCTGGTCACATGGAAATCCACCGCATACCTATTCTACACCAACTGGCTCAATTACTACGTTTACCAGACGACGCCGTACGTGCTTGAAAAGATCTAAGACAAAGGATACTGCTATGATAGAAAAGATCGACGGCGCGCCGACGCTGCGGGATTGGCCGGTACGCATTTGGGACGAGGGCGAGATCCAGCCCCTCTACCGCCCGCATTTAGAGTTCTGGCTGAAGCAGGGATTGTCACTGGAACATCTCCTGTTCGTGCCCGCGCTGCCCTACCAAAAGAAGAGCGTCGAATATATGCTGGCGGTTCGCGACGGCGAGATTCTGCTGCTCTGCCGCGAAGGCGATACAGGGATCACACCGGTCTGCATCCGGCGGGATCAGCTTCGTTACGCCGCGCTGATCACCGAGCTGCTCTATAGCCGCCTTGACCTTTACTGGTCGGACGGCGGCGCGATCCACTGCTCTTCGGCGGCTTTCAACCGAACCACGCTTGATCTTTTTCTACCCGCGCTACACACGCTGCTTGGGCTGCCAATGGATTTTGATTGCCGGCAAGCCGCCGAGGCCCACCCGCGCCCCAGCGCGCTGGCGAACGAGCACTATGCGCTTTATCAGTTCGCCTTGGACGCTTACCGGCTTGGACCCGAAATCCGTGAATGCCATTGGCGCTATCTTCGCCCGGCGTTTTTCCGCCGCAAAAAAGCGAGCGAGGACGCCGCCGTGCTATCCTGCTGCATGCAAAACGGCTTATTTATACAGCGAATGCTCGGCAACCGGCTGGCGGCTTATTATTTTCCATGGCGCACAATCGGTTCGTCCTCCGAATACCGTTCGGCTGGCGCGGATACGTGGGAGATCTTCCTCGACGGACAGATCGGCGAACAGCGCAGCGCGGTCGAGTTTCTCCTTTTATAAGAAAAACGCCAACCTTATCGGGCATGAACTGCACCGATAAGGTTGGCGTTTTGTTATTCTTGTTTTTCCTGACCGATCAAATGACAAAGCGTCATCAGACTGTCGGACAGGTGCACGTTTTCCACCGGAATGCCCAGACCTTCCAGATGCAAATCTTCTCCCGTGAAGTTCCACAGGCCGCTGATCCCGTGATCGACCAGATCGCGCGCCAATTCGGGCGAGCGTCCGCGCGGAATCGTCAGCACGGCAACATCGGGCCCCCGCCGGGCGACATAGTCGAACAAGCCCGATGCGTCGCGTACCTCATGGCCGCCGAACTTACGGCCGACCAGCTCCGGATCGGCGTCAAACGCACAGAGCAGGCGAAAACCGCTCGCGGCAAAATCGAAGTTATTGAGCAGCGCGCGGCCCAGATTGCCCGCGCCGATTAGAATAGCGGTGCGCTGATCCTGCAGGCCGAGAATCGCGCCCAACTCCTCCAACAGCTTATCGACATTGTAGCCGTAGCCTTGCTGGCCAAAACCGCCGAAGCAGTTAAAGTCCTGCCGGATCTGCGATGCGGTCAACCCCATACGCTCGGCGAGCGCGCGGGAGGAAATGCGCTGTACGCCTTCGCCCTTGAGCTCGCTGATGTTGCGATAATAACGAGGCAAGCGCCGGATCACTGCTTTTGATACTTCTTGCTTGCGTTCCACAGGCACTCATCCTCTCTCCCGGCCACACGATTACAGGGCAGACACAGTCTCCAGCACGTAATCGGTGAATTCCTGCGCGGTGCAGCCGGTATCACGGCCGGTGACCACGTATTTCTTCTCTTCAAAAATGCAGATGTCGAGCGCGCGCTCAAGCTTTTTCGCCAGTTCCACTTCTCCAATATGCTCCAGCAGCATGACGGAGGCGCGCAAAACGGACGACGGATCGGCGTACTGCGCGCGGCCTTCCTGCACCATGCGGGGCGCGGAACCGTGAATGGCCTCGAACATGGCGTAGCGCTTGCCGATATTGGCAGAACCCGCCGTGCCCACGCCGCCTTGGATTTCGGCAGCCTCGTCGGTGATGATATCGCCGTAGAGGTTGGGCAGCACAACGACCTTAAAGTCGCGGCGGCGCTTTTCATCCAGCAGCTTCGCGGTCATGATGTCGATATACCAATCATCGAACACGACCTGCGGATATTCCTGCGCCACACGCTGGCAGGTATCAAGGAATTTGCCATCCGTGGTTTTGATAATATTCGCCTTGGTCACGCAGGAAACGCGGTTTTTGCCGGTCTTTGCCGCATAGTCAAAGGCCAAACGCGCGATGCGCTCACAGCCTTGCGCGGTCGCAACGGTAAAATCCAGAAACAGGTCGTCCGCGATTTGAACGCCCTGCGAGCCGACGGCGTAGCCGCCCTCGGTGTTTTCGCGGTAGAAGGTCCAATCGATGCCCAGCTCGGGCACCTTGACCGGACGCACATTCGCAAAAAGGTCCAGCGCCTTGCGCATGGCAACGTTCGCGGATTCCACATTGGGCCACGGATCGCCCTTGCGCGGCGTGGTGGTCGGCCCCTTGAGGATGACGTGGCACTTCTTGAGTTCTTCCAGCGTATCCGGCGGGATCGCGCAGCCAAGCTCGGCGCGGCGCTCAATGGTCAGGCCGTCGATCACGCGGAATTCAATCTTGCCGGCCTTTACCTTGTCCGCCAGCAGCACCTCAAGCGCGTGCTGGGACATCGCGGTGATCATGGGGCCGATGCCGTCGCCCCCGCAAACGCCGATGATAAGTTTGTCTAGCTTCTGGTAATCGATAAAGTCGTCCTGCGCCTTCATTTCTTCGATGCGCCTCAGCTGGCTTTCGACGACTGCTTCAAATTTTTTGATGATGGACTGGTCAATAGACATGGTCTGTATCCTTCCACTAAATTGATATTATTTTAACAAGTTTTCAGTGATCTGTCAAGTTTTCAGGTTTTACGCATTTTGCTGCTTGGCAAAATTGAGCGTGCCGCCCGCGAGCAGCGCGCCGCGCTGACGGTCCGATACCTCGCAGTCGGCCTTAAAGGTGCGGCCGCCGCACTGTACCGTTACCTGCGCGCCGCTTTCGATCTCCTCACGCACATGGGGCAGCGTGATCTCGTCCGCAAGACTTACGGCATCGTAATCGGCAGGGTCCGCAAAGGTCAGCGGCAAAATGCCGGAGTTGACCAGATTTGCCTTGTGAATGCGCGCGAAGGACTTGCACAGCACGGCCTTAACCCCCAGATAGAGCGGCACCAGCGCCGCGTGCTCGCGCGAGGAGCCCTGCCCGTAATTCGCGCCGCCCACAATGATACCGCCGCCCTGCGCCTTGCAGCGCTGCGGGAATTCGGGATCGACATTGATAAAGCAATAGCTGGAATAGTACGGCACATTCGAGCGGTACGGCAAAAGCTTGGCGCCCGCCGGCAGAATGTGGTCGGTCGTGATATTATCCTCGGTTTTCAAAACGATCTTGCCGGTGTACGAGGCTTCCAGCGCCTGACCCAGCGGGAAGGGCTTGATGTTGGGGCCGCGCACGACTTCGACGGCGGACGGATCTTCGGCGGGCTTCACGATGAGGTTATCGTTGACGTCGAAATGCTCCGGCATCTCTATTGCAGGCATTTCGCCCAGCGTGCGCGGATCGGTCAGCACGCCGGTCAGGGCGGAAGCAGCCGCGACCTCGGGCGAAACCAGATAGATCTGCGCGTCCTGCGTGCCGGAACGGCCTTCAAAATTGCGGTTGAAGGTGCGCAGGCTGACGCCGCCCGACTCGGGCGACTGGCCCATACCGATGCAGGGACCGCAGGCGCATTCAAGAATGCGCGCACCGGCTGAAATAATATCGGAAAGCGCGCCGTTTTTCGCCAGCATATCAAAAACCTGCTTGGAGCCGGGCGAGATCGTCAGGCTCACGTCCGGATGAACGGTCTTGCCCTTCAAAATGGCGGCGACCTTCATCATATCGTAATAGGAAGAATTGGTGCACGAGCCGATGCAGCACTGGTTAACCTTGATCGGCCCGATCTCCGTGACCTTCTGCACATTGTCCGGCATGTGCGGCTTTGCCGCCTGCGGCTCCAGCATGGACAGGTCCACCGTGTATTCTTCATCATACTCGGCGTCCGGGTCCGAGCTTAGCGGCACCCATACGTCGCCCCGTCCCTGCGCTTCCAGAAAGCGCCGGGTTTCCTCGTCGGAAGGGAAAACAGAAGTCGTCGCGCCAAGCTCCGCGCCCATGTTGGTAATGGTCGCGCGCTCGGGCACGGACAGCGTCTTTACGCCGTCGCCCACGTATTCGATAATTTTGCCGACGCCGCCCTTGACGGTCATCTGACGCAGCACGTCGAGGATGATATCCTTCGCGGATACCCACGGGCGCAGCTTACCGTTTAAGTACACCTTGACCATTTTCGGCATTGGAATGTAATAGGCGCCGCCGCCCATGGCGACCGCCACGTCCAGACCGCCCGCGCCGAACGCGAGCATGCCGATGCCGCCGCCCGTCGGCGTGTGGCTGTCCGAGCCGATCAGCGTTTTGCCCGGCGCGCCGAAGCGCTCCAGATGGACCTGATGGCAGATGCCGTTACCTGCCTTGGAATAGTAAATACCGTGCTTTTTCGCGACCGATCCGATATACTTGTGGTCGTCCGCGTTTTCAAAGCCGGACTGCAAGGTATTGTGGTCGATATACGCGACCGACCGCTCGGTCTTTACCTGATCCACACCCATTGCTTCAAACTGTAAGTAAGCCATGGTGCCCGTGGCGTCCTGCGTCAGCGTTTGGTCGATCCGCAGGCCGATCTCCTGCCCTACCGCCATTTCGCCATCCACTAGATGCGCCTTCAGGATTTTTTGCGCGATTGTCATACCCATAAAACTCAGTTCGCTCCTCTAAACTTTTTCCCGCCGCGCATGCAAGCGGGAACGGTTGCGGCTTCCACAGCCTTCTCCACGGCAGGCTAGCCCGCCGTGCCCATAAAAAAATAGAAGTGGTTTCTGTTGACAGAAACCACTTCTATTCTACCGCAAAAACGCCCCTTTGAAAAGGGCTTTTTGCCTATCGTTTTATACAAACATTTTCACCGATTTCCGCAGTAGCGAAAGCATTTTGCAGGGTCGTGCCCGTATTTCCTGCAAGAAACTCATAGTATGCCTGACTGCCGATCATGGCGGCGTTGTCCCCGCAAAGAGAAAGCGGCGGCAAATAAAGCGCCAAACCCAGCCGCGCGGCCAAATCGGTCAGCGCCGCGCGCAGGAAGGAATTGGCCGCCACACCGCCCGCGCAAACGATGTTTTTACCGCCCGACTGCTTTACCGCCAGTTCCAACCGCGGCACCAGCGTATCGACCACGGCGCGGCAAAAGCTCGCGGCGAGGGCCTCCCGGTCGAGCGCCTCCCCTTTTTGCTCCGCGTTATGCGCCAAATTGATCACGGCGGTTTTTAGCCCGGAAAAGGAAAAGTCCAGCGGCGCGTCCTTGATCTGGGAATGCGGCAGCTTATATTTCGTCGGATCGCCCGTTTGGGCCAGCTCATCGATCTTCGGCCCGCCGGGGTAGCCCACGCCCAACACGCGCGCCACCTTGTCAAACGCTTCCCCCGCCGCGTCGTCACGCGTGCCGCCTAAGATCTCAAACGTTGTGTAGTCCCGCACCATCACGATCTGGCTGTGCCCGCCCGATGCGATCAGTGTCAAAAACGGCGGCTTCAGCTCCGGGTACGCCAAATACACCGCCGCGATGTGGCCGCGGATATGGTGCACCGGCACAAAGGGCTTTTGCAGCGCGAACGCGAGCGATTTGCCAAAATTCGCACCCACCAGCAGCGCTCCGATCAAGCCGGGCGCGCAGGTCGCCGCGACGGCGTCCACCTCGTTCTTTGTCATGCCGGCCCGCTGCAGCGCTTCCTCAGTCACGCGCACCACGGCCTCGGTATGCCGCCGCGAGGCGATCTCGGGCACAACGCCGCCGTACAGCGCGTGCGTTTCGATCTGCGTATCCACTACGCTGGACAAAATGGTTCGTCCATCCTCGATCACGGCGGCCGCCGTTTCATCGCAGGAGGATTCAATGCTTAAAATTCTCATGGTTCCACCCGATCGTTTCGTTTTATCTCTGTATCACGTATCTGGCCCGCTCGGCATCCTCGCGGCGGACATAGATCACAAATTCATACAGGTAATCCTGCTTTAGGCCGATCACGCTTCTGCCGGAGCAGCCTCCTCGGCCGCGCAGTATATCGCGGCATCTGGCTTGGTAATCGATCCCCGCGCCACGCAGCTTTTCCCGCGCGTCATCATACTCCGTTTGCTCACGCGTGAGCAATATCTCCTGCCGGTTGAACACTGTGATCATGGTTATTCTCCTCACTCCGCCGCGCAAAGCGTCTTTTCCAAGCACACACAGTTGCTATCGCCCACATAAGGGCCGAAGCCCTCCGGCAGCGTCCGGTAGCCAATCCGTTCGTAAAACGCCACGGCTTCCGGCGTTTCCCGCGCGGTTTCCAGCACCGTGCGCGTATAGCCCAGCTGCCGCACCTGCGTTTCGATCGCTTCGACCAGTTGCCGCGCCGCGCCCTGCTTCCGGTAGGCAGGGCGCACATACACGCGCTTGAGTTCGGCGGTCGTCTCATCCAGCGGCTTCCAACCGCAGCAGCCGCAGGGCGTTTCCGCATCGTACAGCATGGCAGCGCCGGCGAGTTCGTTCAGGCTGTTATGCGTGCGGTAATCCAGATAAGCGTCGCCGAATCGGTCAAAATAAAAGTCGTCCAGCGCCTGAGACAGCAAGGTCAGCCCCTCGTCCGTGCGCTCCACAAATCGGCATTGCAGGGCGCTCATCGCATCGTTCCGTCGGAAATCGGCTTTTCCATGCAAACACAAATCTCATCGCCGATGAAATCGCCGTAGTTCGGCACGACCCGATATCCGTTCTTTTTATAAAACGCGAGGGCTTCCGGCATATCCGCGCCGGTTTCCAGCACGGCGCGGTGGCAGCCGCTCTTCGCGGCGTGCCGCTCCACAGCCTCCATCACCGCGCACGCCACCCCCTGCCGCCGGTACGCGGGTCTGACATACATGCGCTTTATTTCCGCCGTGACCGCGTCGTACGCGCGCCAGCAGCCGCAGCCCGCCGGTTTTCCATCTATGTATGCGACCACGGCGCAGGCCATGCCGGACAGCACATGGTATTGCTTGTAACGGTCAGCTGTTTCGCCCCAGCCCGCGCGGAAGAACACGTCCAGCTCAGCAACCAGCGCGACCAGATCGGCGTCGTCCACATCCACGAATTTTATATTCATTCCGCTTTCTCCTTTTTGTACCGCGTCATCAGCACCGCGTCCTCTTTGGGGGCATTGTAAAAGCCGCGCCGCACGCCGACGCGCGCAAAGCCCAAGCCCTCGTAAAGGGCGATGGCGGGCGCGTTGGAAGCGCGCACCTCCAGCGTGACAAACGATAGCCCCGCCGCCCACGCGCGTGAAAGCAGCGCGCCGACCAGCGCCCAGCCAACGCCCTTCCGGCGGTATTCGGGCAGGGTCGCAACGTTGGTGATATACCCTTCATCCATGACGGTTTGGCAGCCGACATAGCCGACGGCAGCACCGTTCATCTCCGCCACCAAAAATATACCGGAACCCAGCTCCTCGCGCAGCGCATTCTCGCTCCACGGCGCGTGAAAGCACGCCCGCTCGATCGCCGCGAGCGCGGGCAGGTGCCGTTCCTCCATCGATACGATGTTCATTTGCCCAGTTCTCCGTCCGGCCCACCCAGCTGGGTAATGACCGCCTGCACGCCCCGGTCGATCTCAGCCGCCGCGCGGCGGTAGGTCTCCAGATCGCCGCCAAACGGATCGGAGACATCCTCGGGCAGCAGCGTAAAAATCTTAGCCGCCTGATCCGGCAGAAGCGCGCAAAGCGAATCATAATGCGCGCCCGTCATGCACACCAGATAGCGCGCTCCCTGCGCGAGCTGCGGGGTCAGCCTGCGCGACCGGTGCGCGGCGATATCCGCCCCCCGCTCGGCCGCCGCTTTTACCGCGTTGCCCGATGCGGGCAGCCCATCCTGTGTAAACAGGCCCGCGGACGCGGCGCGCAGCCCCGTCTTCTTCTCCCCGCCGCGCGCACGGAACAGCCCCTCCGCCATCGGACTGCGGCAAGTATTGCCCGTGCAAATAAATAGTATCTCGTCCATCCTTTGTATCTCCCACTGCATGTCATCCGCATGTTTTCCCCCCACGCCGCAGCGCGCATTTCATGGAGAATAACAGCGAAGTTCCAATCGAAACTATTTTGCGTCGTACCAGCTAAACCCCGCCTTGGCTTCGGCCACAAGCGGCGCCGTCATTTGAAACGCGCCTTCCATCTCCTCGCGCAGCAGACGCATCGCGGTGTCCCGCTCCTCCACCGGCGCTTCAAGGATCAGCTCATCGTGCACCTGCAAAATCAAGCGGCTTTTCAGCCCCTCGCGCAGCAGCCGGTCGTGTACGCGCACCATGGCGATCTTGATGATGTCCGCCGCCGTGCCCTGTATGGGCGTGTTCATCGCCACACGCTCGCCGAACGAGCGGATATTGAAGTTTTTGCTTTTCAGTTCGGGCAGCGCGCGGCGGCGGCCAAACAGGGTCTCGACATAGCCCTTCTCGCGTGCGCTCTCCTTGATCTCCTCCATATATTTTGCAACGCCCGGATATGTGGCAAGATACGAGCGGATAAATTCGCCCGCCTGCTTGCGGGAAACGCCGATATCCTGCGCCAGCGAAAAATCAGAAATACCGTAAACAATGCCGAAATTAACCGCCTTACAGGAGGAACGCATCTGGGGGGTCACATCCTCGATCGGCACATGGTACACCTTGCTCGCGGTCGCGGTGTGAATATCCTGTCCATGCAAAAACGCCTCGGTCATGACTTCGTCCTGCGAGATATGCGCCAAAACTCGCAGCTCGATCTGCGAGTAATCCGCGTCAATCAGCACATGCTCCCGGTCGCCCGCGACGAACATGCGCCGCAATTCCCGTCCCAGCTCGGTGCGCACGGGGATATTCTGCAAATTGGGGTCGGTCGAAGAAAGGCGGCCGGTCGCCGTTACCGTCTGCTGAAAATGCGAATGAATACGGCCATCCTCCGGGCTGATTACCTTGAGCAGTCCGTCCACATAGGTGCTCTTGAGCTTGGAAAGCTGCCGGTACTCCAAAATGCGGCCCACGATCGGATGCTGTTCCGCCAGCCCTTCCAGTACCTCCACGTTCGTGGAATAGCCTGTCTTGGTCTTTTTCTGCGCGGGCAAGCCCAGACGCTCAAACAGAATTTCGCCCAACTGGCGCGGGGAATTGATGTTAAATTCGCCGCCCGCATCCTTGTAGATCTCGTCGACCAGCTCCGAGATGCGCTTATCGAGCGTTTGTCCAAACGTTCGCAGCTGATCGGGCGCGACCGCGCAGCCGAGCGCCTCCATCTCCGCCAGCACATGCATCAGCGGCAGCTCGATATCGAAGTAAAGCGCATGCATGCCCCACTCTTCCAGCTTGGCTTCGGCCTCCTGATAGATCGCGCGCACGGCGTTCGCGTGCGCCGCCATTGAGCGAAGCGCCTCTTCGGTATCGCCGAGCAGCGAGGGGCCCGCTTCCCAGTCGATCTCGGGCAGCTCGGTATTGCAGTAAGCCAGCGCCACGCGCGGCAGGTCGTAGCTTCCCTGCGTCGGATCGAGCAGATAGGCGGCAAGGCAGGTGTCGAATGCAATGCCCTTGGGTTCCTTGCCCATGCGCATCAGCGCATGGCATACCGGCTTCGCATCGTGCAGCACCAGCGAGATCGAGCCGTCGAACAGCCGGTCCGTCAACGCGTCCCAGTCCTCAGGCTCAAATTGCTGCTCGAACAGCACGTGCGCGGTATCCCCCGCGAGCAGGCAGAACGAACTGAGGCTTCCCGCGATCACCGCGAACACAGGGTCCTCTTCCGCGCCAAGCGCGTCGCATAGCGCAAAGGCCTCGCTCGCGCGGGTCAGCTCTTCCGCGGCGACCTCGGGCAGTCCGAATTTTGCGGTTTCGCCCGAAAGCCCCAGCCGAGCGATAAAGTTTTTAAATTCCAGCCGCGTCAGCAGTCCATACAGCGCCTCTTCATCCATGAATTCCTCGGGCAGGTTCTTAACATCAAGGGAAAGCGGCGCCTGACGGTCGATGGTCGCCAGCCAATAGCTGTCCTTCGCGGCCTGCTCGCCCGCCTCGAGCTTGGTCTTCACGCTCTTTTTGATCCCCGGATCATCCAGATGCGCATAGATCTCCTCCAATGAGCCAAAATCGTGCATTAGCTGCATCGCCGTTTTTTCACCCACGCCCGGCACGCCGGAAATGTTATCAGACGAATCGCCCATCAGCGCCTTCAAATCGATCAGGCGGATGGGATCAAAACCGTATTTTTCATGGAATTTAGCCGTATCATAGCGTTCGTAAGTCGTCTGCCCCATGCGGGTGGATACCAGACTGACGACCGTGCCGCCGCCGACCAGTTGCAAGCTGTCCTTATCGCCGGTCACGATCACGCAGTCGTCGCCGTTTTCATCCGCCAGGCGGCTGATCGTACCGATCAGGTCGTCCGCCTCAAAGCCGGGCTGCTCGGCGCGCGTCAGACCCATGGCGTCCAGCACTTCTTTGAGCACCGGCAGCTGAGCGGCAAGCTCGTCCGGCATGCCCTTGCGCGTCGCCTTATAGGATTCAAATTTTTTATGGCGGAAGGTTTTTTCGCGCACGTCAAAACAGACTACCGTACGGTCGGGCTTTTCATCCTCCTGCAGTTTAAACAGCGTGGATAAAAAACCGTAAATGCCATTTGTCGGCAAGCCTTCGTGGTTGGAAAGCTGGCGAATGCCGTAAAAAGCGCGGTTGAGTATGCTGTTGCCGTCGATCACCATTATCTTCATGCGTGCGTCCCTCATAATTTCAGCAAAATTTTCTTAATCTATAGTATACACGTTTCCCTTTGTTTTTTCCAGACAAAAAAAGGCTGGCGGCCTGTTTCGGCTTTCTGTTCCGCACGTTTATGCGGTATGAAAAATTGAGCCGGCGGAAAAATTCCGTCGGCTCAAAACAATGCAGTGCTCAGCGCTTTTGATTGGATTTATGAGCCGAACCGCATTTGCAGGCGCAGGCGGTCGGCGATCATAGAGATAAATTCGGAATTTGTCGGCTTGCCCTTTACACCGGATACCGTGTAGCCGAAATAGTTCTGAAGCGTTTCGATATCGCCGCGATCCCATGCGACCTCGATCGCATGACGGATGGCGCGTTCGACACGGGACGAAGTGGTTTTGAACTTTTTCGCGATCGAGGGGTATAATATCTTCGTGATCGCACCGACCGCTTCCATATCGTCTACCGCCATCATGATCGCTTCGCGCAGATATTGATAGCCCTTGATGTGCGCCGGTACGCCGACCTGATGGATCACTTCGGTCACGCGGACCTCAAGGGCAAGTTCTTCGCCGGCCGCGGACTCATGTTTCTTGCCGTCACGCCACATGCGGATGCGCTGCGCGATCGCCTCGGTGTCCATCGGCTTGCGCAGAAACAGTTCGACGCCGAGCGAAGTGCACTCCGCGCCCGCTTGCGGGCTGGCAAAGGCGGAAAAGGACGATCGTAGGCACGCTGAGCTTTTGCTCGCGCAGGCGATCCAAAACCATGATGCCGTCCAGCATCGGCAGCACCAGATCGATGAGGAGCAGATCAGGCTTTGTTTCCATCACTGCAGCTACGGCCTTTTGTCCATCCTCCGCGATTCCCGCGAGTTCAATATCCTCTGTTTTGGCAAAAGTTTCTGCCAAATGTGCGCAAAAATCATTATCGCTGTCAGCAAGCAATACCCGAATTTTCTGTTCCATGATGTCAAACCAACCTTTTCAAAAATTATTGTTTCTCTTTCTAACCTGCCATTAATTTACCATATCTTCCCAGCTCTTGCAAGTCTTTTGTCGGAAAAAGCGTTTTTACTTGTCGGGATAATCAGACATTTATCGACACGGAAATACAAAAAACCGCTTTTCTTTTATCAGTTTGTCATTTCCTCTATCATTTTGCCGATACTGATCGCATAGCCGCAAGTCGGGTCATTTACCAGCACATGGGTCACTGCGCCGATCAATTTTCCGTTTTGCAATACAGGGCTGCCGCTCATGCCCTGCACGATGCCGCCCGTCTGCCGAAGCAGCCGCTCGTCGGTCACGCGCAGCATCATCCCGCGTCCGTATTCGTCGTCCACGGGATAAACCTTGACCACCTGAACCGCGTACTTTTCCACTGTGTCGCCGTTCACATTCGCCATAATCTCCGCATCGCCTACCTGTACTTCGCTCGCCTCGGCCACCGGGTACGCCGTAAGCGACTGGTATAGGCTGCTGTCCGATAGTGTGCCGAAAATACCGCTTTCCGTATTCTCCGTTACCGTACCGACCTGCTGGTCGGCTGAAAACTCACCTTGCAGCGAGCCCGGCTCGCCAACCTTACCGCGCAAAACGGAACCTACCGTGGAATAGAGCAAGCTGCCTTCTTTTAAGGGAAGCAGCACGCCGGTCTCACTTTCGCAGATGCCGTGTCCCAGTGAACCGTACGCGCCGGTCTCGGGATCGACATAGGTCAAGGTGCCGATGCCCGCCATACTGTCCCGCGCGAGCACGCCGATACGGTACACGCCGTTTTCGTCAGCGCATGGCGTCGCTGAAATTGTTTTGCTAGAGCCGTCTCGCGTCACGCCAATCGTTACCGGCTGACCGGCCGAAAGAGCGATCTGCTTTTGCAATGTCTCGTTGGAATCGATCGCCGTTCCGTTTACCGAAACGATCAAATCGCCTTCCAATACACCGGCGTCCCGCGCCGGGCACATGGCTCCGTTCGCGGTCTGCACTTCGTTTAACCTCACTACCAATACGCCCTCGGCCGACATTTTAATGCCCACCGTGTGCCCAATCGGAATGAGGCTGGTCACTTCTGCCGCCTGCGCCGTCAGCAGCATGGTCATTGCTAAGATAAGGGAAATCACTGCGCGTTTCGCCCGCTGTGTCATCACTCATTCATCACCTCCGCTTTTACTATGTCACGAAATCCGCCGGTTCAGCATTGAGAACCTTTGCTATTCCCGTGATGTTTTTAGCGAATCGATCAGACCTTGTGACAGGAAAAACCCGGAAGCTCAGAGACCCGGCACGATTTAAGAAATCCATCTATCAAAAAGCGCCGTTTCTTGAGAATGTTACATCTGCAGGCTCGCGTTACATTATAAGACATTTTCTGCGCATCAGCAATACTTTCGTAACCATTATTTTTCGACATTTTTCGCGCTAAGATACTGAAATTATAAAAAATCCATTATTTTAAGCATATATAGCCTACAAACAGCACGGCGTCACCTTCCGTTCGGACAGGTATTTTCTGCTTCCTGCATCTAACAGAACCGCCCGCGCGCGTTTTCTATACAACAAACGTATACGCTTACTTATTCTTTACTTTTTCGCATTTTACTATGCCTGTTTGACGCAAATCCATTTACTGATACCGCACTACAAAACGCGTTAAAAGTACTGGAAAAATCAGCAATTTTATATTTTATCGATCTTGCGGACTATCATGATGATACAAAAAAAGTCCGCTTCCATGCCGGAAGCGGACATTATCAGCGTGTTAAAGAACTCCCTCGCGCCGCAGCGCGCATCAAATAGGATTTTGTTTTAAGAAACAAAATCCATAAAAACCGGGAGCATGTATCTCGGTTTTTATACAAACCGACTTCAAGTGTGCCTAAAAGGCGCGCGCAGAAGCCGGAACACTTCGATCGAAATGGGGCTTTGTTTCGATCGACAGGCGGTCAAAACAAGTTTTGACCGCCTGAAGCGGACTTTTTTCATGGGTTTACCCTGATTTAACTGCTCTTTTCAGGAGCCAGCACGAACTTGTAGAACAGGCCCGCCAGCGCGGCGCCAACCAGCGGCGCGAGAATGAATACCCATACCTGACCGAGCGAGCCGTCCGCGCAAAGCAGCGCGGGCCCAAAGGAGCGCGCCGGATTGACCGAGGTGCCCGTAAACGGAATGCCGAGAATATGGACAAGTGTCAGCGTCAGGCCGATGACCAGCCCCGCGACCGAGCCGTTTTCCACCTTGCTCGTAACGCCCAGCACGGCCAGAACAAACACGAAGGTGAGCACGATCTCAACGATCAGCGCCTGACCGACGCCGATGCCCAGCGCGCTTGCCGCGCCGTAGCCGTTGGTGCCAAGCGCCGCGTTCGAGCCAAGCATAACGATCAGTACGCCCGCGCCCGCGATACCGCCGAGGAATTGCGCAATGATATAGCCGATAAACTCATTGACCGGCATACGGCCGGAAACCAGCAACCCGAGCGAAACCGCCGGATTGATGTGGCAGCCGGACACATTGCCGATCGAGTACGCCATCGCGACGATCACCAGACCGAAGGCAAATGCGATCAGCAGCGTGGAGAACGCCAGCGGGCTGGCGGTAGGCGCGCCCGCGCCAAGCAGTGTGTTGGCCGCTACCGCGCTGCCGCAGCCGAAGATGACCAGCACAGCCGTACCCACAAATTCCGCAATAAGTTTTTTCATATGGATATCCCCCTCATTTATTTTTGGGCGTTTCAAGCCCAATCTTTACCTATCAAGTATAAGAGATTCCATTTTGAAAAACAAGGGAAGCGGTCGTTTCGGGTCGTTTTTCACACAGAATGCGCGGATAACGCCTTGGCGGCGGGCAATCCATACGCCGGACAAGCGGCGCGCACCGCTCTGGCGATCGCCTTGGCCATTACATGAGCCGCCAGCGTGCCCACCGCGTTGATATCCGCCGCCGCCTGTCCGGTGGATACCGCGTAGATCGAATCGCCGTCCGCCGTGGTATGCACGGGGCGAATCGCGCGCGCATAGCCGTTGTGCGCCATCGAAGCGATCTTGGTAAGCGCCGCCTTGTCAAACGCCGCGTTTGTCAAGACCGCGCCGATCGTCGTATTGCCGGTAAACAGATCGTGCGCGCGGTCGATGTCGCCATAAAGCGTCTGCTCGGTCGAAGCCAGCCCTTTGCCGTCCTCCGTGCGCAGTCCCGCGATCTGACGGCCCGTGTCGATATCAAAAATATCGCCCAGCGCGTTGACCGCGACCACCGCGCCAACCCGCACGCCGCCCACCTGCACGGCATACGCGCCGATGCCGCTTTTCATCGCACGCGCCACGCCTTTATATTTGCCCACCGTACAGCCCGTGCCCGCGCCCACACAGCCCTCCGCAAACGCCGTGCGCGACGCGCTCTCACAGGCGCGGTAAGCCATGGCCGCGTCCGGCCGCGCTTCCTTGCTGCCAATGGCCAGATCGAACAAACAGGATTGGCACACCAGCGGCACATGCGTCACGCCCACGTCAAAGCCAATCCCCCGTTCCTCCAGAAAACGCATCACGCCGCCGGCGGCGTCCAGCGCAAACGCCGAACCGCCGGAAAGCACCAGCGCGTGGATTCCCTTTGCATCCGCCGTTGGTGCGAGTAGCGGCGTTTCGCGCGAAGCCGGGCCTCCGCCGCGGATATCGACGCCCGCGGGCGCGCACGCGTCGAACAGCAATACGGTAACGCCCGTACCGCCTGCCTCGTCCTGCGCCTGTCCGGCGGCAAAGCCGCCTACCTCCAACAATCCGATTTCCTTCATATTCTATTCCTCCTACCAGAAAAGGGCCGCGAAAAGCGGCCCTTTTGGGTTGTTCTTATATTGTTTTATTCACTGCTTTGGGCGCGGCGGTCCCTATTTTTCCAAACGCGGAAAAGAGCGCCTTGCCAACCGCCAGCGTCAGCACCGCCGCGATGATCGCTTCGGGCACGCCGTTTAAGCCGACAACGCCCATGATGACCCCCAGCAGCAGACTCGGCTCGGTGCCGCCCGCCGCCGCGTACTGCTGGCCGAACAGCAGGTAGATCAGCCCCATCACGCCGACGGTATTGACCATCGAACCGATAAAGCCCGCCACCGGCAGCGCGATCAACTGATTCACCTTAACGCGCGTCAGCGCGCGGAACACATAGCCCGCGATCACACCGATCAGGATACGCGGCAGGATCGCGACGATCAGGCTCATCCAGCTGCCGTGAAAATCCGGGCTAAAGCTATAAAACGGCGTGAACACGAACGAGGTGAGATTGGGCGCGATCGTCGCCCGGAGGACGCTCGTCACACCGAACACGCCGCCCAACACGCCGCCCAGCTTGGGACCCAGCAGGCACGCGCCCAGAATGACCGGGATGTGCATGGTCGTCGCGTTCATAAAGCCAAGGGGGATAAAGCCCAGCGGCGTGAACGCCAGCACCAGCATCAGCGCTACCAGCAGCGCCATTTGTGAAAGCAACTTTACATCAGTCTTCTTTTTCATATGTAGTTTTCCTCCTGCTCCCGTCTCTTCCTTATAGAGTACAGGGCTGATTTTTCGGCAAGATCACTTTTCGGGGCGGTTTTTCTTCCAGATCAGCCGCAATCCGTCCAGACAAAGGCTGTCCACCCGCTCGAACGGTACGCGCAGATAGCGTTCCACCAGCATCGCGGAGCCGCCGGTCAGGTAAACGTGCGGCGTTTGGCCCAGCGCTTCGGCGAACCGATCGATCATGCCGTCCACCATGGCGGCCGCGCCGTATACCGCGCCCACGCGCATGGCGTCCGCCGTGTTGCGGGCGAGCACGCTCTCTTCCCCGGCTTCAATGGCCACGGCGGGCAGCTGCGCCGCCTGCTGCCGCAGCGCGGACAGGCTCAAACGAATTCCCGCCGTGATGGCCGAGCCGACCAACGCGCCCGTTTCATCCAGCACGGTAAAGGTCGTCGCCGTGCCGAGGATGACGACCACGCAAGGCAGCTTGCCGCGTTCGTGGGCCGCTACGGCATTTGCCACGCGGTCCGCGCCGACCTGCCGCGGCTGGTCGGCGCGAATGTTCAGCCCGGTCTTGATACCGCTCGACACCGCCAGCACATCGTCCACACCGAGCAGGTGCAGCGCATACTGCAATACGGCCGTCATAGCGGGCACGACGGAACTGATGATCGCGCCTGTGATCTGTTTGGTATCCACCCCATGCAGCGCGAATACCTGCTGTAGGGAGCAGGCGTAGAAATCGCCCGTCTGCTTGGTTTCGGTGGCGATGGAAGCGGCAAATACCTGCACGTCTTCCTCATAACCGCCCAGCAGCATATGGCTGTTTCCTGCATTGATCGCGATAAGCATGTGTGACCCCTCTTTCGGCATCTTGCCAAGGACATTATACGGTATCGCGCGGGCAAATTCAAGCATTATTTTGACGATTTTGGCAGCATGATCGGTGCGGCGAGCGCCATCCACAAAGCGGCGTATTTAGGGCACACCTGCCCCTTTACATTAAAGCGTTCTTCCGAGTAATCCCACACCTGCATGCGGTAGCGGCGGTTGACCGTCAGGCCGACGATGAATTCCGCCGTTGTAATCAGCGCCGCGCCCGCCGCGCAGCGGCCGAGCGGCGGTTCCTCCCGCACATGCTCGCGCAGATGCGTCAGCGCGACAAGCACCGCGCCGCCGGTCAACGCCATTGTCCAGTGGGTATAACCGCGCCACATCATCTCGATCGCGGCGTATCCCGCCGCACCCAGAGCAAAAAGCCCCGGCGTTTGTTTTTTCATAACATCACCGGGACTTATTGTGCCTGAAAGCAGGCTGTTTTATGCCTCCTCCTTCGCGCACCGCGCGAGTGCCGCGGCAAAGTCTCCTTCCACGATACGGGACGAGCACGCGAGCATTAAATTGAGCGGCAGACCCCAGTTTTCCACGGCAAAGCCGTTCTTGTCCGCCTCGCCCAGCTTTTCCCGCATGGTGCGCCCGTCCGCTAGATAGCCATACACCGTTTTTCCTCGCGCGAAAGCGTAGCCCACCTCAAAGCAGGTGCCGGAATCCGGTTCGTCGCCCCGAAATGGATTTAAATTGGCGATTACAATGTCGGCGGCATCGATCAGGCCGCAGTTGCCCGCGAAAATATCCGGCCCGTTATCCGCCTCGTTATCAAACGGATACAGACCGATGAACCCCTTTTCCGCGCACATGAGCTTCATTTTTGCCCCGCGCTGCCGCGCGTCCGGTGCGAACACGTCAAAGCCAGCCAAATAAATTTTTTTCATAACAGCCTCCCTATAGATAAAAAGGCGGAGCGGGAGAATTCCCGCCCCGGCCAATCGCAGTATTAAAGCCTTGCTTCCAGCTCCTTGCGCCGTTCCTCATATCCCGGTTTACCGAGCAGCGCGAACATGTTCTTTTTGTACGCTTCCACACCCGGCTGATTGAACGGATTCACGCCGAGCAGATAACCCGAAATGCCGCAGGCTTTTTCAAAGAAATAAGATAGATAGCCGAAATGCCATGCGTCGGCCTTGTCGATCTCCAGCAAAATGTTCGGCGTGCCGCCGTCCATATGCGCCATAAGCGTACCCTGATAAGCCTTAGAATTGACAAACTGTACGCTCTTGCCCGCCAGATAGTTGAGGCCGTCGATATCCTCTTCGGCAAGCTCGATCGTCGATTCGCTTCTCGGTTCCTTAACCCATACGACGGTCTCGAACATGCTGCGCGTGCCGTCCTGAATAAACTGGCCGATCGAGTGCAGGTCGGTCGAAAAATTGGCCGAGGTAGCGAAAATGCCCTTGTGATCCTTACCTTCGGATTCATCGAACAGCTGCTTGAACCACTCGCCCAGCATCACAAGAGAGGGCTCGTAGTTGACGAGAATCTCCATGCCCTTGCCCTTGCGGTACAGAATGTTGCGCAGCGCGGCGTACTTCGCGCAGTCATGGCCGACGCCCTCCGCAAAATCCGCCCGCGCCTTGGCCGCGCCCTCCATGGCCGCGTCGATATCGATACCTGCGGCCGCCATCGGCAGCAGGCCGACCGCCGTCAGCACCGAAAAACGGCCGCCAACGTCATCCGGCACGACAAAGGTCTCGTAGCCTTCGTCGTCCGCGAGCTTTTTGAGCGCGCCGCGCGCCTTGTCGGTCGTGGCGAAGATATGGTCCTTCGCACCCGATTTGCCGTACTTTTCTTCCAGCATTTTTTTGAAAACGCGAAAGGCGATGGCCGGTTCGGTCGTCGTACCCGACTTAGAAATAACGTTTACGCCAAAATCCCGGTCGCCGATGATTTTAACGATATCGTTCAGATAAGAGGAAGAAATATTGCTGCCCGCAAAGTAGACCTCGGGGATGCCCTCCGGGCGAACGCCGTTATACATCTGGCCGTTTACAAATTCGATCGCGGCGCGCGCGCCCAGATAGGAACCGCCAATCCCAATGACGACCAGCACTTCGCAGGTATCCTGAATCTTTTTCGCTGCCTTCTTGATGCGGTCAAACTCGTCGCGGTCATATGTATCAGGCAGGTCTACCCAGCCCAAATAATCGCTCCCAGCGCCCGTGCGCGCATGCAGGGTATCCTGTGCGGCCTTTACCAGAGGGGCCATGTTATCCAGCTCGTCCTCTCTTACAAAGCCGTTCAGTCCGGTCAGTTTCAGTTCCATTGCCATTGTCGTATTTCCCCTTTCCTTAGCCGAAGCCTCGGCTCTCTTCTCTTCAATAGTATAGCACAGTTGGGAAAAATGGCAAGGCGCTCGTCGAAACTTTACAAAAAATCCTGTACTTTTACATTATTTCTGTGTTATTTGCATAAACAAAACAGGCTTGCAAGCATGAAAAAAAGGCCGCAGGATTTTATCCTGCGGCCTTTTTATACGTTTTCAGAGCATATTCGGTACCGGTACGCGTTTTATGCGTTATGCCGCGCCCGATCAGTAGATCGGGAAATTCGTGCAGATCTCGGTCACGCTGCGGCGAATATTTTCCGCCTTGTTCTCGAAATCGGTCGCGGTATCCCAGATAAAATCGGCGATGCGGAGCATTTCGGGTTCGCCAAAGCCGCGGGAGGTAACGGCGGGCGTACCGATCCGCTGGCCCGAAGTGGTGAACGGGCTTTCCGGATCGTTCGGAACAGCGTTCTTGTTGGCGGTGATGTACACCTCGTCCAAGCGGCGCTGGAGTTCCTTGCCGGTCACGCCGGTGCCGCGCAGGTCGATGAGCATCAGGTGGTTATCCGTGCCGCCGGAAACCAGATTAAAGCCCTTGTTCAGCAGCGCGTCCGCGAGCGTTTTGGCATTGGTGACCACCTGCTGCTGGTAGGCCATGAATTCGGGACGGAGCGCTTCGCCGAAACAAACAGCCTTGGCCGCGATCACGTGCATCAGCGGGCCGCCCTGCGTGCCGGGGAAGATCGCCTTGTTAAACTTCTTGCCCAGTTCTTCGTTGTTCGTGAGGATCACGCCGCCGCGCGGACCGCGCAGCGTCTTGTGCGTGGTAGTGGTCACCACATCCGCGTAGGGCAGCGGGGACATGTGCAGGCCCGCTGCTACCAGACCCGCGATGTGCGCCATATCGACAAACAGGTAAGCGCCTACTTCGTGCGCGATCTCGGCGAACTTCGCAAAGTCGATCGCGCGGGGATACGCGGAAGCGCCCGCGATGATCATCTTGGGCTGTTCCTTCTGGGCGAGCGCGCGCAGCGCGTCGTAATCGATATAGCCGTTATCGTCCACGCCGTAGGGGATGATATTGTACAGAAGGCCGGACTGGTTGACCGGGGAGCCGTGCGTCAGGTGGCCGCCGTTGTCAAGGCTCATGCCGAGCACCGTGTCGCCGGGCTTTACCAGAGCCTGATAGACCGCCATGTTGGCCTGTGCGCCGGAGTGGGGCTGCACATTGGCATACTTAGCGCCGAATACCTCGCACACGCGCTGGATCGCAAGGTTTTCAACCTCATCCACGCACTCGCAGCCGCCGTAATAGCGCTTGCCCGGGTATCCTTCCGCGTATTTGTTCGTCAAAACCGAGCCCATAGCGGCCATGACCGCTTCGCTCACAATGTTCTCCGAAGCGATCAGTTCAATGTTGCGCGCCTGACGGTCATATTCCGCCTGCATCATTTTGCCGAGCTCAGGGTCGTACGCTTTTACAAATTCCATTGCCTCACGAACCATTTTGCGTTCCTCCGTCTTTCTCCGTATATTACAAAAATATATCTGTCTTAATTAAACCACATTTGCCCCTGTCTTGCCTACTGTCAAACAGATAGATTTTGCGTCACTTTCGCAAATCTTTATGTTAAAAATGTTAAAACACGTGGTCTGTCTTGTTTTTTTTGCGAAATATGATAAGATAAAAGCAGTATCGACTTCGCATATGGGAGATGAGAAACATGACCAAAAAAGAACGCGCCCGCGCGGTGACCGAGCTGCTGAAGGAAGCCTATCCGGACGCCGTCTGCGCGCTGCACTATACCCATGATTACGAACTGCTTTTCGCAACCCGCCTGTCCGCCCAGTGTACGGATGTGCGCGTCAACCTTGTCACGGAGGATCTGTTCCGCCGTTTCCCCAACCTTCAAAGCTTTGCCGAGGCGCCGGTCGAAGAGATCGAAGACTCGATCCGAACCTGCGGCCTGTTCCATACCAAGGCGCGCGACCTGAAAGCCGCCGCCATCATGCTGCTGGACCAATACGGCGGCAAGGTGCCGGATACGATGGAGGCGCTTTTAAAGCTGCCCGGCGTCGGCCGCAAAACGGCCAATTTGGTCCTCGGCGACA
The DNA here is from genome assembly GCF_033193315.1 of Agathobaculum sp. NTUH-O15-33. NCBI lineage: Bacteria > Bacillati > Bacillota > Clostridia > Eubacteriales > Butyricicoccaceae > Agathobaculum > Agathobaculum sp. NTUH-O15-33. The sequence continues at coordinate 2,222,652 of NZ_CP136187.1, forward strand.
TATACGGACAGCCCGCGATCGTGACGGATACCCACTGCATCCGCCTGTCCAACCGGCTGGGCTTTGTCAAAGATGAAAAGGACCCGGTCAAGGTTGAAAAAGCGCTCCGCGCGCTGATTGAACCCGCCGAATCCTCAGATTTTTGCCACCGGTTGGTGCTGCACGGACGCGAGTGCTGCACCGCGCGCGGCCCGAAGTGCGCCGCCTGTCCGCTCGGCGCGGTGTGTCCCTCCTTCCCCATCGGCAAGTAGTACATCCGCTATGAATAAAAAGCCTGTCCCGGAAAACGGGACAGGCTTTTTATTCATACTTCTTCTATCGCTTCCAGCAAACGGTTTTCAGGGCTCAGACGGCTGCCGGAGAACAACTCCTTGTTTTCCTGATAGATCAGACGCAGCCCTTCAAGCGTCAAATTGGGATCGACCTCGTCGATCAGGTCGCAATAGCTCGCCATCATACGGCCCATGCCGCCGGTGGCGACCACACGCGCCTGTCCGCCCAATTCCTTCTGGATATCGGTGATGATGCCGGTCAGCGCGCCCACATAGCCGCGCACCGCGCCGGACTGCATAGACTGTACCGTGTTTTTACCGATCGCTTGATCGGGGCGCTCGATATCGACGCGCGGCAGCTTGGACGCTTTGAGGAACAGCGCCTCCATCGCCACCTTGATACCCGGGAAGATCGCGCCGCCTTGATAAGCGCCGCTTTCGTCAATCGCATCGAAGGTTGTCGCGGTGCCGATATCGACGATCACCAGCGGGCTGCCATATTTCCGGATCGCAGAGACAGAGTTGACCAGACGGTCGACGCCGACCTCGCGCGGATTGGAGTAGCAGTTCTGTATCCCGATCTCCACATCGCGTCCCGCCATCAGCGGCTGCACGCAAAGATACTTCCGCACGGCGTTCACCAGCGTATACATAACCTGCGGCACGACCGAGGCGATGATGGCCGCGCTCGTCCGCTCGGTCTCAATGTTCAAGAACTGATAGTACTGCACGATCTGCATACCCAGCTCGTCCGAGGTGCGCTCGGCGTTGGTCGAAATGCGGAAAGAGCCGCGCAGCGTGTCCCCTTCATACAGGCCGAACACCATGTTGGTGTTGCCCACGTCAATGGCCAGAAGCATAATGATATGTCCCTTCTATTTCAGTGTCCGAAGCGTTCTTCACGGATCAGTCCGCCGTCCTCTTCCAGCAGGGTGAGCGATATCGGCATACCGTTTTCTATCGTCAGGCGCGCATAGCTTGCCGGCCCGCCGCGCGGCAGGCTGATGGAACCCGGATTGCAGACCCATACGCCGCCGTATTTTTCAAGCAGCATGCGGTGCGTATGGCCGTAAAAAGCGAATACGCAGCCGTTTTCCGCCGCCTTCTGCGGCACGATCCCGCAGGAATACATGGATACGCGCTCCTTATGTCCATGCGTCAGATAGATGGGCACGTTTTCCGGCGTAATCACCGCACTGTACGGCGCGTCCGAGCCGTAATCGTTATTGCCGCGCACGCGGTATATCGGTTTGTTATGATAGGCCCGGTCCAGCTCGTCCGCATCCTCGGTATGGTCGCCCAAATGCACGGCGCAGTCCGGCTGTTCCCGCTCCATCGCGTAAAACATACCGGCGTTTCGCCCGTGCGAATCGGCAAATATCAGCATCTTCAAATTTGTCCACCCCTTTGGCAGGTAGGATACAGTGGTATTCTACACCGCCCGCGCCGACTTGTAAACCCCACTTTTTCACATTTTTACACGTTCCCCGCATATACTGCACCATCAAGAAACTTACGGAGGGAACTGCCAATGCCGGATCTCAACGATATCTTACAGCAGCTTGCCGTCAAAACAGGCGACAAGGAAATGGTAGACAGGGTACGCGCCGCCCTGTCCACACCGAACGCGCATCAGGCCGCACAGATGGTCTCATCCCAAAACGCCGACGATCTCGAGCGCGCCGCACAGGCGGCTCAGCGCGGCGATATGGCGGAGGCCGCGCGCCTTGCCAACAAACTGATGCAGACGAGCGAGGGCGCGAAACTTGCCGGACAGCTGAGACAAATGCTGTTCCCGAAATAAAGGAGGAACCGAAGCGCCATGGATAACGACCTGTTTTCCTCGCTCCTGAACGACCCCAACGCCCTGCAAAACGCGATGAAAATGGCGAGTGAAGCGCTGGGCGGTGGCGGTGGCGGAGCCGCCGCTCCCGCCTCTTCCCCTTCGCGGGATTACGATCCCTCCGCCGAGCTGATGGAGAAAGCGCTTCCCGTGCTCGGCAACATCGTTCAGAGCGGCCAAAGCGCGGTCAAGCAGGAAAAGCGCGCGCTTTTAAACGCAGTCAAGCCATTTGTGACCGATCAGGTATCCACGCAGTTCGATCATGCCATGCGGCTGGTCAGCATGGCGCGCATGGCGCGCGCCGCGCTGGAGCAAGCGGGCCGCAGGGGCGAAGACCGGCCCGATGAGGGCGAAAAATCTCTTTGACAAGGGAGCGACCACACTTGTATAACCGATATCTCGCATCCTCCGCCCACAGTGCGCCGCCCTTACATAATCCCCAGCCCGCGGCCGGGCCGGCGGGCGACGGTTTTCACAGTGAGGCACAGGAACACGCGCCGCGCGGCGAAACGCCGCACGCACCGCCGCAAGCCGCCTCGGTATTCGGCGACCTCGGCCGGCTGTTTTCCGGCCGGCTGACCGGCATCAAGCTCGATATGGACACCATCCTCGTGCTCGTCGTCGTCTGGTTTTTGATCTCCGAGGGCGAGGATATGGACTGGGATCTGATTCTTATGATCGGCGGCCTTCTCATCTTGGGCATCTGAGCACTGCTCAGACGCCCTTTTTCTTTTTTGGCTTAGGCGCGGGCAGGGCGTCGCAGGTCGCGCGGGCAAGCTCCGCCAAAAAAACGCGGTCATCCAAATTTTCCACATAAAAGTAGCGCCCGCCCTCGTGCGGTTCGATCACGGTAGCCGCTTCGCCGAGCAGCGCCCGACCGGCCTCGGTGATCTTAAGGCAAAACTGGTCGTTCTCCACGGTCGCGAAAAATTTACCGTTTAAATAAACGCCGAATTCTCCAAACATCCGCTTATAGGTGACGGCGCCCGCATCCGAAAGCTGGTCGCACACGTACTGTACAAACTCATGGCTGGACGCCATACCTCAGCGCCCCTCTCTTTTGCTGTCGATCGCATCCGAAAGGCGCGCATAATCGGCAATGGAAAGCCGTTCGCCGCGGATGCGCGCGTCCAGACCGACGGATTCGAGCAGCGCCGCGATCTCTTCTTTGCCCATCTCCCCGCCGATGACGGGGCCCAGCGCGTTGACCAGCGTTTTGCGGCGCATATTGAACGCCGCGCGCACCAGCGCAAACATCTGTTTTTCATTGCCCACCTTGACCGGCGGCTCGGTAAGCGGCGTCAGACGCAGCACGGCGGAATCCACCTTGGGCCGGGGCGTAAAGCACTCGGCCGGCACATCGAACAATATTTCAGCCGCGGCGCGGTATTGCACATAAATCGAAAACGCCGAATAAGCCGCAGAGCCCGGCTCCGCGCAGATCCGCTGCGCGACTTCGCGCTGCACCATGACCGTGATGCGGCGAAACGCGCCGCAATCCAGCAGCGCGGAAAGCGCGGGCGTGGTGATATAATACGGCAGATTGGCGCAGGCGACCGCCTCCGCCCCGCCGAATTTTTCCCGGACCAGCGCGGCCAGATCAAGCGCCAGCACATCGCCCTGCACCACTTCCACATTGTCAAAGGCAGCAAGCGTCTCGTCCAGCACAGGCAGCAGCGCGCGGTCCAGCTCCACCGAAACGACCCGCTCCGCGCGGCCGCAAAGCTCCGCCGTCAGACAGCCCATACCCGGGCCGATCTCGACGGCGTTTTTATATTGCTCCGCCCCGCTTTCCGCGGCGATCCGCGCGGGAACCGAAGCGTCGGTCAGAAAATTTTGTCCGAGCGATTTGGAAAAATGAAAGCCGTGCCGCCCCAAAACGGAGCGGATCTCTTCAATGTCGCACAGACCCATAAAATCATCCTCTCATAAAAGGCCGGCAGCGCGTGCGCGTTGCCGGCCTGTCTCTTATTTGGTCTTGTCAGTCTTCGCTTTCGATCAGGCCGTAACCGCCTGCCGCGCGTTTGTAAACCACCGCGTGGATATTGTCGTTATCCGCGTTGCGGAAAAAGTAGAACTGGTGATCAAGCAGATTCATCTGCAAAACCGCTTCGTCAACGCTCATCGGCTTGACCTCGAACCGCTTACGGCGGACGATATCGAACGGCTCCTCAGCCAATTCGGCAGCCTGCTGCGCGGCCTTGTCGAACGCGCCTTCACGCAGGCGTTTTTCCAGACGGGTCTTGTGCTTACGGATCTGGCGCTCGATACTGCTGATCGCGCCGTCCACAGAGGCGAACATGTCGGTCGTCGTTTCCTCCGCGCGGATGACCAGACCGGACTGCCGCACTGTGACTTCTACCGTTTGTTTGCCGCGCAGTTCGCTGAAGGTCAGCGTGGTATCGGAATCCGTATGGAAATACCGATCCAGTTTTTCTACCTTGCGCAGCGCGTACTGACGCAGATCGTCGTCAATTTTAATTTTTCTCTCGACGATGGTGAACTTCATAACATCATCTCCTAACGGACCGTGGTCCATGATACTATGGGGATTTGCTACTATGAGTATACCACATCTTCGTATAAATTGTCCAATCTATTTTCGCATTTTTCCCAGTTTTTTCAGCAACATTCCCAATCGCGCCAAAAAAGCGACGCCGCGCGGCATATTGGAATCGTTTTAACGCCGCTTGGACCGTGAAAAAGTACAGGCCCGCTTTACAGCGTCCCTTCGGCGTGCCGGGTCACATGGCACGAAATATTGACCACGCACGGCAGGCCCGCGATGTGCGTGCCGAACGGCTCGATCGCGCAGGAAAGCGCCGTTACGGTGCCCCCCAAGCCCTGCGGGCCGACGCCGGAGGCGTTAACCTGATCGAGGATGGCTTTTTCCATCTCCGCGTATAGCGGATCCGCGTTATGCGCGTCCACCGGGCGCAGCAGCGCGCGCTTGGCCAGATACGCGGCCTTGTCCGACGTGCCGCCCAGACCCACGCCGATCACGATCGGCGGGCAGGGATTGGAACCCGCGTTCACGCAGGCGTCCGTGACAAAGTCGATGATATCCTGCTTGGAGGCCGCCGGCGTGAACATTTTCATCGCGCTCATATTCTCGCTGCCGAAGCCCTTGGGCGCGACCGTGATCTTGACCCGGTCGCCCGGCACGAGCGAGGTGTACAAAATGCAGGGGGTGTTATCGTTCGTGTTCTCGCGGCGGAGCGGGTCGCCAACGACCGAAAGGCGCAGAAAGCCGTCCGTGTAGCCCTGCCGCACGCCTTCGTTCACGGCGTCCTCCAGCGAGCCCTCGCCCGAAAGGTGCACATCCTGTCCGACCTCCGCGAATACCACAGCCATGCCGGTATCCTGACAGACCGGCATATCGTTTTCCCGCGCAAGATCGCAGTTGGCGATCATTTCCTCAAAAATCTGGCGGCCGAGGGGCGACTGCTCCTGCTCCTCCCCCGCGCTGGAAAGCCTGCCGCAGATCATCCGGCAGATAATAGTTCGCTTCCATGCAAAGCCGCCGCACCAGTGCGGCGATCTCGCGCATCTCGATTGTTTTCATCATTCGTCCCTCCTGTATTGCTGTGCGCCGTCGATCCAGACGACGCTTACACGCGATTCAAAGCGCATGGGATGTCCGTCCATCAGCACCGCGTCCGCATCCATACCGGGCGCGAGCGAGCCGATACGCGCCCCCAGCCCCGCGATACGCGCGGGCGCCGCCGTGACCGCGCGCAACGCCGCGTCTGCCGAAAGCCCCGCCTTTACCGCGATCTGCGCCGCCATCGGCAGCAGCCGCAGCGGCAGCTCCGGGTGATCCACCGTGATCGCGGTCTCGATGCCCGCCTGATGCAGCAGCAGGGGCGAGCGCTCGGTCAGCGCCCGCAACTCGGGTTTGGAGCGGTCGGTCAGATAGGGGCCGCTGATCACAGGCACGTTTTCCCCCGCGAGCAGGTCGGCGACAAGGTGGGCCTCCGTGCCGTGCACGATCACGGGCTTTAGCCCGAATTCCCGCGCAATACGCAGCGCGGTAAAGATGTCATCCGCCCGATGCGCGTGGAAATGCGCATCGATCTCGCCGCGCAGCAAAGGCACCAGCGCTTCGAGCTTGATGTCGAAATCGGGCGCGTCCTCATCCGGGTCTCCCTCGGCGCGATCCTTGCGGGCCAGATATTCGCGCGCCTTATAAAGCTGCTCACGGATCAGCGCAGCGGTCGCCATGCGGGTAACCGGCGTTTCGTCCTTCTCATGATAAACCGATTTGGGGTTTTCGCCCAGCGCGAACTTGATCGCAAGCGGCGCGCGCAGCACCATATCGTCCAGCCGGCGGCCGGCGGTCTTGATCGCGGCGATCTGTCCGCCGATCGGGTTGGCGCTGCCCGGGCTGACCGCCACCGTGGTCACGCCCGCCTCGATCGTTTCGCGAAACGACCGATCCATCGGATTGACGCCGTCGATGGCTCGCAGGTGCGGCGTAACGGGATCGGTATCCTCGTTCCCGTCCGCGCCTTCAAAGCCAAGGCTGTCCTCGTAAAGGCCCAAATGGGAATGCACGTCGATCATGCCGGGCAGCAGATAGCCCTCCCGCCCGTCTATCACTTCGTCAAATTCCTTTTCCGCCGGTGTTTTTTCCGCCTGACCCAGCGTTTCTATTTTGCCGTCCGCAAACGCGGCGAAGCCGAAAAACTGCTCGTCCGTTTGGTTCACAGTCAGTACATGCACATTTTTAATCAGCGTTTTTTTCATGCGATTCCTCTTTTTTGAAAAATATAGTTGACATTATTTGTAATTCATGGTATATTAATGACGGTGGCAGGAATGCTGCCATGCACCGTTCATATCTTTATCCCCACAATCCTATTTTTTGGCGTTCGGCCGCATTTGCGGCTGAGCGCCCCTTTTTTTATTACATGAGGATAAAACGAAAACCGAGGCTTCCCCCGGTTTTTGTCATGCGGTAAATAAGCGCGATCGGCCAAAACGCCCGGCCTTTACTTCCGGCGGCGCGAACCGTTCTTGCGGTCGGTCGCGTGGCGCACATCGGCCTGACGGGTTTCGCTGTCGGTCATAAACGCTTTGAGCTTATCTTCAAAGGTCATGCTCGCGGGATCCTTTGGTGCGGCCGCGCGGCCGCGCGGCGCCGCAGCGCGCTGAAAACGCGGCTGCCGGGGCGCAAAATTGCCCGCGCCCGGTTGAGGGTTCTGCTGTGCCTGCGCCTTTTTAATGGACAGATTGATGCGGCCCGCTTGGTCGATGCCAATAATCTTGACCTGAACCTGCTGGCCTTCCTGCAAAAAATCCTTGATATCGTTGACGAAACTAGACGCGACCTCAGAAATGTGCACCATGCCCGATTTCCCTTCGGGCAGGGCGACAAACGCGCCGAACTTGGTAATTCCCGTTACTTTGCCGTCTACGATCGATCCCACTGCCAAATCCATATAAATTTTTTTGCCTCCGTTAACAATTTGCCCGGCTTATCTGCTTGATGTGTCTACAAAGACACGCTCGCCGGGTTCCGCATAGCCAAGCTCCGTGCGGGCGATCTCACTGATATCCTCGTCTGAAATGCCGCTTTTAAGGTCTTCCTTCATCGCTTCGTTGGAAGCCTCGTATTCCTCCACGCGCATGTTCAGAGAGTTCAGCTGATCTTTTTTTTCAGCAATCTGCGATTGCAGACCAACGATCTTGACCGCTGCATAAAGCAGGAAAATGAGCGCCGCGATTTTGACCAACATAGGGATCTGCCGTTTTGTCATTTCGCGCCGCCTTTCCTCTTTTCTGTGCACTGCTTGACTGATACGAGTTTTATTTTAAACCCTTTCCACGAAAAATGGAAGGGGTTTTGTTAAACTTTTTTGCGCATTCCTTTATTTTTTTGGAAAGACCAAACCGTTCGGCAAGTCCTTTTACAAGGCGCGCCGCCTGCACGGCCCTGTCCCTTACAAATGCAAACGATGAAAAGAACAAGTGTAAAAGTGCTAACACCGGACCGCTGATCAGCGAAAAATAGATTCCCGCGCCAATGCCCGCGCCCGCGAGCACAAAATACCGCCCCTGCCCCGCGGCCAGCGTGATGCCGTATTCAAACATGGCAAAGAGCACGCCCGCCCAGAACACGGCGTCCAGCAGCGCCGTGAGCCCCCGTCCGGCGCGGCACTGCCGCCGCAGCGCGCGCAGCACATCGTAAAACACACCGATGCCCGCGCCCAAAAGAATGCTCTGTATCAGGATCAGTCCCTGCGCTTCCATCGGAAAAAACATAGCGGCCTCACCTGCCGAACAGGCGCGACAGCATGCCGCCGCGCGGCTGGACGCTGTCATCGTATTCGATCGAGCCGATTTCCCCTAAAACGATCAGCTCGCCCGCCTCCAGCTGCAAACGCTCCACATGCAGCCCCTCCCCGCGCACGGCGAGCATGCCGCGCACGGTCTCCAATAATATCTGTTCCTCATCAAAGCTCTGCACATCCGTCACACCCGAAACGGAGAGTTTCTGTCTTCCCTCCAGAATAATTGTGTGCGGCATTTCCCGACCGCGTTCCTCGGCTGCCATGGTACCGCCCTCCCAGCAAACAAAAATAAAACATCCCGCTCATCATCATACGTGAGGGCGGGATGCTTTATACGAATTTCCGGTAAAAACATGCCGTGTTTTTACCGAGGGATGGTATGATTACAAAAGCTCGCGGTAAAGCGCGGCGGCGTCCGCCTTAAGGGCGTGCTCGGCAATATCGAGCACCTCTACCTTCAGCGTACGCTGGCCGAAAGCGATCTCGATGATATCGCCCACTTTTACCTGATAGGAGGCTTTGGCCGGCTTATCGTTCACCGTGATGCGCGCGGCGTCGCAGGCGTCGTTCGCGACCGTGCGCCGTTTGATCAGACGGGATACCTTTAGGTATTTATCCAGTCTCACTGTTCGTTCAGCTTGTCCTTCAGAGCCTTGCCGGGCTTGAATACGGGCATGGTAGCAGCGGCAATCTCAATGGCTTCGCCGGTGCGGGGATTATGGCCCGTGCGCGCGGCGCGCTCCTTGGTTTCAAATGTGCCGAAGCCGCTGATCTGCAGCTTGTCGTTCTGCGCCAGTACGTCGCCCAGCGCGGCAAACACAACGTCTATCACCTTTTCAGTATCCTTCTTAGAAAGCTCGGCCTGCTCCGCTACCATCGTCACGAAATCGCTTTTTTTCATTTTGTTACCTCCGTTATACCTTTTCTTTCGATTTATTCCAAAGCGTGTCCAGCTCGTCCTCCGACAAATCAGACAGCACCTTGTCCTGATCAAACGCGGTCTGCTCCACTCGGGCAAACCGGGCGACAAACTTATCCGTCGCCTTTTCCAGCGCGCGTTCCGGGTCTACCTTTGCAAACCGCGCCACATTGACCGCCGCGAACAGCAGGTCGCCGATCTCCTCTTCCACATCGCCGCTGCCGGCAAACGCGTCGTTCACCTCGCGCAGCTCCTCGGTCACCTTATCGGCCGCGCCAGAAACATCCTTCCAGTCAAAACCGGCCTTAGAAGCCTTTTTCTGTACCTTTTCAGCGCGGATCAGCGCAGGCAGGCTGCGCGCCACGCTGGAAAGCGCGTCGGTCACGGTCTCCTGCTTTTTTTTCCTTGCGCTTGAGATCGTCCCAGTTGTTTAGTATCTCAGCCGAGGAGGCGACCACGGTGTCGGCAAAAATGTGGGGATGGCGGTAAATCAGCTTCTTGCACACGCCGTCCGCCACGTCGCCGATATCGAAAACACCCTTTTCCCGCTCCATTTCGGTATGGAACACCACCTGCAACAGCACGTCGCCCAGTTCTTCTTTGAGATGCTCGGCGTCCTCTTCATCGATGGCCTCGCACACCTCGTACGTCTCCTCGATAAAGTTGCGGCGGATGCTGTGGTGATCCTGCTCCCGGTCCCACATGCAGCCGTCCGGCGCGCGCAGAATCTCGATAATACGAAGCAGGTCGTCAAATGTATATTGCTCTTTTTGCTTAAAATCTACCATACTTTTTTCTCTTTCTTGTTCGCGCCTATTTCAGGCGCAGCAAATTTGCTATTTTTTCGCCCTTTGGCAAAAGCAGCACGTCCTCGCGCTCGACCGCGTGCAAAAGCAGCAGCAGCACGCCGTATACCAACACGGCAACCATAATGGAAACGAGCGTGACCAGCTTATCGACAACCGACCCCGGCGCGGCGGCCAGCGCACGCGACAACAGCGTGAAGCAGATCATGCTTGACGCGCCCATGCCGATTGTCGCGGCTATTGGCCGCACGACCGTTCTGCCGAATGGCGGCAGGCCGTGCGACAGGCGGCCGATCTGCACCAGATTGATCAGCGCGATCACCCAGTAGCACAGCGTGGTGCTGACAGGCGCGCCCGCGATCTGCAGCCGCGGATCGGCTACCATCACATAATCACCGCAAATTTTGATCAGCGCGCCGATAAACATGGAGATCAGCGGCAGATCGACCCGGCCAAACGCCTGCAGGATCGCGTTGGTGATGGCCACCAGCGCGACGGCCGGCACGGCAAAGCCGAGGATCTGCAGCAGCTGACCGCCCAGCACGGTGTCCTTGGAATAAACCAACCGCACGATCTGCTGACCGAACAGCAGAAAACCCGCGCCGGCAGGCAGGGTAATCAGCAGCGTCAGCCGAAATGCGGTGGACATGGTCTTGGATACCTTGGTAAAATTCTGCATCGCGCGCGCGCCCGCGATCACGGGCAGCACGCTCACCGAGATCGCGGTAATCAGCGTTTGCGGCAAATTAAAAAAGTTGACCGCATACCCCGTGTACACGCCGTAGATCGCCATCGCCTGATCCGAGGTCATTGCGATCGCGGGCGACTGCAGCCGCGCGGAGATGAGCGCCATATCGATCAAGTCGGTCAGGCTCATCACGGCCGAGGTGATGGTAATGGGAATGGACAGCGACAAGAGCTGCCCGCAAAGCTGGCTGAACGGACGCACGGCGTTGTTCAGGCCGTGGCTGAGGACAGAGGCTTGTTTTCTGGTCAGCGCCGCCCGGACCACCATATAGAACGCCGCGGCGACCTCGCCGATCGTGACGCCCAAAACCGCCATCGCCGCGACATGCGGCGCATCGTATCCCTGTCCGACCGCATAATAGGTCAGCCCAAGGCCGACGAACATTTTGCCGAGCGCCTCGATGACCTGCGAAACAGCGGTAGGCACCATATTGGCGCGTCCCTGATAGTAGCCGCGGAACACGGATAGGATGCACACCATCAAAACACTGGGCGCGATCGCCATAACGGCAAAGCGCGCGTCCGCGGATTTGATCAGGTCGGAAAAGACGCCCGCGCCCGCGTAAAGCGCCACCGAACAGACCGCGCCAAACGGAATAAAGATGACCGCCGCCACCTTGACAATGCGGCGCACCTCGTGTTCGCGGCCGCCCGCGGTGGCTTCGGCCACCATTTTGGAAAGCGCCGCGGGCAGGCCGACCGTGGATATGACCAGCATGGTCATATAAATGCGGTAGGCTGCCGTGAACAGGCCAAACGCCGGATTATCCTTGCCGCCGATCAGATTGACGAGCGGGATCTGGAAAACCGCGCCGATCACCTTGACGATCAGGCTTGCAACGACCAGAATCGCCGCGCCTTCGATAAAGTTCTGTTTTTTACGCTGCAAACGATACACGCCCTTTATGCAAATTCTTTTTCTTTAACCGTATGCCGGGCGTGACGGAATATGCGCTATTAAAGCGCCTTACCACAACCGGGACAAAAGGAATCCTCCCGGCTGCATTGCTTGCCGCAGCCGGGGCAGGTCACAAACGACCGCATGCCGGCCAGTTCCTCACGGAGCGCCGCAACCTTTGCTTGCTTTTCATCCAGCCGGTCGATGCGTTCGTCCATTTCATCGCTCGCGGCCTCGATCCCGCGGCGCACATCGTACACCATCCGGCCAATCTCCTTGTAGAGGACCTCGCATTCGGTATTCAAATCGAAAATTTGCAGGTTGATCCTCGTTGCCGAAGCCAGCTCGCCGGCTTTTTTACCGGCGACGTCCGCCGCGCGGCCGGCAGCCTGCCCCGTCCTCGTGGCAACTACCCTGATTTTGTCCAGCAGCGTCTGCACTTTCGCATCCATTGCGATCCTCTCCTTCCGGCGGGCGGCGGGCCGCCCGGTATATTGGCGTTTTTCTGATGTGTTGAAAGCCGAGTATCGATCATTTAAAATGTTAAAAAATCGTCATTTTAAGTGATTGTGCGGCATTATTCCGCACAAATAAACCACTTTACGGTTTATTCAGTAGACATTATTATAAACCTACGATATCCAAAAAGCAAGATATAATGCGGTTTTGCTCATTTTTCAGCCGATAAATTCATGCAAAACCGAGTCCTCCGGGATAACTTTTTTATAGTCGATCGGCGCGATTCTGTCCAAAACCTTATAGATCGGGTACAGATCAGCCGCTTCAAGTTCGTTTTCCCGGTTTTTCAGCTCGTCGCTCAAATACTGCATGAAAATGCATAGTTCGTATGGCAAAAAGGTGTCGATGGTCAGATTGGCCTGCCCCCGATAGGGGGCGATATAAAGCGTTTCGCCGCGCCGTACGGAGTTCCATTGGTGCAGCGTTTCCGCGACCGGCGAGGAGCGGAACAGGCTGTCCCGCATGGCGCGGCGCAAAAAGCGCAGCATATACGGTTCCAGCCTAGGACCTTCGCGCGGCACGACCGTGGACGCCACTGAGAGATACACGCTTGTCGCGGCATGCGCCAGATCGCCCATAATGACCGGATTAAACGAATGGATACCCTCGATCAGCGCGACCTCGTCGGATGCGAGGCTTAGCGTGCGGTCGTTCGGGATCGAGGTGCGCGTCTCGAACTCAAACCGGGGAATGGAGATCTCCTCGCCCGCGATCAGCTGCGCCAAATGCTTGCTGAGCAGCGGCAGGTTCATGCACTCCGGCGATTCAAGATCGGGCACATTATTTTCCGTATCACGCGGCACCTCATAGGTGCCGATCGTGCGGTAATAATCATCCATGGAAATGGTCTCCGCGTGGATGCCCAGCTTTAACAGCGCGCGGCCCAAGCGATCGTTGGTGGTCGTTTTGCCGCTGGAGGACGGGCCGTTGATTAAAACGATCGGCTTTTGCTTAATGTTTTTGGCGATCTCATTCGCCGCGCGTGAAACGCGCTCGCGGTAATAGGTCTCGCAGTCCATGACAAAATCCGCGGCGTCATACCGCGCGCGGTGGTTGATATAATTGACGGTGAATTCAGCCATTTGAGTGGCCTCCTCTCTGATTCAGACGCCGAGCCGCAGCAGTTTTCGCTTGCCGGCCGAAAGCCGGCCGGCCGCGCCGATATACTCCTGCGGATACTTTGGGTTATTCGTGCGTTCGATCCAGCCTGTGTCGCGCTCGACGCGCTTGGACACGCCGCCCGCACCCAGAGACAAGATCGTTTGCAGCTCTTCCATCATCGCAACATTATAGAAGCACTCGGTTCCCGGCTTGCACCAGCCTACGTTTTCAAACCCTCCGGCCGAAAACTTCTGGCGGTACAGGTAGTATGGCCCGTATCCCGCCGCGCCAAGCGCCGTTTCCGCAAGATCGAGCATTTCCCCCACCTTACGCCGCTCGGCGGCGTTCGCCGCCTTATCGGACAGGTCCGCGCCCCGCTTGATGGCCAGCGTATGCACCGTAATATTCTCCGGCGCAAGTCCGATGAGCGTATGAACAGACCGACCGAAGGATTCGGGCGTATCGCCGGTAAGACCGGCGATCAGATCCATATTAATCTCTCGGAACCCTGCCTGCCGCGCCTCTTCATAAGTGCGCAGCACATCTGTTGCCGTGTGGCGCCGTCCGATCTGCCGCAGCACCTCGTCCTCCATGCTTTGCGGGTTGATGCTCACACGGGTGACGCCCGCGGTTTTCAGCGCCGCGAGCTTTTCCGGCGTGATCGTATCCGGCCGCCCGGCTTCTACAGTATATTCACGAAGGAACGAGAAATCGAACGCTTCTGCAAGCCGCGCGGTCAATCGCTTTAGCTGCTCCGCCGTGAGCGTGGTCGGCGTGCCGCCGCCGATATAAATACTCTGTACCCGCTTGCCCGCCTCGCGTACCATAGCGCCGGTCTCTTCGATCTCGCGGCACAGCGCGTCCAGATAGGGCTCGATCAAGTGGCCGGACTGCGCGGTCGCCGCCGATACGAACGAGCAGTAATAGCAGCGGGACGGGCAGAACGGAATGCCGACATAGAGCGAAATATCATCCGGCCCGATCTCATTGCCAAAGAAGAGAGCGGTTTCCGCCGCGCGGATCGTGAGCGAAACACGCTTTTGAGAAACGAAAAAATGCCCGCGCAGGGCCTCGGCCGTCTCGGCGCGGCTTTTGCCGCGTTCGATCAGGCCCCTCGCGAGCTTGGCCGGGCGCACGCCGGTAAGGCTCCCCCAAACGGGCGCCTCCGGCAGGCCGGGCGCGATGGCTTCGTATAAGGTGGTTTTGATCAGTTCGGTCACCGTGCGCTTGCGCGCCAGTTCGTCCATCCCGTCAATGGCCGCGTCGCGCTCGCACCGCAGACAACGCCCGTCCACCACGGCTTCCGCCAAGGCATACGCGCGGCCATCCTGCTCGCGCAGCATGGAGAGACAGCGGTCGCCCGTTTCCGGCAGTTTTTCCGCGCGGGTGAGCACAGCGGCCGGCAGCAGGTGCAGCAGCATTTCTTCGACCGCGTGCTTCATCTCATGTCCGATCAGAACGTAGGTCATTTCCCGATCGCCTGCTTCATATAGGGATTGCGCGCGCGCTCCTCCGCAAGGGTCGACAGGCCTTCGTGGCCGGGCAGCACCTGATAGTCGCCCTCCAGCTCATAAAGCCGCCGCAGCGACCGGAGCATCTGCGAAAAGTCGCCGCCCTCCAGATCGCAACGCCCGCACTCGTGACGAAACAGCGTATCGCCGGTAAACAGGCAATCCCCTATGCGGATCACGGATGAACCGGGCGTGTGGCCCGGCGTATTCATATATGCCGCCGTAAGCGAACCAAAGGTGACGGTCGTCCCCTCGGACGCGAGGATATCGGGTACGTCCTCGACATACGAGCGGACAAAGGGACGGAATTCTCCCATCGCTTCCTTTTTCAGCAACCACGTATCCGCTTCGGGCACGACATATTTTGCGCCGGTCTGCTGCAAAATCTCATGCGCCGCAAGGATATGATCAAAATGCGCATGCGTGAGCAGCACGTACCGAATGTGCAGACCTTCCTTATCCGCCGCAGCTAAAATAGACGGCGCGCTGTCGCCGGGATCAATCACCGCGGCGTCCAAGCTCTGTTCGTCATATACGATATAACAGTTCGTCGCGACCGGGCCGACACAAAACTGAAGAATTTTCATAAAAACAACCTTCCTTTTTTAATTAGTAATTAGGAATTAGGAGTTAGGAATTATTTTACTTCCGCTTTCCATTACTAATTACTAACTCCTAATTCCTAACTATTTCCGCGCATTTGCGCGGTATCCATGATGAGTGTGACGGGGCCGTCGTTTACAAGGCTTACCGCCATATCCGCGCCAAACCTGCCGGTCGCGACCGGCAAGCCGGACGCGCGGCAGCGCGCGACGAACGCCTCATACAGCGGGATCGCGGTATCGGGCCGCGCCGCGCCGGTGAAGCTGGGCCGGTTGCCTTTTTTGCAGTCGCCGTAAAGCGTGAACTGCGAAACGATCAGCAAACCGCCGCCAATATCGGCCAGCGACAGATTCATCTTATCGTTTTCATCGGTGAACACACGTAGCTTTATCGTCTTATCCGCGAGATAGTGCGCGTCTTCCACCGTGTCCCCCTCGGTCACGCCCAGCAGGACCAAAAACCCCTGCCCGATCTTGCCGCAAACCGCCCCGCCGATCGAAACCGACGCTTTTTCAACCCTTTGAATCACAGCACGCATTTTCTTCATCCTTCATTGAGTTAGGAATTAGCAGTTGAATGTATCGGCCAAAGGCCGATATTTTGAATAACCGCGCTATGCGCGGCACCACAATTCCTAATTACGAATTCCTAACTCCTAATTAACAAATGTTAGTTGGTGTCCACCGTTCTCGTCACATCCAGCACGCCCTTGATACTGCGCATGCGGCTGATCAGGTTGTCGAGCTGGTGCACGCCCGCAACGTCCACCATCGCGTTAATCACGCCAAAACCATCGTTTAGATCGCGGGCCGAAATTTCATGCACGTTGATCTTGCAGGCGGCGAGCACGGCCGTCACATCGCTCAGAACCCCAATGCGGCTGCGGGTCGATATTTGCAGACCGGTCGAAAAACGATTCTGCCGGTCCGCGACCGTGATATCCTCGTCCCACCGGGCCTTGACCCAGCGATCGGGCTCTTCCTCCTCGTGCACGTTGACACAGTCCCGCCGGTGAATGGAAACGCCATAGCCGCGCGTGACATAGCCCACGATCTCGTCGCCTGGGATCGGCGTGCAGCAGCGGGCGAACTTGACCAAACAGTTGGCGATCCCTTCCACCACAACGCCGCTTTTGCTGTGTGTGGCGCGGCGCTCGGGCTGGGTATTGTGCACCGGCTGTTCCGCCGCGCTCTCCGGCTCGTTTTGGCGGCGCAAACGGCCCACGTCATCCTTGACCTTGTTGATGACCTTGGTCAGCGTGATGCCGCCGTAGCCGATTGCGGCGTACAGCTCGTCGAGCGAGCCGAACGAAAACTTGTTCAGCGTGTTCTTCTGGATCTCATCGTTGTCATAAAAGCCGTTATACAGCAGGTTGGCGCGCAGCTCGCGGTCCAGATCGTCACGGCCGCTAACAATGTTCTCTTCCCGGCATTCCTTTTTGAACCACTGCTTGATCTTGTTGCGGGCCTCGGTCGTTTTGACGATCTTGACCCAATCGCGGCTGGGGCCGCGCGCTTCCTTGGAAGTCAGTATTTCAACGATATCGCCGTTTTTGAGCAGGCTGTCGATCGGCGCGATTCGGCCGTTGAGCTTGCAGCCCGTCATGCGATTGCCGACGGCGGAGTGGATCGCGTAAGCCAGATCGATCGGCGTTGCGCCCGCGGGCATATTGACCACATCGCCCTTTGGGGTGAACACGAACACCTCATCCGCGAACAGATCGACCTTGATGTTCTTAATAAAATCCTCGGCCTCGGTGTCCTGCTGCGCTTCGAGCAGCTGGCGGATCCACGCAAAGGCCTCTTCATTCCCGGCCTTATCCAGTCCCTGCTTATACTTCCAGTGCGCGGCAACGCCGTATTCCGCTGTTTTGTGCATTTCGGAGGTGCGGATCTGGATTTCAAACGGAATGCCCGCGCGGCCGATGACGGTCGTGTGCAGCGACTGATAGCCGTTGGGCTTGGGCGTTGAGATATAATCCTTAAAGCGGCCCGGTATGGGCTTATACAGATCGTGCACATAGCCGAGGACATTGTAGCAGTCCGCCACGGTCTCAACGATCACGCGCACCGCGCAGATATCGTAGATCTCGTTAATGGTCTTGTGTTGGGCGTACATCTTGCGATAGATCGAATAGATGTGCTTGACGCGCGCCGAGATCGTGTTTTCGATCTTGGCTTCCTTGAGCTTGCCGCCGATGCGGTCGGTTATTCCCTTGAGGAATTCCTCATGCTGCTCGCTCTGCTCTCTCAGGCCGTCGACGATCTCCTTGTAGCCGATCGGGTCAAGGCACTTGAGCGACAGGTCCTCCAGTTCCCACTTGATGCGGCTCATGCCCAAGCGGTGTGCGATCGGCGCGTAGATCTCCATCGTTTCGAGCGCCTTGTCGCGCTGCTTGCGCTCCGGCAGGTGCTGGATGGTGCGCATGTTGTGCAGCCGGTCGGCCAGCTTGATCAGGATGACGCGGATATCGCGCGCCATGGCCAGAAACATTTTGCGCAGATCTTCAAACTGCTCCTGTTCCTTGGAATAACGCAGCATGCCGAGGCGTGTAACGCCGTCCACCAGTTCGGCCACCGTGGTGCCAAATTTGTTTTCGATCTCCCGGTAGCCAAACTGCGTATCCTCGATACAGTCATGCAGCAGCCCGGCGCAGATCGAATCGGTATCCAGCCCCATCTCGACGATGATCTCCGCCACGGATACCGGGTGGATGATATAGGGTTCGCCGTTTTTGCGTTTTTGTCCTTCATGCGCTTTCGCGGCGCATTCATAGGCCGCGCGTATCTTCTTGGTATTGGCCTGCGGGTTCTGTTTCTTTACCCGTTCCAGCAAAAAATCCAATTTATCCTGCATAAGTTTCTCCCCCATTTCGAGGCTCAACCGGCCATACTCTGCAACGTGGCGAGCACAACCGAACCGGAAATATCCGCTTTGCCTTCATACGGTTTGAGGGTGATATTGATCAAACCCTCTTTAAAATGATAGCTGATCAGCTGCGATTCGGAGAATACATCAAGGCAGACCAGCAGCTTGCCGATGTTGATATCGCGGCGGCTTTCCCACGCGATGCGGCGGGACAGCGCGCCGTCCGGAACGGACAGGCGGCCGTCCTCCGCGCGGCAGGACACGTGCCGCCATACCGCGACCAGCTCGGCCCGGCTCGGCAGCAGCACGCGTGCTTCGGCCGCGGAGAGCGGCCCATCCTGCATATAGGTATTGTATAGATTCAAAAGCCTCTGGTCGGCCAGATGCTCGCATTCGCTCAGCTGTACGTCGCACAGGGTGAGCTGCACGGTGGCGCGGCCGCGAAACTCGTTCAGCTCCAAATGAAAAGCCGCGTCGACCGAATTGCCCTGCGCAAAGCCGCAGCCGCCCAGCCCGGTGCCGAACAGCATGGCGGAAAAGCGCTTGCCGTCCTTGGTCAGCGTCACGCGCACATGGCGGTCGCTCGAAATGGGCGTGATATCCTCCACCGTCATGCCGCGCATGCAAAACACCGGCTCGGCGTTCTGCTGTCCAAACGGTTCAAGGAGCGACAGCCCCTTGATCGCCTGCTCGCTGATCCACGAGGGATCAACCTCGCAATCGATCTGCAGCTGCGGCTGCAGGTCCGCGATGGTGACGTGCTCGCCGGCGTACTCGCTCAGTCGCGCGCGCAGCTCTTCAATCTTTTCGCGGTCCACGGTCAGTCCGGCGGCCAGCTCATGCCCGCCGTAGCGGCGCAGCAGATCCTCGCAGGAGGACAGCGCGTCGAACAGGTTGAAGCCCTTGACCGAACGGCCCGAACCCTTGCCCGTATCGCCGTCCAGCGCGATCAGGATGACCGGGCAGCCGTAGCGGTCGCACAGGCGCGAACAGACGATGCCGATCACGCCATGGTGCCAGTTTTCGCCGGACAGCACGATCACGCGATCCTCCGCCGGGTTATATTCCTTGCGCAGACGGGTGAGCGCCTGCTCCAAAATGTGGTTTTCCTCACTCTGGCGTTTTTTATTCTGCTCGCACAGCTCGGCGGCCAGCGCCTGCGCGCGAACGGGGTCGTCCGTCAGGAACAATTCGGCGGCCAGCTCGGCCCGGCCCATACGCCCGGCGGCGTTGATTCGCGGCGCGAGCACAAAGCTGATCGTGGACGAGGTAAGCCGCTTGGTTTTCATGCCCGACTCGCGCAGCAGCATTTCAAGACCCAGATTCTTGGTCCGCGCCATCCGTTCCAGCCCGGCCGCAACGATGATGCGGTTTTCGCCCACAATGGGCATCACATCCGCCACGGTGCCGAGCGCGGCCAGATCGGCATAGCGCGCGAGCATTTCCTCCGCATCGCCTGATAGCGCGCTGATCAGCTTAAACGCCACGCCGACACCGGCCAGATGGCGAAACGGATACTCGCTCCCCGGCCGTTTATAATCGACGATCGCCTCCGCGTCGGGCAGCGCGTCGTGACACTCGTGGTGGTCGGTCACGACCACGCGCATGCCAAGGGCGCGGGCCGCGGCTATTTCGTCAAGCGCGGTAATGCCCGCGTCCACCGTGATAATCAGGCGCGTGCCGTCCTGCCAAAGCTGCTCCAGCGCCGCGCGCGACAGGCCGTAGCCCTCGCTCAGGCGGTTTGGGATGTAATAAGCGCAGTCGGCTCCCACCGAGCGCAGATAATGGGTCAACATACAGGTGGCGGTAACGCCGTCCACATCGTAATCGCCGAACACCGTGATGCGTTCGCCCCGGCTCACCGCGTCGCGTATGGTCTCCACCGCCACCGCCATATCGGGCAGGGCGAACGGGTCGTTCAAACCTTTGGGGTCGCAGGATAAGTACGTCTCCGCCTGCGCGCAGGAGGTGACGCCGCGGGCGGCCAATACGGCGGCGGCCAGCGGAGGAAAACCGCCGTCGCGCTGCAGCGTGCGTACGCACGCCTCGTCAGGTGCGGCGATCACCCATCGTTTTATTTTCATGGGAACTCCCTCATTTTTATTTTTAATTACAATTATTATACCAAATATCTCTCCATATCTCAACATATTTTATGCAAGCTGCAAAATGCACAGGTTCCTGCACTTGGTTTAGGACGATAGCCATAAGATATGGGGGCGTTGCCTTCTTCGGCAACGCCCCCATCGGTTCACTGTTTACTTTTTTCCAATATCTTTTTCAGGTACTGGCCGGTGTAGGAATCCTTGCAGGCCGCTACCTGCTCCGGCGTGCCCACGGTGACCAGACGGCCGCCCTCGTCGCCGCCCTCCGGGCCGAGATCGAGGATATGATCGGCCGTTTTGATCACATCGAGGTTGTGCTCGATGACGACCACGGAATTGCCCGCGTCCACCAGCTTTTGCAGCACGTCGACCAAACGGTGCACGTCCGCAACGTGCAGGCCGGTGGTCGGCTCGTCAAGGATATAGATGGTCTTACCGGTAGAGCGGCGCGACAGCTCTGTCGCGAGCTTGGCGCGCTGCGCCTCGCCGCCGGACAGCGTGGTGGAGGACTGTCCGAGCTTGACATAGCCCAAACCGACCTCTTGCATGGTCTGCATCCGACGGGCGATCTTGGGCACGTTCTCAAAGAACTCACAAGCCTCGTCCACGGTCATGTCGAGCACTTCATAGATGTTCTTGCCCTTATACCGCACCTCAAGCGTTTCCTTGTTGTAACGGCGGCCCTTGCACACATCACAGGGCACGTATACGTCGGGCAGAAAGTGCATTTCAATCTTGAGCAGGCCGTCGCCCGAGCATGCCTCGCACCGGCCGCCCTTGACATTGAAGGAAAACCGGCTCGCCCCGTAGCCGCGCGCCTTGGCGTCCGCCGTCTGGGCGAACAGCTCGCGGATATCATTGAACACCCCCGTGTAGGTCGCGGGGTTGGAGCGCGGCGTGCGGCCGATCGGCGACTGGTTGATGTCGATCACCTTGTCCAGATGCTCCAGACCGGTCATTTCATCATGCGCGCCCGCGCGCGTTTTTGCGCCGTTTAGCTCGGCGGCCAGCTTCTTGTAGAGGATCTCGTTGACAAACGAGGATTTGCCCGAACCGGACACGCCGGTCACGCAGGTAAACGTGCCGAGCGGAATGGTAAAATCGGTATGCTTGAGGTTATTGACCGTGCAGCCCTTTACCACTAAATTTTTGCCGTTTCCCTTGCGGCGTACCTCGGGGATCGGAATGGCCATGCGGCCCGACAGATATTTGCCGGTAACGGACCTTTCATCCTTCAGCAGCTCGTCGATCGTGCCTTCAAACACGACCTCGCCGCCGTGCCGCCCCGCGCCGGGGCCGATATCGACAATATGATCCGCCGCGTACATGGTGTCCTCATCGTGCTCTACGACGATTAGCGTGTTGCCCAGATCGCGCAGTCGGCCGAGCGTCGCCAGCAGCTTATCGTTATCGCGCTGGTGCAGGCCGATCGAAGGCTCGTCCAGAATATACAGCACGCCCATCAGCGACGAACCGATCTGGGTTGCCAGCCGGATACGCTGGCTCTCGCCGCCGGACAGCGTGCCCGACGCGCGGCTGAGCGTCAAATATTCCAAACCGACGGACTGTAAAAAGCCCAATCGGTCCATGATCTCCTTGATCACGCGGTCGCCGATCTTGTGCTGCATCTCGGTCAGCTGCAGGGTATGGATGAACTCCATCGCCTTGACGACCGAACGCTCGGCAAACTCCGCGACATTCAGGCCGCCGATCGTGACGGCCAGCACCTCCGGCCGAAGGCGGCGGCCGCCGCAATCCGGGCACGGGGTCTCGCTCATGCAGTCCTCGATCTCGGCGCGCGAGTACTCGCTCGAGGTCTCACGGTAGCGTCGCTCCAAATTATTGATCAGGCCCTCGAACGGCTGGCGCATCACGCCGCCGGAAACGCGGCTGACCGATATTTCAATGGATTCGCCCTTTGTGCCGTACAGCAGCTCGTCCAGCGCCTTTTCGCTGAATTCTTCAATCGGCGTATCGAGCGTGAAACCGTTGCGTTTGCCCAGCGCGGTGTAATACATATACGAAATGGTGCCGGGATCGGCATTGGCCCAGCCGGAAGCGCGGATCGCCCCCTGTTTGATGGAAAGCTTGCGGTTCGGGATGATACGGTTCGGATCCACCTTCATCTGCACGCCCAGACCGGTACAGGTCGGGCACGCGCCGTAGGGGTTGTTGAAGGAGAACATGCGGGGCGTCAGCTCTTCGATCGAGATGCCGCAATCCTCGCACGCATAGTTCTGCGAGAACATGATCGGCTCGCCGCCGATCACATCCGCGATCACAATGCCGCCGGAAAGAGCCGAAGCGCTCTCCACGGAATCGGTCAGGCGCGCGCGGATATCGGGCTTGACCACCACGCGGTCCACCACGATCTCGATGTTGTGCTTATAGGTCTTTTTCAGCTTGATCTCTTCGGAAAGGTCATAAACCTCGCCGTCCACCCGCACGCGGACATAGCCGGATTTGCGCGCGTCCTCCAGCACCTTGGTGTGTTCGCCTTTTTTGCCGCGAATGACCGGGGCCAGAATTTGCAGGCGCGTTTTTTCAGGCAGCGCCATCAGCCGGTCGATGATCTGGTCGATCGTCTGCTGGTGGATTTCCTTGCCGCATTTCGGGCAGTGCGGCGTGCCGATGCGCGCCCATAGCAGGCGCATGTAGTCGTAGATCTCGGTCACCGTGCCGACTGTCGAACGCGGGTTTTTGCTGGTCGTTTTTTGGTCGATCGAGATAGCGGGCGACAGGCCGTCAATATAATCGACATCCGGCTTGTCCATCTGCCCCAAGAACATCCGCGCATAGCTGGACAGCGATTCCACATAGCGGCGCTGCCCCTCGGCATAGATCGTGTCGAACGCCAGAGACGACTTGCCCGAACCGGACAGGCCGGTCAGCACGGTCAGCTTGTCGCGCGGGATCTTGATATCGATATTTTTTAAATTGTGCTCTCTGGCACCCTTCACATGAATATATTCGTGCATATTTATGATAATTCCTCACTTAAATAAGCCGTTGAAATTTCGCCGCTGAGATAGAGCCGCGCGCCGCCCGTTAGCAGCACCCGGTCGCCCGCGAGCGCACAGGCCAGCGCGCCGCCGCGGGCCGAGAGTTGTCTGGCAACAAGCCGCGCTTTGCCCAGCCGTTCCGCCCAGTACGGCGTTAGGTTGCAATGGGCGGAGCCGGTCACCGGGTCTTCGTTCACACCGCTTTTAGGATAAAAGCAGCGGGAAACAAAATCGCAGCTTTCGCCCCGCGCGGTCACGATCACGCCGTCCCCTTGCGGAATTTTTGCCATGGCCGCAAAGTCCGGTTGCAGACCGCGCACGGTCTGCTCGCTGTCCAAAACCACCAGCCAATCGCGCGCCAAATAGGTCTCCAGCGGTTTTGCGCCCAAAGCCGCCTCGATCTGCGGCAACGGCTCGGTCCGCCTCGCGGGCCGGGCCGGAAAATCCAGACGAAAACACTCTTCGACCGCATCCACATAGAGCGGCCCGCTCACGCTCTGGAAGGTCACGCGGTCGGCGTGCGGCTCCAGGTCGTGTCTGATCACAAACGCGCTTGCCAGCGTCGCGTGTCCGCACAGGTCAACCTCGCCCGCCGGCGTAAACCAACGGATCTGGTAAGCGCCGCGCGCGCGGGTCACGAACGCCGTTTCCGGCAGGTTGTTTTCCGCCGCGATACGCTGCATCTGTCTTGTGGAGAGCGGCTGCTCCGGCAGGCACACGCCCGCCGGATTGCCCAAATAGGCGCCTTGCGCGAACGCGTCGACAATAAAATACCGCATCAGCTTTCCCCCGCCGATTCCGCGCCGCGCGACACCGCACGTTCCATATTTCCCGTTTCTGCATAGCGGTTGGTAAAAGGACAATGTACCATGCACTGCCCGCAAATCGTCGTGGCAACGCCGAAGCTCTCCCGCGTCATTTGCAGCATTTGGCGGCGGCACGCCGCGATATCGACCAGTTCATCGCGGTCGGTACCGTTTTTCCACGCGCGGCCGCGCACCGCGCCCGCGGGACAGTATTGCTCGCAGCGGGCGCAGCCGCCGCAGCGCGGCTGCACGGGAACGCCGCAAACGAGCGGCGCGTCCGTCACCAGCGATGAGATACGGACAGCCGAGCCGTACGCTTCGGTCACGAGCAGCGCGCACTTACCGATCCACCCCAGACCCGCCCGCACGGCCACCGTTTTATGGGGCAGCGCCGTGCGCGCGTCGTCCGACTGGGTGACGCGATCGGTGGACAATGCGCGCGCCGCAAAGCCGCGCTCCCGCAAAAAGCGCTCGCCGGCCAATACGATCCCGTTCAAGCGGTCGTTTAAAACTTGATAACAATCGTAATACCGTTTTGTCGGCCCCTGCCGGATATCACGCAGCACCTCGCGCGGAATGCGCACGGCGACCGCGACGCCGTTGGGCAGCGGCGCGCCCGGCACGCCTTTCAGCGCCCCAAAGCCGATCAGATCCGCGCCCCGCGCGGTTAGGACTTCGCGCAGCTCTTCCTCCAGCATCAGCTTTCCTCCAGCGCCTTGATGCGGTCGCGCAGCTCGGCGGCGATCTCGAATTCCAGCATCTTGGCAGCCTCCCGCATCTGTTTGGACAGACGGTCGATCTCGTTTTGCTTTTCGCCCTTGGTGCGCATTTTGCGTTTGCTGTTCTCGGGCACGTTGGACGTGATCTCGATCACATCGGCCACCTTTTTGCGCACCGAGCGCGGCGTAATGCCATGCGCGATATTGAATTCGTTTTGTATTTTGCGGCGGCGTTCGGTCTCGCTCATCGCGCGGTGCATCGACGGCGTGATCTTATCCGCGTACAGCACGACCAAGCCGTGCTCGTTTCGCGCGGCGCGGCCAATGGTCTGGATCAGCGAGGTCTCCGAACGCAAAAAGCCTTCCTTGTCCGCGTCCAAGATCGCGACGAGCGATACCTCGGGCAGGTCCAGACCCTCGCGCAGCAGGTTGATGCCGATCAGCACGTCGAACACCCCGAGACGCAGATCGCGGATCAGCTCCTGTCGCTCTATGGTCTTGACGTCGTGGTGCATATACCGCACCCGGATGCCCGCAGTCTCCAAATAATCGGTCAGATCCTCGGCCATCTTTTTGGTCAGCGTCGTCACAAGCACGCGCTCGCCGCGCGCGGCGCGGTCGTTGATCTCGCCGATCAGATCGTCGATCTGCCCCTCGACCGGGCGGATGACGACCTCCGGATCGAGCAGGCCGGTCGGCCGGATGACCTGTTCGACCACCTGCCCGGAACGGGACAGCTCGTATTCCGCCGGCGTGGCGGATACATAGACAATCTGGTTCAGGCGTTCGTTGAATTCGTCGAAATTCAGCGGGCGGTTATCGAAAGCCGACGGCAGGCGAAAGCCGTTTTCGACAAGACTTTCCTTGCGGGCGCGGTCGCCGTGGTACATGGCGCGCACCTGCGGCAAGGTGACGTGGCTTTCGTCCACGATGAGCAGAAAATCCTTTGGGAAATAATCGATCAGCGTATACGGCGACGAACCCGGCTCGCGACGCGACAGCACGCGCGAATAGTTTTCGATGCCGCTGCAAAAGCCGATCTCCTGCAGCATCTCGATATCGTACCGCGTACGCTGGCCGATGCGCTGCGCCTCGATCAGCTTGCCCTGCGCCTCAAAATTGGCGATACACGCGTTCATTTCGTTTTCAAGGTCGACGATGGCTTCTTGCAGCTTTTCCTTGGGCGTGACATAGTGACTGGCCGGGAAGATCGCCGTGTGCCCCAGCACGCCGAGGCTGACGCCGGTGAGCGGATTGATCCGGCTGATGCGTTCAACCTCATCGCCGAAGAACTCGATGCGCACCACGTCCTCGTCCGAATAAACCGGCCAGATCTCCACCGTGTCGCCGCGCACCCGGAAACGGTTGCGCTCAAACGCGATATCGTTGCGCTCATACTGGATATCGATCAGGCGATGGATGAGCTGGTCGCGGCTGATCTCGGTGCCGGGACGAAGCGAAATGACCATGCTTTTATAGTCGATCGGGTCGCCGAGCGAATAGATACAGCTTACCGAGGAAACGATGATCACATCCCGCCGTTCGGACAGGGCCGAGGTGGCCGAGTGCCGCAGGCGGTCTATTTCGTCGTTGATCGCGGAATCCTTTTCGATATAGGTGTCGGTCGAAGCGATGTACGCCTCGGGCTGGTAATAGTCGTAATAGGACACAAAGTATTCGACCGCGTTGTTCGGGAAAAATTCACGCAGCTCGGTGCAGAGCTGCGCGGCGAGCGTTTTATTGTGCGCCAGAACCAGCGTGGGTCTTTGCGTTTGCTCGATGATATTGGCCATGGTGAACGTTTTACCCGAACCGGTCACACCCATCAGCGTTTGCTCGGTCAGGCCGTTTTGAATGCCCTCCACCAGCTTGCCGACCGCTTCGGGCTGGTCGCCCGCCATTTTGTATTCACTTACGATTTTAAAATCCGGCATGGTCAATGCAGCCCCTTTCCGCCGTTTATCCGCATTTTAGAACAGACCGATATATAACGGTCCCCCTGCACGACCAGATGGTCGACAAGGCTCACCTGCACGCTGCGCAGCAAATCCTCGATCTGGATGGTCACGGAGATATCCTCTTTCGATATGACCAGCTGTCCGTCCGGATGGTTGTGCGCGAGCGCCACGCCCGCCGCGTGCACGTTCACCGCGTTCGTCATCAACAGTCTGAGGTCGGCCCGCACCTGCGTGATGCTGCCCCGGCCGATCTCCTCGCAGCGCAGCACGCGGCCCTTGCCGTCCAGATAGGCGGCCAGCATGCGTTCGACCGTGTAGCCCTCGAACTGCGGCACGAAGTAAGCGGCCATCTTTTCCTCCGTGGTCAGCGCGCAGCCGTGCAGCTCCACCTTCACCGAATCGGCGCGGTAACGGCTGAACAGCTCGCGCAGAAACCGAAGATTGAGCGCGCTGACCGGGCCGATGCCCTCCACCTGCCGCAGCGCCTCCTCCGTCGCTTCAAACACGGCGTGCAGCGAGCCAAACGTGTTGATCAGCCGGTGTGCGATATCGTTGGTGTTGCCGCGCGGAATAGAGAGGTAGAGCGCCAGCTCCAGGGCTTCAACGTCGGTAAAGACGTCCATGCCGTACTTTTGGAATTTCTCCATCATGCGCTTACGGTGATGCGCGTGCAGGCTGCCGTCCGGCATGCGTCCGCCCTCCTTTTTCAAGCCGTTAACCGATGCGGATGCGCTGCGCGGCCTGCCGGAGCACGCGTTCGGCCACCGGCCCGTCCTTCACCGAGGGAAACGGCACGGTCGGCTGCGGTTCATCCTCGTGCGCGCGCAGCGTTTTTGCCATCCAGAGCACATCGCGCCATTTGCCAAACTTATACATACTGTCCTGATAGGCGCCCGAAATAACAAAGCCCATCGCGGTATGGAATTTGATCGAGGTCTCGTTCGGCGAGGTGATACCGACATAGATGTTATAGTATCCCTGCATTGCAAGCAATTCAAACAGCGCCGCGTAGATCGCGCCCGCCACGCCGCGCCGGTGATGCTCGCGCGCGACATAGATCGAGGTCTCGACCGACCACTGGTAGGCCGCCCGCGCGCGGTGCGGCGAAGCATAGCCATAGCCGATCACCTCATCGCCCTGCGTGCAGACCAGCCACGGCAATTTTTCACCGTAGGCGCGCATGCGGCGAAGAAACTCTTCCAGCGAGGGCGGCTCGTATTCGGAGGAAACGGTCGTTTCGATCACATAAGGCGCGTACAGGGCGAGCATGGCGGGCGCGTCCGCTTCGTCCGCCACACGTAAGATCACATCGCTCATTCTATTCTTTTCCCCTTGTTTCGCTAAAAAATCTACCGTTTTATTATACTACCCGCGTCCGTAATCTTCAATAGCAATTTGCCTGTCAAAGACCAGAAAATCGTACGGATGTTCGACTTGTATTTTGTGCAATTTTGCGATATACTTTTTATACGCTTTTTTTGAAAGGAGATGCAGGAGCGATGGTTCGTTACGGATTTATCCACACCAAAGAAGAGATCAAGTTCCTCATCCTGTTTGCCATGGATCTGCTGCCGTTTCCCGTCAGCTTCAGCACCATTGTCGACCTAACGACTTGGTGCGACGACGGTTTTGGTTATTTCGAGCTGAGCGAGGCATTTTATGAAATGGTGCCTTCCGGCCATATCGACGAGCAGGCAGGCGAAAACGAGCCTGTTTATTCCATCACCGACAAGGGGCGGGAGGCTGTGCCCGTATTTGAAAAACAGATCCCCTACCCCGTGCGCGAAGCCGCGCAGCGCTCCGCCATCCGCGTGGTGCGGCAGATCCGCCGGGACGCCGCGGTATCCACGTCGGTCACCGAGCACGCGGCGAACGACCTGACCGTGCGCATGGAAATGGATCAGGTCTTTTCCATTGAAATGTGCGTGGTCAGCCGTGCGCAAGCCTCCATGCTCGAACGCGCGTTCAAGGGCAACGCCGAGCAGATCTACCAAACGCTTTTACGCGCGCTCACCGCAGATTATGAAACAAAGAAGGACGAGAAAGCTTGAACTATCTGAAACAACTGTGCGTTTTGCTCGCCTGCTGCGTCGCGGGCGACGCACTGTCCATCCTGCTGCAGCGCCGCCTGCCCGGCAACGTGCTAGGCATGGCGCTGCTGCTCCTGTTGCTCGCGCTTGGCCGGGTACGGCCCGCGCATATCGAGGATACCGCGGATTTTCTGTTGCAGAACATGGCCTTTTTCTTTTTGCCCGCCTGTCTGGGCGTGCTGGATATCTTTTCCCAGATCAAGGGAGAGATTCTCGGGATTGTCGCCGTATGCGTGCTGACCACGCTGTGCACCGCAGCGGCCACGGCGGTCACCGTGCATCTGGTGTTTCGCCTGCAGCACCGCGAGACCGAGGAGGCGTTCGACCATGACTGATCTGATTGCCTCTCCCGCGCTGTGGCTTTGCGTATCAATCGCGGCCTACGCGCTGGGCCAATGGTTACAGCGCAAATCGGGTTCCGCCCTGCTCAATCCCCTGCTGTTCGCATCGGTTTTGGTCGGCGCGCTGCTCATCGCCGCCGGCGTTTCTCTGGAGCAGTACCAGAACGCGGGCGCGCTGATTTCCTTTTGCTTGACGCCCGCGACCGTCGCCCTAGCCCTGCCGATCTACCGCAAGCTGGAGGTGCTGAAGAAAAATCTGGCCCCCATTCTGGCGGGCGCGCTGGTGGGCTCCATCGTTTCCATCGGAAGCGTTCTGGGCTTTTGCCACCTGTTCGGTTTGTCGGATGTGACCACCCGTTCGCTGGTGCCTAAGTCGGTCACCACGCCGATCGGCGTGGCGCTATCCGAAATGCTGGGCGGCCTTGCCCCGATCACCGCCGTGTGCATCGTTTTCACCGGCATTATCGGCGCGATCCTGCTGCCTCCGTTCTTAAAACTGCTGCGCGTGCGCAATCCGGTGCAGATGGGCCTGTCGATCGGCACGGCGGCGCACTCGGTCGGCACGGCGCGCGCCATCGAGTTGGGCGAGACCGAAGGCGCGATGAGCGGCCTTGCCATCGGCGTGGCGGGACTGATCACTTCGCTGCTTGTTTCGATTGGTTCCCTGTTTCTGGGTTAAAAAAATCCTCCCGTATCGGGAGGATTTTTTATTATCCGTTTGTCTATCGGTATTAGCCGAAGTAACGAGCCAGCAGACCTTCAAAAGCCTTGCCGTGACGGGCCTCGTCGCGCGCCATCTCATGAACGGTGTCATGGATCGCGTCGAGGTTGTGCTGCTTCGCCAGCTTGGCCAGCTCGAACTTGCCGGCGGTCGCGCCGTTCTCAGCGTCTACACGCATTTCGAGGTTCTTCTTGGTGGAGTCGGTCACTACTTCGCCAAGCAGCTCGGCAAACTTGGAAGCATGCTCAGCCTCTTCGTAAGCGGCCTTCTCCCAGTACAGGCCGATTTCCGGATAGCCCTCGCGGTGCGCGACGCGCGCCATCGCCAGATACATACCGACCTCGGAGCACTCGCCCTCGAAGTTCATGCGCAGACCGTCGATGATCTCCTGCGGAGCGCCCTTGGCAACGCCTACAACGTGCTCGGCAGCCCAAGTCTTCTCGCCGGACTGCTCCTTGAACTTATCGGCCGGAGCGTGGCAGATCGGGCACTCAGACGGGGCGGAATCGCCCTCGTGAACATAACCGCAGACAGAACATACAAACTTTTTCATGGTTTTTTCCTCCTAAGTAAAATAATTTTTATAATATAGGTTAGCTGTGTAATGGAATAAACCGATCCAGCGTGATGGCGAACAGCTCTTTTCGCAGCGAGCGGTTGATCTCGCCAAACACACGGTGAAAATCGCATTCATTCCGGTCGCCCACGCGGGTGCACTGAAATTCATTGGACAGGCAGTGATTGATCGCAATCGGCCCGTCTATGCTTTCAATGATCTCGCCAAGGCTAATTTCGGAAGGGGCGCGGCCCAATTCGTAGCCACCGGATACACCTTTATAAGATCTGGTAATACCGGCCTGCGTGAGCTTGCGAAGAATCTTTAGGGCAAAGCGCAATGTTACGCCGGTAGATTCCGAAATATCC
Organism: Agathobaculum sp. NTUH-O15-33; assembly: GCF_033193315.1. Classification (NCBI taxonomy): domain Bacteria; kingdom Bacillati; phylum Bacillota; class Clostridia; order Eubacteriales; family Butyricicoccaceae; genus Agathobaculum; species Agathobaculum sp. NTUH-O15-33. The sequence continues at coordinate 2,253,701 of NZ_CP136187.1, forward strand.
TTGGCGCATTGCTTACCCCCAGCCAAGCCGAGACAGTAGGCCACGCGAATCGCGTAATCCGCTTCATGCGTGATTCTCAAGTCGTCCCTTCCTTTCTCTAATTGGAACATCTTTAGTATAGTATTGACCCCCGATTTTGTCAAGGGGTTTGGCGAAAATTATTGATAATTTTTTTCATTAAGCATTTTCTATCGTTTGTGCCGCTTCAAGAGCGCACGGATAGCCCATGCCGGTTGTCTCTCATTTTCGTCTTTATTATCGTCAGTATATCACAAGTTCTCATAAAAGTCTATTTTTTTCACACAAGTTCACCCCCTCTTTTCATTGGGGGGCAGGGCTGATTTGAATGGAAATTTGATAGACAAAATTCTCTTCCGTGCCCGAAGCCAGATAGCTGACCAGATCATATACATAGCAGTTACCGCATACCACGCGGCCTTGTTCTTCGATATATCGCAGCAGAACGCGGTATGCGTCCCCAAAGGTCTCGCTTTTGCCTTTATGCAAAATGGTGGCATAGCTGCCCGCCGGTTTTTGATACAGGCCCTCGTGTTCAAAATCCGCAGGCACGCGGCTGAAGAAAAAGCTTTCCTCATCGCTGCCGCGCAGCACGTTTTCCCGGGGAATGATCGAACCGAGCGGAAATTTGTCCGCCAGCCTATATTGCTCGCAGCGTGCAAAATGTTCGGCCAGCCGCGCGACGATGCCCTCCGCCCGCTCTCCTTCGCCGGGCGCGAGCGGCACGGCGAGCAGCAGCTCCCTCTCCTGCCGCTCTATATACGGTTCGCCATATACCGCCCCAAGCGCCCGTTCAGTCATGGTTACCGTATGCGCGAGCATTTGCTCCATCTGCTCCAAGCGCCTGCGCTGTATGGCGATCTTTTCTTGTTTTTCGCGCAAAAGGGATAAAAAGTGATGACTGTCGTAATGCTCCAAATACCATTTGATCTCTTTCAGGCTGCTGCCCGCTTGCCCCAGCACGCGAATCAAGTCATAATCGAGAAACTGCGTGCAGGAATAACAGCGGTAACCGTTCGGCGCCACCTTATCCGGTTTTAAAATGCCGATGCGGTCATAATAAAACAACGTTTCCTTTGTCGTGCCGCATAGGCGGGCGAATTCGCCGGTGTTAAAATAAAGCTTTTGCATCTCGCTCATTGAAAAAACCTCTTGACTATGGTGTTACCCTATAGTTTATCATATAGCTTATCGGCAATCAATCTTTGACACGGAGGAATCTTTCCATGGCACCCCAATTAGAACACGAGCGGCTCTTCGGCTCCCTGCCGCCGACACGGTTGTTTTTTTCGCTGCGCGCTGCCCAGCATGGTCAGCATGGCGGTCACTTCACTCTATACGATCGCGGACGGCATCTTCGTCGGCCGCTTTATCGGCGCGGAAGCGCTGGCCGCCGTCAACCTTGTTATGCCGCTGATCATGATCAGCTTTGCGCTGGCGGACATGGTGGCGGTCGGCTCGTCCGTACAGATCGCCATTCGTCTGGGCGAACGCGACGAACACGAAGCCAACCGTATTTTTTCTTTCGCTTGCGGGCTGATCTTTGCCATTTCAGTCGCGGCCGGGGCGATCGGCTTCTTCTTTGCCGGCGATCTGATGCGCCTGCTCGGCGCGGAGGGGGCCGTGCTACGATACGCGGTCGACTATATGCGGGTATACGCGCTGTTTTCACCCGCGATCATGATCTTTTTTGCAGTGGACAACTTTTTGCGTATTTGCGGCAAGGTGCGCTACAGCATGATCATGAACATCGTCATTTCGCTGGCCAACATCGCGCTGGACGCGCTGTTCATCGTCGGTTTTCGCAAGGGCGTCGCCGCTGCCGCGCTCGCCTCCTGCCTGTGCCTCGCTGCGGGCACGGCGATTGGCTTTTGGCCCTTTCTGCGCGGCAGGCTGCCGCTTCGCTTTACCCGTTCTTCATTAAAGCCGCGAGCGGTTTTCAACATCGTTGCCAACGGCAGCTCGGAGTTTTTCTCCAACATCGCCAGTTCGGTCTGCATGGTGCTGTTTAACGCGGTGCTAATGGCGCAAGGCGGCTATTTGGCCGTGGCCGCGTTCAGCGTGATCATGTATATCGACAGCGTGGTCAAATCCATTCTGTTCGGCATGTCCGACGCGCTCCAGCCCGCGATCAGCTATAACTACGGCGCGCGCGACACGCGCCGCGTGTTCGCGCTTGAACGCCGGGTACAGCTTGCCGGGTTTTTGGTATCCATCGCCGTGCTTGCGTGGATGCTGACCGGCGCCCAAAGCATTCTCCCCTATTTCATGGAGGCAGGCAACACCGCGCTGCTTGAACTGAGCCGCCGCGCGCTGCATCTGTTCGCCCTTTCCTATTTGGTCAGTTGGTGCGGCATTGTATCGGGGTCTTTCTTCACGGCGCTGGGTCGTCCGCTCAGCTCGCTCCTGCTTTCCTTCAGCCAAACGCTGCTGCTGCCCGGGCTGAGCCTGCTCCTTCTGCCCCGCCTGTGGGGGCTGGACGGCGTTTGGCTCTCCCCGCTCGCCGCCGGTCTGCTTGCGGCGCTTTTGTCCGCCGTCCTGCTTCGGCGCATCGTGCGCCGCCTGCGGCAGGAATAAAATATGAACCGCCGTGCCAAAGGAAAATTTGGCACGGCGGTTCTTGTTATCCGGTCGTATCGACCGCTATTTTACCACAAAGCAATCGGGCAGGTAGCGTCCCTCCGGGTTTTGGGAAAGTGTGGTGGGGCTGGTGATCTCGCGTCCGTTATAGACCATGACCGAGGAGGAGCCGCCGTCCAGCATAGCGGCCTGATACGCGCCGTAGCGCTCCATGATCTCGCCGCAGCCCGCATAAGTGATGCCGAACGAATGCGTCTTTCGTCCATCCACAACAAGGAACATCGCGGTTTTGTCCTTGGTCTGTCCGATCGCGGTGCGCGGCTGCGCATCGTTCAGCCCTGCGTTGCGTATGATATTCTCACCGTTTAAAATGAGCACCGGCCAGAACTCCACCGCGTCGCGCAGGCTGGAGGTATCGGAAAACGCGCCGATCTGCAAGCGATCTTCATTATCAAAACCGATGATCTTCCAATCGCCGCCCTCGGCCCCTTGTATCTCGCGGCCCTCGCTCTTGAGAAAGCCGTAAGGGATACCGCCCGTGCCGTTGCCCTCATAATCGGCAAAGCCGGAAGCGTTGACGGCGAGCATCGCGTCGTAATCGCGCGCCATATCGGATACGAACGAGCCGTAAGAAAACAGCCCTTCGCATAGGCCGACGGAGACGCGCTCCGGCTGGTGGCAGAACGCGAGCTTGCCCGCATATTCCAGACCAAGTTCATCCTCGCCGGCGATTTGGGCAATCAAAATTCCATACTCCGCGTTGATGGCGACCACGGGATCGCCCTGCGTCGTCCATAAGCCGGTATCATACCGCTTTTTGGTCGGATCGTCGCCGACAAGGTCGATATCGATCTTATCGTAGCCATCCTCTATGTATTCAGGGTTTTGCTGAATGAAAGCATCGAAGCTTTCCGCGTCCAACTCGGAAAAGCGGCTCAAAAATTGACCGCGCGGAGTGGTTGGCGTTTCGTCGACAGGATCCGTTTCCGGTTCCCACGTACTTTCCAAGCCGGCTTGGTTGCGGTTCATCAAATACCGTTTGAGCATGACGTCGTTGATGATGTCGTGCGGGATGAACCACGTCGCCAACCACTGGTGGGTCATGGTGCCCATGGCGGTCTCGATGTACCATTCCCGCCAGCGGGTGACGAAGTTGTTCGGTGTGTAAAGCAGAAAGGGATAGACTGCGGTGATACACACGAGTATAAAGCACGTAAAACCAAGTGCAAAGCGGTGTCGGGCGCCGTTCATGGCCGTATCTCTCCCCTTATCTCTCTGTGGCTTAGGCGGTCACTATCTTTATCTATTGATGCCGGCGGCTTAGCCCTTGCGGTGGCCGCGGAACGAACGCGAACGCGCCGGTCTTGCGGAGGAAGCCGCAGGCTGTCCGCCGGCTTGTTTGACGGCGGGCGCCGCTTCCGTACGGGCCGCCATAGCCGCCGCGACCTTCTGACGGATGCGCGCGGCTGCCGCCTCGCTCAGTTCGCCGGTGCGGGCGGGGGTGTGCGCGTCGTACCGGGGTTCGTTCTGTTCATATTTTGCATAGGGGGCGCGTCCACGGCCCCGCGCGCCTGCCGAAGACGAACGCGAGCGGCGCGGCGCGGCCGCTTTGGCGCGCTGTTCCTCTCGCGCCTCCGCGGCGGGTGCGCGGCGGGCGGTCTGGCCCGCCGCGGGAGCTGCGGCCTTTGCGGCCGGCTGGCGGCGCTGCTTCTGCGCTTTTTGGCGTTGGACGTCCGCCGCGACCTCTTCCGCCGTGGCGTTTTCCGAAACCGGCTTGCGGGTCCTACCGCGGGGCGCGGGCGCGCGGCGCGCGGTCTCCTCGCCCTCCTTCGGCACATGCGGCACTTCGCCCTCGACCGGGATCGCCCGGCCGATCAGCTTTTCAATATCGGCCAGATAGGGCCGTTCGGTATGGTCGCAGAAGGAAATGGCGGTGCCTTCCTGCCCGGCGCGGCCCGTGCGGCCAATGCGGTGCACATAGGTTTCCGGAATATTGGGTAGTTCAAAATTGATAACGAGCGGCAATTCATTGATATCGATGCCGCGCGCGGCGATATCGGTCGCAACCAGAGCCGCGATCTTGCACGCCTTGAAGTCGCTCAGCGCGGTTTGGCGCTGGTTCTGCGATTTATCGCCGTGGATCGCCTTGGACTTGATGCCCGCGCGGTTCAAATCGCGCGCGACGCGGTCGGCCCCATGCTTGGTGCGGGTAAAGACCAGCGTCTGCGCAACGTTGCTTCGACGGATCACTTCCGCCAGCAGTTCCCTTTTTTCCGCTTTTTCCACAAAATACAGCTTCTGCTCGATCTTTTCAACCGGCTTGGCCGACGGGGTGATCGCAATGCGCACCGGGGTATGAAGCAGGCTGTCCGCCAGCGCTGCGATCTCCTTCGGGATGGTGGCGGAGAACAGCATGGTCTGCCGCTTTTCCGGCAGGAACTTGATGATGCGCTTGACATCCGGGAAAAAGCCCATATCCAGCATCCGGTCGGCCTCATCCAGCACGAAGCATTCGATCGAGCCAAGCGTTACGTGTCCCTGCCCCATCAGGTCCCAAAGGCGGCCCGGCGTGGCGATCAGAATATCCGCGCCGCGCTTAATCGCATCCACCTGCGGCACCTGCGACACGCCGCCGAAAATAACAGCGGCCGTGCGGCCCGTATAGCGCGCGTATTGGCAGATATTCTCGAAAATCTGCAAAGCCAGCTCGCGCGTCGGCGTTAGGATGAGCGCGCGCGGCGCGCGGCCCTTGGCGGTCTGCGCCTCCAGCCGCTGAATGATCGGCACGGCAAACGCGCAGGTCTTGCCCGTGCCCGTCTGGGCGCATCCCATGATGTCGTGCCCGTCGATCAGCGGCGGGATCGCCTTTTGCTGGATCGGCGTCGGCTCGTCATAGCCCGCCTCGTTCAAGGCCTTTAAAATGTTCTTTTCGATTCCTAATTCACTGAATTTCATATTGGTCGTACGATTCCCTTTCTTGTATCCGCCCGGCGGCGCAGGCAAATCCTGCTTGCTCGCACGGGCAAACCTGTGTTATAATAATAAATAGCTGTTTTAACGTTTTCAATGCATTTTTATGAGGTGAACCCATTTGTTAGAGATCCTGTCTGATTCATTTTTCGACATCGTCAAGACCCTGCCGCTGCTTTTGCTGGTGTACGCGCTGCTTTACTACGTGGAAAACCGGCTGACGAACGCTCCCACCTTGCTGGCCCGCGCGGCGCGGTTCGGTCCGGTCGTCGGCGCGCTGGCGGGCACGGTGCCCCAGTGCGGTTTTTCCGCCGCTGCCGCCGCGCTGTTTTCAGCGGGCTACCTCGCACCGGCCACGCTGGTCGCCGTGTTTTTGGCAACGTCGGACGAAGCGGTGCCCGTGCTGCTCGCGGGCGGCGTGGGCCTTCAAAAGGTACTTTTACTGCTCCTCGCCAAATTTGCGCTCGCGGTCGTGGGCGGCTATTTGCTGCGGCTGACCGTGTTCCGAGAAAAAAGACGCGGGCATGAACCCATCGAGATCGAAGTGGAGGACTGCTCCTGCTGCGGCGAAGGTTCTCCGGTCGCCGTCGTTTTGTGGCGGACTCTCAAAACCGGGTTGTTCCTCTTCCTCATCCTGCTGGCGCTGAATGGGGCGATCGCATGGATCGGCGAGGACCGCCTTTCCACCCTGCTTCTGGCGGACAGCATTTGGCAGCCGCTGCTCTGCGCGGTGCTCGGCCTTGTGCCCAGCTGCGCGATGAGCGTGCTGCTTTCCCAGCTGTTTGTAAACGGCACGATCAGCTTCGGCGCGTTAATCGCCGGATTATCCACCGGCGCGGGCTTCGGCTATATCGTACTGTTTCAGGAAAAGGCCGGCCGCCGCCGCGCGCTTCCCATCATTGCCGCCACGCTTGTGCTCGCCGTTCTGGGCGGCACGTTGCTGCAGCTTTTTGGCTAAGCGTTTTCCGCTATCGTTCATTTTCATCCTGAACGCAGCAAAAGCTCCCCGTGTATCCGCCGGGCGCTTTTGCTTCGCTCAGGATGTTTTTTTGTTTTTACTCCGCCTCGTGCAGCAGTTCGAGCGCTTGCGCGGCCCAATCCATATCAACGCGGGTAAAATTCTTTGCCGAGGTAAAAAGCCGTTCCTCCACATCCTGCTTCAGGCGCTGGTACAGCGCGCCCGGCATGGCGGCGTACTGTTCCACCCCATCGGACAAAACGGCGACAAAGCGAAAATCGCCGGTGCGCGCGTCAAGCTCGTGAAAGACCAGTTCCACCACGTCAAGATCGTGCCGGAGCCGCATCAGCAGCAACAGCTTCATGATCTCTACCGCGCGGTCGTCCAGCCCAAGTTCCAAAACCGCGATCTTTTCGCGGAACGCGTTCATGGTTTCAACCTCGCGCAGCTTATAACCGGCCAGCGGGTCAAAATCAGCCGTTGGCACGGGCTCCTCTTCATTCCAAAGCCAAACCATAAAGCCGTTTGACATATCGTGGTATAGGCAGGGGTGCACCGCCAGCACGGTTTCACCGCAGTTTGGGCACTCCACCCGGAACAGCGAAAGATCGCGCACCTTTTTCTCTCATTTCAGGCGTGCGGTCGATATTGATATGGTCAATCACCTTATGCTCGCTCTCTTCGTGGCAATGCGGGCACTGTACGGTCATGCGGAACAATCCTTTCTTTCTCACGCGGCGGATATCACAAAGTGTACCCGGTATTCCGCAGCGGCAAACGCGTTTAATTCCGCCGAGCCGCCGGGAGGCTTGATTGCGGTAACTGTGCAAAAAAGCTGCTTTCCGCTATTCTAACACAAAATGTAGTTCTATTGCAAGCGCCGGGGCACAATCGCCGTCAGAGAAACAACACCGGATCGCGCACCGCCAGCCGAACGAGCCAAAGGACGATCCACAGCGCGATCACGCCCCAAAGCAGCGCCCGTTCCCTCTTTTTACTGCCCAGAAGCGGCTTTTTTCCAAATAAGACGTAAAGGAATACCGGCGGCAGCACAAAGATCATCGGGTGCATGCGAAGGGCCCCCGCCAGATCGCCGCGCAGCACGCTTGCCGCCGCGCGGGACAGCCCGCACCCCGGGCAGGGCACGCCGGTAAGGCGCTGCGCCGGACAACCAAAGCCGAGCACGCCCGCCGTGCCGTACGCGAGCACGGCGACGGCGAGCAGCAGCAAAAGGCCCTTCACGCCCTTGCTCATCAGCCCTGATAGCTCTCGCGGAATTCCAAAAACTCGTCGTAGCTGCATTCCTTATCCAGCACGCCGTGCTCGCGCAGCTCGATCACACGGGTCGCGATCGTCTGCACGAACTCATGGTCATGGCTGGCGAACAGCACGGTGCCCTTAAAGTCGCGCACGCCGTTGTTGACCGCGGTGATGCTTTCCAGATCAAGGTGGTTGGTCGGCTGGTCGATCACCAGCACGTTGGAACCGAACAGCATCATGCGGGAAAGCATCATGCGCACCTTTTCGCCGCCGGAAAGCACGTTGACCGGCTTATACACATCGTCGCCCGAAAAGAGCATGCGGCCCAAAAATCCGCGCAGCGTCGATTCCAGCGTGTCGGTGCGGGAATACGGCGCGAGCCAGTCGAGCATGTTTTCCTTGTGGCCGTTGAAGTATTCGGAGTTGTCCTTGGGGAAATAGCTCTGCGAGGTGGTCGTGCCCCATTTGAAGGTGCCCTCGTCCGGCTGCATCTCCCCCATAAGGATCTGAAACAGCACGGTCATCGCCTGTTCGTTGTCGGAGATGAAGGCGATCTTGTCGTCGCGCCGCACGATGAAGGAAACATTGTCGAGAATCTTTTCGCCGTCCACCGTTTTGGAGATGCCGCGCACCTCGAGGATATCCTTGCCCGCTTCGCGGTCAGCGGTAAAGGCGACCCACGGATAGCGGCGGGAGGAAGCGGGCAGTTCCTCTACCGTCAGCTTATCGATCAGCTTTTTGCGGCTGGTCGCCTGACGGGACTTGGACTTGTTGGCCGAGAAGCGCTGGATAAAGCCTTGCAGCTCCTTGATCTTATCCTCGTTCTTCTTGTTCTGATCCTTGATCATGCGCTGCATCATCTGCGAGGATTCATACCAGAATTCGTAGTTGCCCACGTATACCTTGATCTTGCCAAAATCGATATCGACAATGTGCGTACACACGTTATTGAGGAAATGGCGGTCATGTGAAACGACCAGCACGGTGCCTTCAAAATCCATCAGGAAATCCTCGAGCCAATGCACGGCAGCCACGTCCAAGTGGTTGGTCGGTTCGTCCATCAGCAGGATATCGGGCTTGCCGAACAGCGCGCGCGCCAGCAGCACCTTTACCTTTTCGGTGTCGCCCAGCGTTTTCATTTCGCTGTACAGAATCGCGTCCGCGTCAAGGCCCAGACCGTTCAGCAGCTGGGAGGCTTCGGTCTCGGAATCCCAACCGTTCATTTCGGCGAATTCGGCTTCCAGATCGGCTGCCTTGTTGCCGTCCTCCTCGGTGAAGGGGTCCTTCATGTACAGCTCGTCCTTCTCGCGCATCACGGCGAGCAGGCGCGGGTTGCCGCCCAATACGGTGTTCAAAACAGTTTCCTCGTTGAACTCAAAGTGATCCTGCTTGAGCACGGACATACGCGCTTTGGAAGCGATGGATACCGTGCCGGAAGAGGAATCAAGATCGCCCGAGAGGATGCGCAAAAAGGTAGATTTACCCGCGCCGTTCGCGCCGATAATACCGTAGCAGTTGCCCTCGGTAAATTTCATGTTGACGTTTTTAAACAACGGCTCGCCGCTGAAGTTCAGGCTTAATTCAGATACAGTGATCATGGATAGGATATCCTCCGTTTGTCATATATTTAATCTGTATCAGTATACCACATTCCCGCGCGGTTTCACAGCTAATTTGGGAACAAAAACCGATTTTTGTACAAGATGTAGCGAATTTGCCCACGCTCTACCCGCCTTTTGGAGATTCTACGCCCGCAGGGCAAAAAAGCGGCAGGCGGCGGGCCTGTCATGACCCGCCGCCTGCCGCGCAGAGTATCAAAGAAATCCTCGCGCCGCAGCGCGCATTGAATGGAAAATTGAAGTTTTGCTTCAATTTGACAAAAAAACGGGAGCGTGTATCTCGTTTTTTTAACAAACCGGCGTAGGAGTGTGCCTGAAAAGCGCGCGACAAAGCTGGAATATTCGATCGAAATGGGGCTTTGTTTCGATCGACAGACTGTCAAAAATAGTTTTTTTGACAGTCTCAAGCGGCAGGCGGCGGGCCTATCATGGCCCGCCGCCTGCCGCGGTCGGTCGTTATCTGATTTCCTGCTCAAGGGAGTTCATGGCCGGCGTGTCAAAAAACTCGCCCAGCGTGATGTCGAGCCCATCGCAGATCTTTTTGATCGTCACGACGCCCGGGTTGTCGCTTCTGCCATACAGTACGTTTTTGACCGTGGAAGGCGGCACAGCGGACAATTCCGCCAGCCGGTTGATCGAGATGTGCCGCTCCTTGCACAATTCTACGATTCTGGCAGCTACGGTGTCTCTGGTATTCATGTCTTTATCCTCCTGCTCTTCCTTTTATAATTTTACTGAAAAGGGAGATCAAAAGTAGGCTATATATAATCTAGCGTATTATGTTGGCATGACTTGCATTGGACGTGTCGTAAAATGAAATTTCCTGTTCCTCTCCTTGCATTGCCCGAACAGAGCGGCTATACTGTAGTTATCACGATATTTTCAAACAAAACCGAGGAGGTCACTGTCATGAACGAATTGATGCAGCTTATCCAATCGCGCCGTTCCACGCGCGCTTTCCAGCCCGAACTGCCCCCCAAGGAACAGGTGATGCAGCTGGTGGAGGCGGCGGAATGGGCGCCTTCCGGCATGGGCAAATATCTTTGGCATTTCACCGTGGTCTACAGTGCGGAAAAATCGCTTCGTTTGGCGCGCGCGGTAGCCGAAGCGGATAACCGCGGGCCGGATTATAATTTTTACGGCGCGCCGGTCAACATCATCATTTCGTACAAGCGGGATGAAAACCACGCCTTTGTCGACGGCGCCGCCGCCATGGAAAACTTGCTGCTGATGGCGACCGCGCTCGGCCTTGGCTCATGCTGGATCAACCAGCTTCGCGTCACCTGCGATACCCCCGCCGTGCGCGCGCTGCTCACCGAATACGGCGTGCCGGCGGATCATATCGTCATCTGCTCCGCCGCGATCGGCTACATCGCAAAGGAGACCCCGGCAAAGCCCCGCAAGGAAGGTACCGTTACGTTCACCGAGTAAAAAGGAGGCGTCCCTCATGGAGGCACAGGTAAAGCAGCTCAAGGAATGGATCGATCAGAGCGACAATATCGTTTTTTTCGGCGGCGCCGGCGTTTCAACGGAGAGCGGCATCCCGGATTTCCGCTCCGTAGACGGTCTTTATAATCAGCAGTACAAATACCCGCCCGAAACCATTTTGTCCCGCACGTTTTTTGACGCGAATCCGGAGGAGTTCTACCGCTTTTACCGAAATAAAATGCTGGCGCTGGACGCGGCGCCAAACGCCGCGCATTTAAAGCTGGCCGAATGGGAAAAGGCGGGCAAGCTTCGCGCCATCGTCACCCAAAACATAGACGGCCTGCACCAGAAGGCCGGATCCAAGGAAGTGCTGGAGCTGCACGGCTCGGTCCTGCGCAACTATTGCATGCGCTGCCGCAGGCCGTACGATGCGCGCGACATCGCCGCCGGCAAGGGCGTGCCGAAATGTACATGCGGCGGCATGATCAAGCCCGATGTCGTTCTGTATGAGGAAAGCTTGGATTCCTATACGATGAACAAAAGCTTGGAATATATCCGCCGCGCGGACATACTGATCATTGGCGGCACCTCGCTCGCGGTATACCCCGCCGCCGGACTGATCAATTACTACGGCGGTACCAAGCTGGTGCTCATCAATAAAACGCCGACGCCCGCCGACCGACGCGCCGATCTGGTGATCCACGGGCCGATCGGCGAGATCTTCTCGCAGCTGTGACCATCAGGGAAGTGCAGTGCGCCGCCGCGTGCCGCCGTTTAAAGCGAGACTTTCCCTACCGGTGGGATCTGAACCCTTATCGCGGCTGCGCGCACCGCTGCCAGTACTGCTTCGCGGTGTATTCGCACAAATATTTGGAATCCGCCTCGTTTTACGATGAGATATTCGTCAAGACCAACATCGTACAAAGGCTGGAATACCAGCTTTCCCGGCCCGACTGGCCGCGCGAGGTGGTCAATATCGGCGGCATCACGGACAGTTACCAGCCCGCCGAAGCAAAATACCGGCTAATGCCCGATATCCTTCGCTTACTGATCCGCTACCGCACGCCCTGTATCATCTCCACCAAGTCCGATCTCATCCTGCGCGATTTTGATCTGATCGACGAGCTTTCGCGAAAATCCTTCGTCATCATCGCTTCAACCATCACCACGGTGGACGAGGACCTGCGCCGCGTGCTGGAGCCGGGCGGCGCGTCCTCGGCGCGCCGTTTTGAAATGCTCCGCGCGTTTTCGCGAACAAAGGCCTGCACCGGCCTGCATATCATGCCCATCATCCCCTACCTAACCGATGGACGCGATAACCTCGAAGGGCTGGCCGCCGCCGGCAAAGCAGCCGGCGTGCAGTATGTGCAGGCGGCCACCCTGTACCTGCGCGGCGGCACGCGACAGGTGTTTTTCGATTTTATCCGCCGCGAACGGCCCGCGCTTGCCGAAAAGCTGCGCCTGCTGTACGCCCCCGGCGCCGACCGAAAAGCGTACAAGGATAGTCTGTATCAAATGTTTTCCGCCGTCAAGAAAAAACATGGACTGACGGACGACTATGCCGCGATCATGCGCGACCGGCTGCCGCGTGAAAGCGAGCAGCTTTCGCTTTTTTAGCGCGGTATGATTTTTCTTCCTCCCGGCCATACTAAGGGCACAGAAACGTAGAAGGAGGAAGAAAAATGATCGCAGATAAGATCGCGCTGATCCTCGCCATTATCGGCGGGCTGAACTGGGGGAGCATCGGCCTGTTCGGCTTTGACTTGGTAGCCGCCCTGTTCGGCGGCCCCGCCACCATCATGAGCCGCATCATCTACGGCTTGGTCGGTCTGGCCGCCGTTTGGTGCATTTCCCTGCTCTTCCGAGAAGACAGAGCGGAGCACCGCCACGCCTCCTAAAAGGCAAAGAAAAGAGCGTATCCGTCCTTTTTTCGGATACGCTCTTTTTTATTGGGATATGGCTTTAATCCGCCAGCGCCTGCTTGAGATCGGCTAGAATATCGCGGATATTTTCAATGCCGATGGACAGCCGGACCGTGCCGGGGCGGATGCCCTGCTCGGCCAGCTCGGCTTCGGTCAACTGGCCGTGGGTTGTGGTCGCCGGGTGAATGACAAGGCTTTTCGCATCCGCCACATTGGCGAGCAGCGAAAACAGCTGTAGCCGGTCGATGAACGCCTGCGCTTCCTTTGCGCCGCCCTTGATATCAAAGGTAAAGATCGATCCCGCGCCATGAGGGAAATACCGCTCATACAGCGCGCGGTACGGGCTGTCCGGCAACGAAGGATGATTGACGCGCGCAACCTTCGGATGATCCTTTAAAAATTCGACCACCGCGATCGCGTTCTCCACATGGCGCTCTACGCGGAGCGAAAGCGTTTCCAGCCCTTGCAGAAGCAGAAAGGCGTTGAACGGCGAGATTACCGCGCCCGTATCGCGCAACAGGATGGCGCGCAGATAAGTGACAAACGCCGCCGGACCGGCCGCGTCCGCAAACACCATGCCGTGGTAGCTCGGATTGGGCTCGCTGAGTGCGGGGAATTTGCCAGAGGCCTTCCAATCGAACGCGCCGCCCTCTACGATCACGCCGCCAAGCGAAGTGCCGTGCCCGCCGATGAATTTCGTCGCCGAGTGGATGACGATATCCGCGCCGTGCTCGATCGGGCGAAGCAGATAAGGCGTTGCAAAGGTCGAATCGACCACAAACGGCACGCCGTGCGCGTGTGCGACCGCCGCGACAGAATCCAGATCAACCAGATTGGAATTTGGGTTGCCCAGTGTTTCGCAGAATAAAAGCTTGGTATTCGGCCGGATCGCGGCGGCAAAATTCTCCGGTTCGTCCGGGTCGACAAAAGTAGTCTCGATGCCGTAAGCGGGCAGCGTTTGCGCCAGTAGGTTGTAGGTGCCGCCGTAAATCGTCTTCGCGGCGACGATATGCCCGCCGCCCGCGGCCAGACCCTGCAAGGCATACGCGACGGCCGCCGCACCGGAAGCGACCGCGAGCGCCGCCGCGCCGCCTTCCAGCGCAGCCATGCGCTTTTCAAACACGTCCTGCGTTGAATTATTCAGGCGGCCGTAAATATTGCCCGCGTCCGAAAGGTCGAACCGCGCCGCCGCGTGCGCGCAGTCGCGGAATACATAGGAAGTGGTTTGATAGATCGGCACCGCGCGCGCGTCGCTCGCGGGGTCGGGGCTCTCCTGCCCGATATGCAGCTGCTTGGTCTCAAACGCCCAGTTCTCGGTGTTCTGTATCTTTGCCATGATGATAAATCTCCTTTTTACTCGTTTTGCTTTCGTTTCCCTTGTAAAAAGCAGCTTCACATTCGCCCAAACCGAAAATTGGCGCGCAGCAGCTCTTCAAATAGATAATTCATGGTCGCGCCTCAATTCATATTATTTAAATAGGATTTATGGGAATTATACCGTACCTTGCCTTCCCTGTCAAGTTCTTTTCAAAAGAAAAGAAAAAAGGGGGCTGTAAAAAAACTGTTGCAAAATAGAAGAGTACCCAAATGTCATTCTGAACGAAGTGAAGAATCTCGCGCGAACGCGCGGAATTTACGCTGGGAACGCGCGTTCGCGCGAGATTCTTCGTCGCTTCGCTTCTCAGAATAACAAAATTGGTAGCATTCTTCGCTTTGCAACAGTTTTCTATTCATTTGTGAAAATTTATTCTACAGCCCCTTTTTTCGCACTCAATGCAGACTGTCCAACAGCTCGGTCAGGCTTGGGTTATAGCCGTTTTGGATGTAAAAATGGGCAAAGGCGTTGGCAAACGCCACACGGTCGCCGTCCTCCATGCCCATGACCGCGGCAAAGCACGAGGCGGCGTTAAAATTATCGCCCGCGCCGGTCGATATCTTCGGTTCTTCCACAAAATCCGTCGCAAGCCGGGTCACACCGCGCGCGGTCAGCAGCAGGCTGTCGCGCAGGGTGTGAACGAGCACCTCGTCGATCCCATACTTGCCACGCAGCGCGTTTGCGATATCCTCGATCTCCCCCGCGCTGTTCAGCACAGCGGCGGATACGGTGAGCGCTTCGTTTTCGTTCAGGCTTAAAACGGCGGTGCGTTTTTCGGCAAAGCCGCCAATCAGGCGCAGCACCGCGTCGATCTGCTCCGCCGTTTTGCGGGACACGTCGCACAAGTCGAAAAACGCGAACCTCGTTTTATCCGTAGAATCAAGCGTTTTTAGCGCGTGCCGCCATAGATTGTGTGAAAAGGATAGTTCGCTCCAGTTGACCAGCGCGATCAGATCGGCCCCTTCAAAAAGCGCGGGCGCGCGGCCGTCCGTTGCGTCCAGCACGGTTTGCCAAGGGTCGCCCGGCAGCGTGCAATCCGCCGCGAGCATGACCTTGCCGTCCTGAAACTCCATGCAGGTGGATTGCCCCGAGGGGGCGAACGGGTAAAGCGTGCACGGCATGCGGCGGAACGGCTCTTCCACCGCCCCGTCGCCCAGCATGCCGATGCAGCTCACATCCAGCCCCAGACCGCCCGCGCCGCGCGACAAAAACGGCAGGTTGCCGCCGAGCTGGCGCGCCTCCACTTTCAATTCGACCGAGCAGCTCTTTTCCGCCTTGCCGACCAAAAACTCGCCGAACTGTCGGATGGTATCGAACGGCTGCGCGGGCGTATCCGCCGTAGCGGCCTGCCGAAGCGGGCGCACGATCAGATCCGTAAACCCGTCAAACCCAACGGTAAGCTTTTTCCGCGCGATCTCGGCCCGCCGTTCTAGCAGGCCGTCAAAGCGGCTCACAGCCGGGCAGCGGCCGCTTCATCCACCACAACGTAGCAGTTCGGGTGGTTTTGCAGCACGCTGGCGGGCACACGGTTGGTCACCTCGCCGCGCACCGCTTTTTCGATGATCTCCGCCTTGTGCGCGCCGTTCGCGATTAGAATAACCTTTTTTGCCGCCATGATCTGGGCGATGCCCTGCGAGATGCCGTATTCCGGGTGGAACTTCTCGCCGAAATACTTGGTCATGACCCGCTTGGTCGTATCGGACAGCGGAATGATATGGGCGTTCAGTCCAAAATCAACGCCATCCTCGTTAAAGCCCAGATGCCCGTTCATGCCGATGCCGAGCACCGATACGTCCAGCGGACCATAGGAGGCGATATAAGCGTCGAGCTCCCGGCGCTCGGCTTCGATATCTTCCGCCTTGCCGTTGATGATATGCAGATCGAGAAACGGCTTTTGGAGACGGCTCAAAAACTCCGCGCGGTTGAACAGGCCGCAGGAGCCCTCGTCCTCATTCGACAGCCCCACCCACTCGTCCAGCGAAACATAGCGCGCCCGCGCGATATCGACCTCGCCCGCGTTGACCAGATCGGCGAAGGCGTGCACCATGCCGCGCGGCGTATCGCCGCCCGGAAAGCTGATGAGCGCCTGCGGGTTCTCGCGCACGCTGTCCGCGGCGAGCGCGGCGGCGCGCGCGCTCATTTCCTCGTAATCCTTGCAAACAATAATTTTCACCGAATATTCCTCCTCAGTCGATGATATGGATATCGCGCAGGTAATTCAGATTGCGTTTGGCCGAAGCGAAAGCCTGCGCCGTCGTGGCGCGCGGCATGTCGGATTCGACCACCGCGATGCCTGAAAAACCGATATCGTCCATCGCCTTCTTCACTTCTTTAAAATCGATGATGCCGTCCGGCAGGTCGCACATCACGTTAATATCGAACGCGGTATCCGAATCGATATGCTCCGCCATAACCTTTTTGTACACCGCGCCGTCCACCTGTTTGAAGTGCAGGTAGGCGATACGGCTGACAAAGCGGCGCATAAAATTGGGCGCCGACGGATCGCCGGGCTGGCCGTTACCGTTGTCATAGGCGTGATGGCCCGTATCAAAGCAGAGGTTCAGGCCGGTATAGTCCATCAGGCGGACGATCTCCTCCTCGTACTCGATCATGGTCTTGATATGCGGATGATAGACCACCTCGATGCCGAACTCGTTTTTGGTATACTCGCCCATGTCGCGGATCTTGCCCAAAAACGCGTTCCACACGGCGGCGTCCATATCCTTCTTCTTCTCGCTGTACAGGCCCACGTCGGATTCGTCCATCGTCACCAGATACTTGGCGCCCAGCGCGTTCAGGCGCTTGCACAGCGCTTCGACGCGCGGGCGGAAATCGGCAAATGACGCGCCCTGATCAAATTGATAACAGGCCGTGCCCGCGCATACCGCAAGGCCGCGCTTTTGCAGCTCTTCCCGCAGCTTTGCTTCATCGGTCGGCAGATAGCCGTCCGGGCCCAGCTCCAAAGCCTTATAGCCCGCCTCGGCCGCCTGATCGAGAAACACCTCATACGGCGTGCCCGAGGGCGTGCCGTCGGCGTACCAAACGCCCCAAGAGCAGGGCGCGGTCGCGATCTTTACATGACTCATATCCGTTTCTCCTTATCCCTTCTGCTCTTTCATCACGCGGATGATCTCGCGGAACAGCACGAGATCCGCCACGGCGTCCTCCAGATTGGTCTTGGGCTGCTTGCCGGTCTCGATGCATTCAGCCAACAGCTTCAGTTCGGTGTGGAACGCATCGTGGAAGTCGGGGCCGTAGGTGGTGGTCTTGGTATCGGCGTCGTTCGATTCGGTCACCTGCACCGCCGCCGGCTGATAGCGCAGATAGGGCGTTTCGTACTTGACCAGCACCTTGCGCGTCTTCTGGAACACCTCAATCGCGGCGTCAAACTGTACGATGTTCTGGTTGTTGACCAGCTCGTATGTACCGAGGAAACCGTCCTCGAACTCCATCACGATAACGACCTGCTCTCCGTTCGCGGCGGTCGTGACCGAATGGATCTTCTTCGGCACGCCGAACAGCTCGCGCACGGCGGCGAAGGAGTGGCAGCCAAGGCCGGTCATCATCTGATAGGTGATGCGCATCTCGTCGGTCGCGTCCGCGCCGATCGCGCGGTCCAGATGCTGGCGGCGGCGCGCGCCGCCCTCTTTTATGACCTCAGCGGGCACATCGCTCGGATAGAAGATCGGTCTCGTCTGACCGATAAAGAACGGCGCTTCAAGGATGATGTCGCGGAAGCGCAAATATTCGGTCTTCATGGGCTTTTCGGTCAATATCTCCTTGGCCTTTAGGTACGGCCCCGCATAGCGGCGCATGTATCCCACCATGACGATCTGATCCGGATACTGCTTCTTCAGTTCGATCAGCTCGTTCAGCTCGTCCAGACACAGCGTGACCGGCTTTTCCACAAACACGTGCTTGCCCGCCTTTAACGCGCGCGCGGCGTATTCGCCGTGGTACTGGTCGGGCGACAGAATGAGCACCGCGTCGATATCCGCTTTTTCGATCAGCTCGATCGCGTCCAGATAAGTATCCTTGATGTGGTATTTCTTCGCGATAAAATTAACCAGCGAGGGCGCGACGTCGGAAACCGCCGTCACCTCATATTGCTCGCACATATCCTGTAGGATCGGCAGGTGCATGCACTGAGAAACCTCGCCCAGACCGATAACGCCAATTTTAATCATGTTTCATTTCCTCCATTGTTGTTTTTACGAACGATCAGCCGCTTGATATCCGACCACGCGGCAAAGCTCATGACAAAGCTCGAAAGGCCAAACGGGATGAACAGCACGAGCGGCAGCGAAAGCGGAAACAGCCACAGGCTCAGGCCGAGCAGCACCGCGCCCACCGCGAGCGCGGGCAGGCTGTGCTGCAAGCAGGCGAGCGGCAGGATCAGCGCGTTTTTTACCATTGCCCGCGTGGGAAGCTCCATGGAAGAAGCCATTGGCCAAAGGTAGCCGAAGAACAATCCGCCGAACACCGCGCCCATCAGCACAGCGCCGAGCAGCAGCGGACTCTGCCGCACGGCAGGCGCGCCGCATACCAGCAGCAGCACGCCGATGCAAAACAGCTCCGCAAGGCCGAATCCGAGATTTCTCCCAAAATCCTGTTTGAACTGCCGCCGGAAATCAGCCCATACGTCGTTCGGCTTATCGCGCACCATGTTCATCGTGCAGCGGCTGAGCGCACACCGCGCAGCGCCAAAGGTAAAGAGCGGCAGCGCGCATGCCAGAAACAGCAGGTTTAGCTTCAGCACTTGCCAGAACTCGCGCCCGAGGATTTCAAAGAACAGGGCGAGACCCTCCTTGGGCTTCGCGTCCTTTTCAATGCCGGGTCCTTCCTTTAAGTAGCTTGGTCGGAACAGCGTCATGGCGTCTCCCCTCTTTCGCTTCGCGTGATCAGTTGCTGATCACCCGCTCGGTTTCTTTATCAAACAGGTGCATTTTGTTGCGGTCCACCGCAAGGCGCACGGTGTCGCCCGCACGGGCCTGCACACGGCTGGGCGCGCGCACGGTGAGCGGCACGCCGGCGGTATCGCCGTACAGATAGATCTCCGCGCCCATCAGCTCGGCCAGATCAACGTGCAGCTCGATCACGCTCTCCCTCGAAGCGTCAAGGAAGGCGGGCTCGGTGTGCAGGTCCTCGGGCCGTACGCCTAGCACGACCGGCTTGCCTTCGTAGGCGGTCAGATCGGCGCGGTCGGCCATGCCCTCGTGCAGCGGGATGGAATAGGGACCAAAATCGACACAATAGGCCCCGTCTTTCTTCGTCAGCGTCGCATCGATAAAGTTCATCTGCGGCGAACCGATGAAGCCCGCGACAAAAAGATTGCAGGGACTGTCGTACAGGTTCTGCGGCGTATCGACCTGCTGGATCACGCCGTCCTTCATCACGACGATGCGGTCGCCCATGGTCATGGCTTCGGTCTGATCATGGGTCACGTAGACAAACGTGGTCTCAAGCCGCTTGTGCAGCTTGGTGATCTCGGTGCGCATCTGGGTGCGCAGCTTCGCGTCCAGATTGGAAAGCGGCTCGTCGAGCAGGAAAACCGCGGGATCGCGCACCATGGCGCGGCCCAATGCGACGCGCTGCCGCTGGCCGCCCGAAAGCGCCTTGGGCTTGCGGTTGAGCAAATGCTCGATGTCGAGGATTTTGGCGGCCTCATGCACTTTTTTGTCGATCACTTCCTTGCTCTCTTTGCGGAGCGAAAGCGCGAACGCCATGTTTTTATACACCGTCATATGCGGATATAGCGCGTAGTTTTGGAATACCATCGCGATATCGCGATCCTTGGGCGCTACGTCGTTCACCACGCGGTCGCCGATCGAAAGCTCGCCGCCCGTGATTTCCTCCAGCCCCGCGATCATGCGCAGCGTCGTCGATTTGCCGCAGCCCGACGGGCCGACGAGAATGATAAATTCCTTATCCTTGATCTCGAGATTCAGGTTTTCAATGACCTTTACGTCACCGGGGTAGGTCTTATCGATATTTTTGAGCGTTATACTTGCCATCTTGCTTCTCCCTTTCTCATTCCTTCACGGAGCCGGCGGTCAGGCTGGATACGACCTGCTCCTGGAACACCGCGAACACGATTATGGACGGGATGACCGCGATCGTGACCGCGGCGAACATCGCCGTGTAGTTAAAGCTGAACTGCGCGGTGAAGTAGCTCAGCGACAGGGGCAGCGTGCGCGCGGACTGGCCGCTAGTCAGCACCAAGGCGAACGTAAATTCATTCCATGAATTGAGGAAAGCCAGAACGGCCGCCGAAGTAAGGCCGCCCTTTGCGCACGGCATCATGATCTGGAAGAAGGTGCGCACAAAGCCCGCGCCGTCCACATAGGCGGCTTCCTCCAGCGCCTTGGGGATCGATAGGAACGTGCCGCGCAGAATGAGCAGACTCATCGGCAGGTTGAGCGCGGTGTACACCAGTATCAGCCCCGCCTTGGTATCGTACAGGCCCAGCGTCTGCACGACGCTGTACACCGGATGCAGCAGCGCCGTCATCGGGATGACCATCGCGAGCGACAGGACGAAATACAGCACGTCCCTGCCCTTGAAGCGGCAGCGCGCGAACACGTAAGCCGCCATTGCGAGGAACAGCACGTTCATAGCGGTCGCCGCGACCGTGATGATCACGCTGTGTCCAAAGTAGCTGAGAATCGGTGAGATCGTCAGCGCGTCCTTATAGCCGACAAAGCTGAAGCTTTTGGGCAGCGCCACGCCGTTTGACAATATTTCGGCGTTTGTCTTGAATGAGGACATGATGACCCACACGATCGGGAACAGTGCGACGAACACGCACAGGGTGAGGAAAATGTGTTTAAGCACGCACAAAACGCGCTCTTTTGTATTCATTTGAGCAATTTTCACGTTTCGCCGCCTCCTTAATAATCCTCTTCGTTGACTTTGAGCGCCTTATTGATGACCGTCATCGCGACGATGCCGATCACAACGATAAACACGCCGATCGTGTTGGCGTAGCCATAGTTGTTTTCGCCCTTATACACGCCGTAGAGCAAAAGCGGCAGGTTGGTCGTCGCCTTGCCCGGGCCGCCGTTGGTCGTAATGTAGATCAGATCGAACATTTGCAGCATATAGGTCGCCGCCATGACCATGGTGGTGCCAATGATCTTTTTCAGCAGCGGCAGCACGACGAACACATCGGTCTGGAAGGGCGTCGCGCCGTCCACGCGGGCGGCCTCTAAAACAGATTCGTCAATGGAAAGCGCCTGCGCGAGTACCAGCGTTGTCGTGTAGCCCGCGAACAGCACCCAGATCAGCGTGACCGAGGGGAACGCCGTGGAGGAATCCATCAACCAGTTGTGCGTCAGGCTTTCCAGCCCGACCGCCTTGAGCACCGAATTGATCACGCCGAACTGCGGGTTGAAAATGTTCAGGAAGATCATGCCGATCGCGGCGTTCGAGATAATATTCGGCACCATGTACGCGGTACGGACAAATTTCCAGCCGCGCGGCTTTTTATAAAGGATCAGCGCGATAAACGTGCCCAGCGCCACGTGCACGATGCACTGTATGCCGATCCACACGACCGTATTGGTCAGCGCTTGGAAGAAATCCGGGTCGTGGAACAGGCGGATGTAGTTATCAAAGCCAATAAACGTCATACCCTGACCGGTCAGCCGGTAGTCGAACATCGAGGTGGCGAACACCATGATGAGCGGCACCGCATAGATCAGCAGGAACAGCACGACGGCGGGCAGCAGAAAGACGGGAATCCACCCTTTTTTAATTTTCACGTGCGTTTCATTCCTTTCCTGTCAGCAAAAGGGACCCGGCGGAGCATTTCCGCGGGGCCCCTTTGCCGTACCTTTTTCGGGGGTGAAGGTTTGTCTTACTGATTCTTCGCGGCTGCGTCGGTCAGCGCCTGACAGAAGCCGGCGGGATCGAGGTCGGTCGAATACAGGCGCGGCAGCTCTTGGCTGACTACGTCCAGCAGGTTGGAGAACATCGTCGCCTGCATGTTGTCGGTACGTACGGTCGCGTCAGCGGCCTGACCCAGAAATTCAACCAGCAACGGGTATTTGCTTTCGGCTTCCGCGGATACCTCTACGGTAGAGGAAGCGGGTACCATGCCCTGCATTTCAAGACCGAGCTGCTGTGCATGGGCGGAGGTGAAGAACTTGACCATCGCGATCGCGGCTTCCTCCACCTTGGGATCGTCCTGCTTGGTGACAAAGTAGCCTTGGATCGGCGCGTCGTATACGAAGCTGTCCGGATAGATTGCGGAGCCGACCTTTTCGGCAAAGTCCGCGGTGGTCTTGGTGGTATCGGAGAAATCGCCGATCATCCAAGGACCGTTCGCGATCATCGCGGCCTGACCGGAGAGGAAGTTGTTGGCCGCATGCTCATACTTGCCGCCGATCGCGTCAAGCGTGGTATAGTCCTTGAGCATCTTCTGCACCTTGCCCACAGCGTCTTCCATGGCGGGGAAATTGTAATCGGTCGGGTTCATGGTCTGCATGAACTTCAGGCCTTCGTCGCCCGAGGTAGCGACCATGGCGCCCCACCAAAGCTGCGTGACCCAAGCGGAATCCGCGGTGTCGAGCGCGAGCGGCGTAATGCCCGCGGCCTTGAGCGTGTCGCACTGCTGGAAGAACTCGTCCCAAGTCTTGGCGGGCTCCTTGATGCCGGCCTGCTCGAACAGTTCCTTGTTATAGAAGTAGCCTACGACCGAGCCTTCGACAGACGAAGCATAGATTTTGCCGTCGCGGCTGTTGGTGTTGAGCGCCGCCTCCGAATAAAGCGCCTTCCACTCGGGGTCGGCGTTGACCGCATCGGTCAGGTCGACGACCAGATCCTTGGCCAGCGCCAGATCAAGCAGGTTGTAGCCCGCGCCGTAAACCACCGGCGGCAGGTCGCCCGTGCCGAGCTGTACCTTAATCTTATCGACATAGTTTGCATCGCCCGGCACTTCTTCCAGCTTGATCTGGTACTTGCCGGCATATTCCGCGTTGAATTCCTCTACCAGCTTGGCCACCACGGTCGCCGCCGTGTTCACGCCGCACTGGAACGTCGGGTAATTGATGGTGACCACGCCGTCGCCACCGGCGGCGTTCGGTTCCGCCTCGCCCTGTTTGCCGTCCCCACCGCAGCCGGTGAGCAGGGTCGCCATGATTGCCGCTGCCGAAATGAGCGCTAGCATTCTCTTCTTCATGAATGGGTTCCTCCTTTTTTCTCTGGAGCGTCTTTTCATCCGCTCCCCCTTTGATGGATTTATTATATCGTTTAGCCGCGCACCATACAATTCATGCTGCGGCGCAAAACTGGGATTATTCCGCTCTGTTCCCTGCCCGCCTGCGCGCCGGCCGCGCCGGTATTTTTAAAAACAGACTTTTCTTGCACTGTTCCTAGTAAAATCTTGTCCCATCTGACCGGACGCGCGCCCTTGGCTATTCCCTTGGGCACGCAACTATGGTATAATAGCCGCAAAACGGCTATTATACTTTGATTAAATTAATTATACCACCAGCGGCGCATAAGTGTATTTTAACACTTCGAAAATGCTTGCCGCTGTGGTATAATGGCCGCGAACGGCCATTATACCACTTATTAAATGACTATAGCACCAGCGGCACATTAGTAAGAGCTGACCGCTATGTTTTCGCCCGCCGCTGAGGTACAGTAGGAGCCGCCACTACCGAAGGGAGACCGCCGCATGAAAGCGAAGAGAAAGAAACTGCCGCTTACGCTGATCGCCGTCGTACTGTGCTGCGCGCTCGTCGTGGTTCCGGTTTTATGCTCTATCATTTATTTTACCACATCGGTCTCCACGCGTCTGGAAAATACCGCGCGGGAAACCGTTACCTTCTACCTCGATCAGTTTGCCGACCACAGCAGCTCTATTCTTGACACGCTGCGCAACAGCATTTATTATCTGATGAGCGACGACCGCACGCAAAGCATCATGCGCCGCGAGGATATGCCCGATCAGCTGGAACGGCTCGCCGTGGAAGAGGGACTCAGCCGCGCGTTTTTTCTCGGCAATCAGCTCGATCCCAGCGTGGTCACCGGCATCTATTTAGTCAAAAACGGGCGTCAGTACCTGTCGCTGCTGCGCAGCGGCATTTTTCTGGGCACGGCCAACCGTATTTTGAACGTGTATGAGCAATGCGGCACGGAAAACTCCGCGCGCGACCTGTACACCCTGCCCGACCAGCCGGACTATTGCTATTTTATCGTCGACTTTCTCGATCTGGAAACCATGGTCCCGCTTGGCAAGGTGATTATCGAACTGAACGCGGCGCACTTGGTCGATACCTCTTATATCGATTCGATCTATCAGCAGGCCGCGGTGCTGCTCCGCTCGACGGACGGCCGCGTGCTCGCCGCGCCGGACAGCGAGGCGTTCTCTACCGCCGCGACGGACGCGGGCGAAGGTTATCTCGACGTCGAGGGCAAATCCTACTACCACGCCAGCCGCGTGCTCTCCCCCAGCCGCGTGCAAGTCGATATTTTTGTGCCCAAGAGCGAAATTTTTGAAACGACCAATGAGACGGTCAAGGTATACGTTTTCTTTACCGCCGTTGTGCTGGTCATCACACTGCTGCTCGGCGCGGGCGTGCTTTATCTGGTCTATAAGCCCGTGCGGCAGATGCTGCAAAAGATCGACCGCCTTGCGACCGGCGACCTGACCGCCCGCATGGAGGACACGCCCTACCGCGAAACCGAACGCATGGCGGAGACCTTTAACGACATGGCCGACCGTCTGGAAGAGCTGTTCGACGAGGTATACGAAAAGGGTCTTTTGCTGCGGGACGCGGAATTCAACCTATTGGAATCCCAAATCCGTCCCCACTTCATCTTTAATGTACTGGAACTGATCAACATGCGGTGTCTGGCCGCGGGCGAACCCGGCATCTGCCACACGGTATCCAACCTCGCCCAGCTGATGCGCGCCAACATCACGCACAAAAACAAACAGACCATCTCGCTGCAAGAGGAACTGCGCTACGTGCGCTATTATCTGGAATTGCAAAAGGAGCGTTTTGAGGACAAGCTGAACTACTCGATCGATCTGGAGGATCCCGACATGCTTGGCTATTACCTGCCCAAGCTGACCATTCAGCCGCTGGTCGAAAACAGCATTGTGCACGGGCTGGAAAACAAGCGGGGCGGCGGCACCGTGCGCGTCAGCATCTGGGAGGAGACCGAAGCGATGTGCATCCGCGTGTCGGACGACGGCATCGGTTTCGACCCGTCGCTCGTCAACCTCGATATATCCGAAAGCGCCGATGAAAGCACACGCCACAACCACGTGGCGCTCGGCAACATCAACCGCCGTATCCAACTGCTTTACGGGCGGCAATACGGCATGCAGGTGACCTCTTCCCCCGGCCGCGGAACCGATATCCTGCTCACGCTGCCGGTAGACCGCGGCCCCTCACCCGAAGAAAGGAGCGCCCCTGATGCTGAAAGTGATGATTGTTGACAATGAAGCCGCGATCCGCAAAGGACTGATCCACTGCATCCGCTGGGAATCGCTCGATTGCACGATCGCCGCGCAGGCGGAGGACGGCATCGACGCGATCGAACAGATCGCCCATATCGAGCCCGATATCGTCATCAGCGATATCCGCATGCCCGGCATGGACGGTTTGGAGCTGGCGCGGCGGCTCAGCGAAGAATACCCACGCATTCAGGTCATCATCCTGACCGGTTTTCCCGATTTTGAATACGCGCAGCGGGCGATCGAATACCGCGTGGTGGATTTTGTCTTAAAGCCGACCTCGGTCGAAAGCCTGACACAGGCGATCGAAAAGGCCAAGGCCCGCATTCTTCAGGAGCGATCCAGTCAAGAGCTTGAGCGGGCGCTCGCGAACCAATCCGAACAGACGCTGCGTTTGGAGCGCGGCATGCTGCTGCACGATCTGATCCATCGGGTCGATCTGTCCCATCTGTTCGCGCTGAACCGCATGGCGCAGCTCGGTCTCGATCTGACCAGCTACTATGTTCTGCGGCTGGATATCGCCCCCCTCGCCCCGGAGAAGGATGAATCCGATTTTCTCTCCTACCTGCGGCAATCGCAGGAGGTGCTGACCGAGTGTTTGGAAGAATACCCCGTCCACTTTGTGCCGCGCGGCGATCAAATGTGCTACGCGGTCGTATGCGCGCCGGAATCCGCCACGCTGGAAGCGCTCTGCGTCGAAACCGTCGATATCATCGGCAGTCTGCCCCGCTTTTCCCTGTCCATCGGCGTCAGCCTGCACTGCTGCGATCCCCTGATGATGGCGGACGCCGCCGAACAGGCCGAGCAAGCCGTCCAGTTCGCGCAGTACTCGCCGGAACGGCCTGTCATGTGTTTTGAGGATATGCCCGCCATCCCGCAGCAGGTGACGGAACGCACCTTTTCCGATTTGCGGCTGCTCAAGTCGGCGATTGAGAACAGGCAGCGCACGGTCGCGCTCGATATCCTGCGCCGCCTATTCGCCTACATGCGCGAAAACAAACTGCCCGTGGAAACGGTGCGCAACATTTGTGTTTACATCCATCAGTTCTGTATCAGTCTGCTTTTTTTGCCAGATACCGAGGGCTACCTTTCGGAAAGCAGCCTGCCCGCGCTGAAAAAGCTGATCGATGGCGGCTCCCCTGAAGCGCTTGAACAAAATATGCTGTCCTTCGTTCAGCAAATGCTCGATCTGACCGGCGGCGACACCGCGGACGCGGACGGACTGATCCGTTCGGTCAAGGCTTATATCGCGCAGCACTACGCCGAGGAGCTTTCCCTCGAAAGTCTGGCGGGTCAAGTGTATCTCAGCCCCAGCTACTTAAGCAAGCTTTTTAAGCGCGAGGTCGGCGAAAATTTGAGCACCTATGTGCAGAATGTACGCATTGAAGAAGCGAAAACGCTGCTGCTCACGACCGGACTGAAAACCTATGAAGTCGCGGAGCGCGTTGGCATTCCCGATCCGGTGTACTTTTCACGCATTTTCAAAAAGCTTACCGGCGTCAAGCCGAAGGACTTTCGCCAAGCGGAAAGCGAAAAGTCGTCCTCCACGGATCACGCCCCGTGAATGCTGACCGGAGCCGCGGCACCCGCAAAAAAGCGCCTTTCCCTCATAAACGGGAAAGGCGCTTTTTTTGCTTCTTAATATGCCAGTTTCTTGGCGAGGTAATGGGTCAGGTCGTCGATTTTAACGCGCTCCTGCTCCATGCTGTCGCGGTCGCGCACGGTCACGCAGTTATCCTCAGCGGTCTCAAAGTCGACCGTGATGCAGTATGGCGTGCCGATCTCGTCCTCGCGGCGGTAACGCTTGCCGATCGATCCGGCGTCGTCAAAGTCGACGTTCCACTTCTGGGCCAGCTTTTCCCAGACAGGCTGGGCCTGCTCGGACAGCTTCTTGGAAAGCGGCAGCACGGCGGCCTTAAACGGTGCGAGCGCCGGATGCAGGCGCAGCACGGTGCGGATATCGTCCTTGCCGTTCTTATCCTGACCGACGACCTCCTCGTCGTACGCTTCGCACAGGAACGCGAGAGCGACGCGGTCGGCGCCGAGCGAAGGCTCGATCACGTACGGGATATACTTCTCGTTCGCTTCCTGATCGAAGTATTCCATGGATACGCCCGAGGTGTTCTGGTGCTGGGTCAGGTCAAAGTCGGTACGGTCCGCAATACCCCACAGCTCGCCCCAGCCGAACGGGAACATAAACTCGATATCGGTGGTGGCGTTGGAGTAGTGGGAAAGCTCCTCCGGGTCGTGATCGCGCAGGCGCAGGTTCTCATCCTTCATGCCCAGCGAGAGCAGCCAGTTGTGGCAGTAATCCTTCCAGTACTTAAACCATTCAAGGTCGGTACCGGGCTTGCAGAAAAACTCCAGCTCCATCTGCTCGAACTCGCGGGTACGGAACGTGAAGTTGCCCGGGGGTGATCTCGTTGCGGAAAGACTTGCCCACCTGACCTACGCCGAACGGAATCTTTCTGCGCGTGGTGCGCTGAATGTTCTGGAAGTTGACGAAAATGCCCTGCGCGGTCTCTGGGCGCAGGTAGATTTCGTTCTTTGCGTTTTCGGTAACACCCTGAAAGGTTTTAAACATCAGGTTGAACTGGCGGATATCGGTAAAGTTATGGCCGCCGCAGTTCGGGCACGCGATCTGGTGCTCGTTGATGTATTCGAGCATTTTTTGGTTGGACCAGCCGGCCGGGTTTTCGCCGGTCGTATCTTCGATCAGTTGATCGGCGCGGTGGCGGGTCTTGCAGTCCTTGCAATCCATCAGCGGATCGGAAAAGCCGCCCACGTGACCCGAAGCGACCCAAGCAGTCGGGTTCATCAGGATAGCCGCGTCCAAACCGACGTTATACGGCGATTCCTGCACGAACTTCTTTCGCCATGCGGCCTTGACGTTGTTTTTAAACTCCACGCCAAGGGGGCCGTAGTCCCAAGTGTTTGCGAGGCCGCCGTAAATCTCGCTGCCCGCGTACACAAAACCGCGCCCCTTGCAAAGTGCGACGATCTTTTCCATGGTCTTTTCGCTGTTATTCATTATCATTCTCCTTTTGGCGCATCTGGCTGATACGCGCTTTTTTCGTCAAACTGAAAAAAATGCTTGACATAGACCTATTCTACCGATATAATTATTACTTGTCAAGGGACTACGGCAGACTTCCCCAAAAACTCCTTTGATTCACTTGAATATGGGCCTGTAGCTCAGTTGGGAGAGCGTTCGGTTCGCATCCGAGAGGTCGAGAGTTCGAATCTCTTCAGGTCCACCAAAAAAACTGCACTTTATCATCATGATAGAGTGCAGTTTTTTATTACTTAGCCATATACCATCCTTAAATATCGCAGCCTATTTTTCTGTATACAGCAAAAACAAAAGAACGATTCGTCTTTTTTATCTGCCGCATCTTTTTTCTTGCGGCGCACTTTTCGGTCCGCAAATGGTAATTGTTCATGGGAATACTCCCTACCGGTCGTGTTTCTACATAGGCTTACAGCCTTAACCAAATACAATACAATAAGGGCGGCACCCGATGAAGTGCCGCCCTTATTGTTTAGCACTACTTTAAAGCAGCGCTAAATAAAGGAGAAGAGAGGAAGAAAACTATTTAAGAAATGCTGCCGCGTCTGCTGCGATACTCTCAGCGTCCAAACGATAATGATGCAGCAGTTCTTCCGGCTGGCCGGATTGTCCGAAGGTATCCTGTAAACCCAGCTTTTTCAGACGGCAGCCACCGTGTTCACATAGCACCGCCGCTACCGCATCACCTAAGCCTCCTATGACTGAATGTTCTTCCAGCGTCAAGATACGTTCATATCTCGCGGTGCAGGCATGCACGACCGCAACGTCTATCGGCTTGATCGTGTGCACATTGTATACGGCAATGTCGATTCCTTGCGTCAAAAGGATTTCCGCCGCGTCCAACGCGCGCTCCACCATGATACCGCAGGTAAAAATCGCGCTGTCTCGGCCTTGTCTCAGGCAATTTATTTTCCCTATGGTAAAGGGTTGATCCGGCAGCACTCTGGAAGGCATACGGCTCAGCCGCAGATAGGCGGGCCCGTCCATTTGCAAAACGGCGCGAAGTGCTTTTTCCGTTTCCCGTGCATCGGCAGGGCATAAAACAGTCATATTCGGCAGCGATCGCATCAAAGCCAAATCTTCTACAGACTGGTGACTGCCGCCGTCCGGCCCAACGCTAATGCCCGCATGCGTCATGGCTAACTTCACGTTAGCTTTTGGATAGCAGACAGCGTTGCGAATCTGTTCAAAATTACGGCCGGTTCCAAACACTGCAAACGTGGAAACAACGGGCACATACCCCATAGACGACAGGCCGGCGGCCACATCGGTCATGTTAGCTTCCGCAATACCAACGTTAAAAAAACGTTCAGGAAAGGCTTTTGCAAAATGCTTGGTCATAGTCGCGTGCGCAAGGTCGGCGTCGAGCACGACGAGCCTAGGGTTTTCCGCACCCAGTCGGACAAGCGTCTCGCCATAGGCCGCCCGGGTCGCAATCAGCTCCGCCATTCTTACGCCCCCTTTTGCAGTTCGGCCAATGCCGCAGCAAGCTGTTTTTCGTTTGGTACCACGCCGTGTGAACCCACTTGATTTTCATAGAAGGACACCCCCTTGCCCTTCACCGTATGCGCCAGTAAGCATCTCGGCTTACCGAAACCGCTTCCATGCAGCGCATGCACAATCGCATCCAGATCATGCCCATCCACATCATATACGGTAAACCCAAACGCGCGATATTTTGCAGCCAGATCGCCAAGGCTCATGACTTCGTCATTTGCACCGTCAATTTGCAAGCCGTTCCAGTCAACCAGCACAGTGAGGTTGTCCAAATGGTAGTGCGCGGCAGCCATCGCGGCCTCCCAGCAAAGACCCTCTTGCTGCTCGCCATCCCCTGTCAGCGTAAACACATGAGCCGGACTGCCCGATCGTTTGGCTCCTAACGCCATACCGACCGCGATGGAAAAGCCCTGCCCCAGCGAACCGGTAGACATATCGATGCCGGGCAGCTTGTTTTTGTCCGGATGTCCCTGTAAACGGCTGCCCAAACGGCGCAGCGTTTGCATATCTTCCTTTGGGAAATACCCCATCTCTGCCAGTACCGCATAGAGGGCGGGCGCGGCGTGTCCCTTGGACAATACGAAGCGATCGCGGTCTGGGGCGGTGGGATGTCTTGGGTCGACCCGCATAATTTCTCCATAAAGCGCCGTCAGCAACTCGATGCATGAAAGCGAACCTCCCGCATGACCTGAGCCCGCCGCGTGTAGCATGGTCAGTACATTGCATCTCAACCGGGCACAGGTTTGCGCTGAAACTTCCATAGGTCACCCGATTCCTTTCGTATCAAAAATACGCTTTAGCGCAATAGTTTTGGTGTTGCACATTTCGGCGAGCGTATAGGATACGCCTTCGTGCCCGCCAATGCCGGTCATTTTGCGGCCGCCGAATGCTTGATGGTTGTGGCGGTAGTTCGAGCTACCGTTGATGATGCACGCTCCCGCTTCCATCCGTCTGGCGACATACAGCGCCTTCTTAATATCATTCGTCATGACCGCGCTTTGCAGACCATAAGGGATGTCATTGGCGATTGCAAGCGCTTCATCGATTGTGTCAAAGCCGATGACCGGGAACACTGGTCCAAAAATTTCCATATCGTGCGCCACATCCATATCAGTGGTCACCGCGTCCAGCAGCGTAGGCTCAATGTAGGTGTGCTTGTAGCGATGCCCTCCGCACACACAGAACGCACCCTGTTCGATTGTCTTTTGAATTTGCTGTTCCACCTCGATCGCGGCCTTTTTGCTGATAACCGGTCCCATGTCGGTATCATAATCGTACAAATCGCCGGTTTTCACCTGCTCAAGCGCGGTTTTTAGCTTCTCGACAAACTGCGGACGAATGGTGTTCTGCACGATATAACGCTTGCTCGCACAGCAGGTTTGACCTGCGTTGCCTATCCGCCCGGCAACGGTCTCCTGAATAGCAAGGTCGAGATCACAATCGTCGAAAACAATGAGCGGATCATTGCCTCCCAACTCCATATGGCAGTGGTGCAAATGCTTGGCGCAGTTGGTCATGATCTGTTTGCCCGCCTGACAGCTGCCGGTTACGCTGACCGCATCTATGTCCGGGTGATCAGTCAGCCAGTTTCCGACTGTTCCTCCGCCGCCCGTCACGATCTGAATCGCGTTCGGTAGAACGCCGGCCTTCAGCAGCAGCTCGGTAATGTAGATGTTGGCCAGCGGGGTGTCCGATGCAGGCTTGACAATCACTGCGTTGCCCATCAGCAGCGCAGGTATGGCCTTGAAGCAATAAAGGTTGGTCGGGTAATTGAACGGTACGATGCACGCCACCACGCCAAGCGGCTCATAAAGGGTCAGGATCAAATCGTCCTTTGTCCCCTCTTCGCATTCACTGGGGATCATATCGCCCGAAAAGTTGCGAGCTTTCTCCGCAAACGCACGGCATATATATGCGCTCACGTGAATATCCTCCTCAGCCATGCGGATGGGCTTTCCATTTTCCGTGCACTCAAATTCTACTAACCGTTGGAAATGCTCCGGCTGCTCCAGTAGATCCGCAAAGCGGTAAACCGTTTGAATTCGTTCATATAGCGGCACAGCCGCCCACTCTTTTGCACCCAACCGTGCGTATGCCACCGCGCGGTCGACATCTGTTTTGGCAGCGGACGGCACGCTGTCGATCACCTGCATCGTCGCGGGTGCGATAACATCAAACGTTTTTCCGTCCGCCGAATCGGCTTTTCGACCGCCGATTATCATTTGCATAGGGTCGTCCTCCTTTAGCTTAGTGCATTTCGCTGCTTCTCCACAGCAGCCGCAAAACGATTTACTGCTTCGTCCGTTGGCACGGTATTGTTTTTCATGTGATAGGTACGTCCAATTTCTTGATATTTAGGTTCCCCATAGCCATGGTAGGGTAAAATATCCACCTTAACCTGCGGGTATGGTTTTAGGAACACTCCAAGCGCCCTTGCGTTTTCTTCCGAATCGTTATAGTCCGGAATCAGCGGAACACGCACCCATATTGGGGTTTCCCACGCTTGAATCCTTTGAAAATTGGTTAAGATCAGCGAATTGTCCACTCCTGTCATTCGGCTGTGCATCTCCGAATCCATATGCTTTAAATCATACAGCACCAGATCCGTATAGGGCAACAACGGTTCTAAATCACTCCATTTGCAATAACCACAGGTATCAAGCGCGGTATGAAGATGAGCTTGCTTCAGCTTGCGCAATAATTCCAGCGAAAAAGCCGGCTGCATCGTTGGTTCTCCACCCGACAGCGTAACGCCGCCGTTATCGCCATAATAAGGTTTATCCCGCAGCGCTTGCTTTACGATTGCGTCAACCTCCATGTCTTCGCCCGCTATACGGAGCGCGCCAGTGGGACAGGCCCGAGCACAATCGCCGCAAACCACGCATTGCTTGCGATCGATTCGGTGCTGTACCGTTGTGATAAACGAATGAACGGCTTGCCTGCAAACCGCTGCGCACCGCCCACAGCCGATACAACTCTGTCCTCGATAGCGCAACTCGGGGGCATACACCTGCGATTCCGGATTGTGACACCATGCGCAATTCAGTGGACAGCCTTTACAGAAAATCGTGGTACGAATGCCCGGCCCATCACCAGTACTGAAACGCTGGATATCAAATATGCGTCCCCTCATGTCTTCCCCCACTTTTTTTCGTACGGTTAATGATCTCTTCCTGTAGATCGGGTGACAAAACCACGAAATAGGCGCTATAACCGGTTACACGAACCAGCAGATTCCGGTGCATCTCCGGGTTTTGCCGTGCATCCTCCAGCACCTTTTCGTCTGTGATCATAATTTGGATATGAAGGCCGCCCTGCTCAAAATACCCCTTTATCAGCCGCATTAAATTCTCAGTTCCGATTTCGCCGCGCACTAGTTCAGGCTGGATGCTGAAATTTAGTCCGCCGCCTGCCGTGTACTCGAATGGTAACTTTGCCACTGAATTGAGGAATGCGGTGGGTCCGCAGCTGTCAACGCCATAAGTGGGAGACTGATTTTCTGATATGGTATCCCCCGCGCTGCGTCCATCCGCGGAAGCCGCCGTCACCCGGCCCATATCGATCGCCTGATTCAGCGTATAAATCGTGGGGAACAGTAATCGGTCGTAGCCATCCGGCTCATTGGGAATCGGTGAATGGCGCGCGACCTCCTGCACAAAATCGTTAGCCAACCGAACGGTAAAACGATCCACATCGTCATTATCGTTTCCAAACTTCGGAAAGGTGCTGTACACCTCTTCCTGAAGCTGCTCTTGCCCTTGCCAGTTGCTCTTTAAGATATCGGTAAGCTGAGGAAGCGTCAGCCGTTTTTCCCGAAACACCAGCCGATCGATCGCATAAAGGGAATCGCCCGCCGTTGCCATGCCGCATGCGTGCACGTTACAGTGCTTATACTGCGTTTTTTTTGTCATATCAACGCCGTTTTCAAGGCAGTACGGCAGCAATAGCGATTCAAAGGAGAATGTCTTTTTCTCCCTGCAGACCGCATCCGCCCGAGCGGTCACGCCTATCGCCCTTTCCAGCGCGATTTTGAAATGGGCGTTAACCGCACGGTAGATTGCATCCATATCAGTCAGTTGCTCCAGCGGTGATATTTCCGCGGTCAGTAGCTCGCCTGTCAGCATATCGTGGCCGTTATTAAGCGTGATCTCCACAAGCTTGGGCATAATATTCCAGATTTCTCGAATCTCATCCTCCATGGAATCCAGATTGATATTGCAACAGCCATAATGGGTGAAGCGTTTTGCGTCCGCTTCCGCAACGCCCGCATGCTTGAGCGCTTCCACAACGACCCGGTCATTATAAAACGCCGGGTCGCAACGCCCCTCCTTAATGATTTCGACCGCGCGACGTAGAAATGCCGGCGACAGATTGTTATGATAATGGACGTACAAGGTCGGCTGGTGTAGTTTTAATTCCGACTGCGCCTCCAGCATTAACCAGGAAAGTGCATTGATGCGGTCGTTCCCTTGTTCATCCTCTCCCCCAACGTAGATATACTGTACGCTATGGTTGGAAAGCGTACGCTTCGGATTGTAAAAATAGACGCAGAAACCTATCGTTTCATTAGTTTTGATGAAAAAGCTTTCGATCAGCTCCAGCGCAAACGCCTTCGTAAGTTTCCCATTTGCAATGTCCCTCTTATAGTAGGGATACATGTATTGGTCAAAGCTGCCAAACGCATAATCGCGTGCGCCGCAAATATTGGAATTGATATTTTGCAGGAACCACACCGTTTGAATCGCTTCATAAAAGCTACCGGCTGGATGCATGGGTATACGCTCAAAATTCCTTGCCATTTGCAACAGCTCCGCCCGACGTGCCTGTTCTGTCTGATCGACTGCCTGCCGTCGTAGCGTCTCGGCTGTGCGCGTCGCGTATCGTTCGATCGCGTCGCAGATTATGATGCCGTTTTCATAAAACTCGCGTTGTTCCGCATTCAGCAGATCGTTTGACAGTC
The DNA here is from genome assembly GCF_033193315.1 of Agathobaculum sp. NTUH-O15-33. Taxonomy (NCBI): domain Bacteria; kingdom Bacillati; phylum Bacillota; class Clostridia; order Eubacteriales; family Butyricicoccaceae; genus Agathobaculum; species Agathobaculum sp. NTUH-O15-33. The sequence goes on from NZ_CP136187.1 coordinate 2,288,831, forward strand.
GTTTGCTCATAAACGCGCGCAATCCGCCAAATCCCTTTTCCAGCACGCTTTCAATGGAATACTTATGATGTCCGTAAGAGAAAAACCATTCCGGCGCATACCGTTTGACCCATTCCGAGCGATGCAACAGCCCCAGACTTTCAAAGCCGAATCCATCCTGCATGTCAAATTGATTGCCCGGTTTTTCGAGAATTTGCTGATATACTTTTTCTTGCGTCACATCGGGTATGATCTCCTTGACCGCACCTACCAATAGTTCATCAGGATGCACGACAATCGTGATATGATCCAGCAAATATGCAAACGCATGCGCATATCTGCGGCCCACCGGCTCTTTTTCGTAAATCTGATACGCCTCTTCCAACAGGATCGCCCGCTCGTAAAAAAACGCCTCATCCGATGTCTGGAACAGCGCTTGTACCCGTTTTGCTATCCGCTCTGTCATTACTATACTTCCTTTGCCGTTTTGCTTTCTAAAACGCTTTTATACAGCCAAAACTGGTTCCGGCAGCTCCATCCGTGGCCCTTCCTGTACCGGTGCTACCACCAGCGCCTCATAATAGTCTGAATCCGGCACCGCCACGAAATGCGCTTTGTTTCCTTCGATCTCCACGCAGGTGCCCTCGCGTATACGCACAATCTGTGCGCTATCCAAGTCAGGCGCGCCGTCTCTCATGTCGCAAAGCAGCATCAGACACGTCCCCTTGATAAAATAAAAGATTTCCTTATCCGGATGCGTTTCGATCATGTGAAACTCCGGAACACAGTGCCATGCCTTGAGAAAACCGCAGGTGACTTGCGTACTGTCAAGCGTGGAAATTAACGGAAAGGCTGTCCAGTCAAAATACGCTTCCTTATGTGACGGCAATTCGTCTTTCCTGCAATATCGGATGCCGGAAACCTTTGCTTCCGCCAGCTCCTGAATCCTAATTTCCATGAATGAATCCTCCTATCATATTTCAGTCGTTCGGTTTTTTGTATTGGCAAAAGCTGCTTCCAAAATGTTAGCTTTACTGATTTGAGCCCCGCGCAATTCTCCGCTGATAACGCCTTCATGCATAACGATCACACGGTCGCACTCGGTGATCACCTCCTCGATTTCTGAACTGATCACAATCATAGATTTTCCTTGATCGCGCAGCTTTCGCATGATGGTGAATATTTCCGCTTTCGCACCCACATCGACGCCGCGAGTTGGTTCGTCCATCAAAATAATTTCCGGTGCGCGAGACAGCATGCGTGCGATCAGCGCCTTTTGCTGATTACCGCCGGAAAGGTTCGTAATACGGTTTTCAATGGTATCTGTTTTTACATGCAGACTATCAGAATACTGCTGCGCCAGCTTCTCCATTTTGCGATGGCTGAGCAGCCCCAAACGCCCTTTAATCAGCTCCTTTTGGATTATTCCAATATTTTCACGTATGGACATCAACGAAAAAATGCCCCATAGCTTACGATCCTCCGTCACAATGCCTATACCGGCGTTAATTGCATCGTTCGCCGACCGAAAGGCACACTCTTTTCCATGTATCCTGACCGAGCCGCTTTTCCGTTTGCGCAAGCCGTAGATCGTCTCAATAATCTCTGTACGTCCCGAACCTTGCAGACCATAGAATCCCAGAATTTCGCCTTGGTGCAGCCGAAAGGAGATATGATGAAATATTTTCCCATCAGACAAATTGATTGCCTCCAGAACAGCCGGCATCTGTGTGCGATCTTGCCGCGCTACCGTTTCATGCGTTAAATTTTTGCCTGCAATATAATTGACGACCGTCTGCATATCCGTTTCTTTCGTCTCCAACGTTGTAATATAGCCGCCGTTTCGCATGACGCTGATACGGTCGGAGATATAGAAAATTTCCTCCAGACGGTGAGAAATAAACAGAATGGTCACTCCTTGCTGCTTGAGTCGCTTAATATGATCAAACAGCTTGCGTGTCTCATTCTCGGTCAAAGAAGAGGTCGGCTCGTCTAGAATCAGCACTTTTGCGTTGCTGCTTAGTGCCCGCGCTATTTCAAGCATTTGCATCTGCGCCACGGTCAGTTCCTTTAGCTGCGTATCCGAAGAGAAATCCAATCCATAGGAACGTAAAATTTCCGCGGCCTGTGCATGCATAGCCTTCCAGTCCAGCCCCGCGCCTTTTCGCAGCTCGCGTCCTAAATAGATATTACCTGCCACATCCAGATTTTCACAGAGCATCAACTCCTGAAACACCGTGGAAATTCCTCGCTGCCGCGCCTCAATCGGTGAGGAAAACCGAATTGCTTGTCCTTCTAGAAAGATTTTCCCCGAATCACCCGCGCGCACACCGCCCAAAATGTTCATAAGCGTCGATTTACCAGCGCCGTTTTCACCCACGATGGCATGCACTTCGCCCTTATGAATAGAAAACGAAACATCATCCAGCGCGCGTATACCGCCGTAGCTTTTACATAAATGCTCAAACCGAATCATTTCTTGCATGCTTTCACCGTCTTTCCATGCGTCCACTCAGCGCTTGCGTTTGGTCGTGATAATATCGAATGCTACTGAACCGATAACTACCAACCCTACCACGATCGTCTGTACGAACGAAGTTACACCCAACAGCACCAGTCCGTTCTTCAGTACACCCATGATCAGTACGCCTATGACTGTGCCGACAATCGAGCCTTCGCCGCCGGTCGTACTCGTACCTCCAATGATAACAGCTGCAATCGCATCAAGCTCCATACCATCGCCCGTTGTTCCCTGTACCGAGCCGAGCCAAGCCAACCCCAGCACCCCCGCCGCAGCTGCCATGAGACCTTCAAACAGGAATACGATGACCTTGATTTTATCGATATTGACGCCTACCACCTTGGATGCGTTGGCGTTTCCACCTACCGCTTTTAAGCGAAAGCCAAACACCGTTTTATGTACCAGAAAGTAAGTAATCACCGCTAGCGCCGCAAAACAAATCGCTAGCATAGGGAAAACATCGAGAAGCTTTCCAACGCCAAAGAAGGTGAATATATCCAGCCCACTCGTTTTTACGGAATTCGCCGTCAATGAAATAACGATACCGCCGGAGATAGTTTGTCCCAAACCACGCGCCACGTTTGTCATGCCCAGCGTGGCGATAAAGGACGGCAGCCCCACCTTCGCTACGAGCAAGCCATTTGCAGCGCCCAACAACATACCCACCAATAGGCTGATCAGTATCGCAGGGATAAACGGTACACCATTTGTCACGAGCAGCGCACAGGTTACGCCGCTCATAAAATATACCGCGCCAGCGGAAAGGTCGATTTCGCCTAAGAGTATGACCAGCGACATGCCCATCGATAAAATACCGGTAAGGGATACCTGCCGCACGATATTGAGGATATTCACCATGCGGGTAAATTTGGGCGTTATGATGGAAAAGAAAACGATCATAATGATCAGACCGCAAAAGACACCGATTTCGCGTCTTTTACCAATCTTTCTCAAGAAACTAATTGACATGAACGTGGTCCTCCTGATTTTTTAACATTGCGGCTTCCCTCCGGCACATGCCGAAAGGAGGCCGCATGTCGATACTTTCAAAGATTAAAGCACCATCTCTCCGGCTTCAACCCTTTTAATATAGTCCTCTACACTATCCTTATCCACGACGATCGGCTCCAACGTAACATCTTCAAAAATACTCACATCATAATTAGAGTAAAACTCTGCAAAAATCTTAGCAGGCATATAACCCTGATTGGTAGGATCTTGGCTGGATAGATAGGTTTCCCATCCGTCACGCACGTTGTAGAGGCTCTCCTCAAACAACTCATGACCCGCACAGAAGATCGGTTCATCTCCAAAGTTGTTGCCAATATCATTCGATTTTAGATATTTTCCAAACAGATACTGCAAACCGTTCACGGAATAGGCGCCTACGATATCTGGATTTGCCAGCATCATGTTTTCAATATCCGCATAAACTGCTGCGTCGTCACCGGTCGTGTGAAGCTCAAGGATCTCTAAGGTACCCTCCGGGTATTCTGCCACACTGTCTTTTAACGCCTGTGCCCGTTTGATTGGTTCATTGGAAGCAAGATCGCCAAACAGCAAAATCTTGCCGCCGCCGTATGTATCATTTACCTTTTTCACCAACGGGTCTGTTATGGATTTTGCCACGCTATATACATCCACCCCCACTGTGCAGAGACGGGCCGATGTGTCTGTCATCGGAGAATTATACCCCACAACTGGAATACCGGCTTCCATCGCTTTGTGTGCCGCCTTAGTAAAAGCGTCTTCATCGATTGCAGCAATGATCAGACCGTCCACACCCTTATTGATCATGGAATCAATAATATCCATGCTTTCGGTGGCATCCCATGCCGTGCCGCCCAGTTGGTACGCATTGATACCGTACTCGTTTTTTGCATTGGTAATGCCGCTATCCAAAAGCTGTGCAAATGGAATCGAAACGTTCTCAAAAACCGCTACAATTTCCCGATCCTGGATATCCACATTCTTATCTACGGAGAATTCATAATCGCCATATGCATATTGGATGGTATTGGCATCATCTGAAATCACTTTTACACCGTCGGGCGCTGATGCAGCAGGCGTATTTGTTGTAGCATTCTCCGTCACTGCATCTAGATCCGGATCTGATGTATCCACTGTTTTGTCAGCACCGCACCCCATTAACATCGCAGCAATCACCGCCGAACAAATTGCAAAAGTCGCCCACTTTTTCGCTGTTTTCATCTGATTTTCCTCCTTTTTGTGTATCATCACTGCATTTCCTTGGTCTTAGTATAATCCCCAACCAAATATGAAGATACATCAATCCTTTCTTAATTTTGCATTATATTACGATGTTATTGTCATTACGTATCACATCCCACAATTTTTTATCGCATTTTTGTTCACTATGTTAGAACGCACATATAGTAGCATATATAAACCATGCTGGCAAAGGAATTTATTTACTTTGTCAAATATAAATTTTCTGCTATAATGTATTAATTCCAATATTCGTTGATTGCTTAGTCAGAGGAAACGGTGAATAGAATGCGTTATTTTGAGGAAGACTGTGCCATTTCCGCACAAGTGACACCAATTAAGCTATTGACCACCATATATAATCAAACTTCCAGCACACTCCCGCATTGGCATAAGTGTCAGGAGATTCTCTATATTGCAATGGGCTCTGTAACAATTACCATCAACAATCATCGTTTTTACGCGGACGAGCATGACCTCGTTTTCCTAAACTCCTTTGATGTGCACGCTTTATATGGCGAAGCAGTTGTCAAGGTCATTCAGTTTGAGGATTTGAATATGTATGACGCGAGACTAAATATCCTCTCTATCTTTTCCATGGCTGATAATTTGCGCATTCTGCGGTATGGCAGCCGCTTTGCAAGTGAAATTACGAGCGAGATTATCACCATTTTTCACAACCAGTCGCTTCATGAAATAGGGTATCAACTCAATAGCCTCGGCTGTTTATTTAAAATAATTTCCTATATCAGCCTATATTCCCCTGATTCGGATGCTGACATAGAAACTAACCGGAAACAGCGCTATAATGCCCATAAATTGCAGAGGGTTTTGGACTTTATCGATGAAAACTATGCGTCAGATATTCATATCGACACAGCTGCCGCTGTTATGAGTTTTTCCCCCAATTATTTTTGTACCTTTTTCAAACAATCTATGGGTATGACATTTTTTGAATTTTTAAATGCTTACCGCTGTGAAAAGGCTGAATATCTCTTGCAAATGACCGATCAAAGTATTACTGAGATTTCATATGCGGTAGGGTTTAGCAGTGTTCAATACTTTAACCGCACATTTAAAAGATTTCGTGGTCGTGTTCCATCGGCGATTCGCAAGGATGCAAAGAAATCTCCGCCGAGCAATACCGATTCCTAACAAGTCGACAAAGAATAGGGCGCGGTATACTTTTATAATCCGCGCACGATATGGAAGCGGTCAATATAATGCGTGTACGGCGCAATAAAAAAGGCCCAGAATAGTACGTTTTAACGTCTATTCCGGGTCTTTTATGCATCTATTGATGGGTTACTTGTGACATTGATCTTACGTATTGCCTGATAAACCGATCGCTTTCTCTGCTTTTGATCAAACAGCAGCCTGTCCCGAAATTGTCTATGGAGCGCCGTACAGCATAAGGGCGGATTGCCCGCAGATCAGCAGCGTACCATCGACTTATATCTACGATATAGTCGGAGGCTCAAGTGCTGAATTTGTATTAAAAAACCCCTGTCTGAAAAACTGCGTTTTACTAGATGTTCAGAAAAAATTCCAGTCGATTTTTATTCTCTACAATCACTTAACTTAGTCAAATTGCTTTTTCACATGTCAATATAAAAGGCAGAGATTATGTAACCGTATCAAAGAGCCAATCTCTGTACTTTTTCAGGGCATTTTAAACACAATAGCAGAAGTATGGCATCCTCTACTATCTCTACGATGACCCGTCCAGTTTTTTCTCGCTTTAACATCTTTCCTCATTCCATTTCTATTCTATCAAAATAGTTTTCTAAAGTCAGGACGTAAGGTTGCGCTTTCGCAACGCGCACGTTGGTACGCTTCCGTGCACTATTTCCTCTGGGATATGAATCCCGATTACACGCTCTGTTAGGCAAGCAGCCGCCCGTTTCGGTACGGTCGGCTGCTTTTGTCACTCTGCGATGAATACCTTGATCTTATACTTTTCCAACAGCCGCATCCATTTCTCGTCCGGCTGGTGGTCGGTGACGATCGTCTGCACCGCATCGAAATCAGCCAGCTTCGGGAAGCCAAGCTTTTCAAATTTTGAGCTGTCGCAAAGCAACACCGTCTGCTTGGACGAGGCAAACATTGCCTTTTTAATATTGGCTTCGGATTCGATTGCGTCGAATACGCCAAATTTTTGGGAGATGCCGCAGCAGGAAAAAAAGGTCTTATCCGCATAGAAGCCGGTGCGGATCAGTGTTTCCGCTGTTTCACCCACGTAGGAGAGGTTGTTTTTACGCAGCGCGCCCCCTGTGCAAATGACGCGAACGCCCTCTTCATCGCATAGCTCCATCACCACCCGCTCGGCGTTCGTGATAACGGTCAGATCCTGCCGCCCCTTTAAATACTTGGCTACAAAAAGCGAAGTAGAGGAACCGTCTATGAAAATCGTTTCCCCTTCGGCGACCAGACCGGCGGCAGCGGCGCCGATGCGTTCCTTGACCTTGCCGTTGATGACCTCGCGCTCACCGACGCGCACCGTTTTTTCACCGGCGGTATCAGACAGGACCGCGCCGCCATAGGTGCGCTTGAGCCACCCCTGCCCCTCTAAAGTTTCAAGATCCTTGCGGACCGTTCCGGGGGACACGCCGAAGTGCTGACACAGCTCCACGCAGGTGACGCCGTGCCGCTCTCTGACCAGACCCACTATTTTTTGCCTGCGCTCTGCCGGTAATATCATACGAATCCCCGCCTTTACGATCTGATCAGCGCCAGCCTGACCGGCAGGATACGGCGCTGTTATGGTTATCTGTATCTTACTGACAATCTATCTGGCCGCCAACCGCCGGGCGCGCGCCTCCATTGATCCGCGGATCACATCGATCAGCACCGCAATGATAATGACAAGGCCGATCACGATAAACTGTGCGTCCGACTGCGCGCCAAGCAGCGTCAGGCCGTTTCGGATGATCGCAATGATCAGCGCGCCGATCATGGTGCCCACCATGGTGCCCTTGCCGCCGAGGAACGACGCGCCGCCGATGATGCAGGAGGCGATCGCATCGGTGTCGTACGGCTGCTGTGCGTTGGTACCGTTGGCGATACCGGTTCGTCCGACCAGCACGATACCGGCCAGCGCGCACATGAATCCCGACAGCGTATAGCAAAAGGTGAGCACGTTTGCCGAGTTGATACCCGACATGCGCGCCGCCTCCGGATTGCCGCCCACGCAGTAGATCGAACGGCCGAGCGCCGTGCGCGTCAAGAAAACATGCATGGCGGCGTAAATGACAATGACCACAAGAAAGCCGACCGGAAATACGCCGCCTATCGTGGCCGAACCCAGCCAAGTGACGCCGTCAGGAAAGTCGGACACCATTTTGGAATCGACCAGCATGAGCGCGACGCCGCATAATACGCTCTTCATGCCCATGGTGGAAACGAAGGGATGGGGCAGGTGCAGCCGGGTGAGCATGGTGCCGTTGATCCAACCGATCAGCGTGCCGGTGAGAATGGCCACGGCGATCAGGATAAACGGACTGGTCACGCCATGATTTTTCATCATACCCATCAAACAGCCGACCGTGATCGCATTCGCGCCAACCGACAGATCGATACCGGCCGTGATCAGGCACAGCAGCATGCCGACGCATAAAAGCGCGTTGCTCGTCGCCTGCTTCAAAACCGCCATCAGGTTGGTGAGCTTTAAAAAGTTCGGCGTGGCGATCGCCAAAATGACGCACAAAAGGACGAGCGCGATCAAGGTGCTGAGTTTGGACAATATCTTTTTCAGATTCTTTTTGGTCTGTTCGTTACTCATCTAAGTTCCCTCCCCAAGCGGCTTTCATCAGAGATTCCTGATTAAAATGTGCGCTGCCCCGCGGTACCGTGGCCATGATGCGCCCCTCCCGCATAACGATCACACGGTCGCTCATGCCCAATATCTCAGGCATCTCGGATGATACCATGATGACGCACTTGCCCGCCTTGACCAAATCGTTCATCACGTGGTAGACCTCTACCTTTGCGCCAACATCAATGCCGCGCGTCGGTTCGTCAAAAATGTATATATCAGCGTCCGAATTGATCCATTTGCCAATGACCACCTTTTGCTGGTTGCCGCCGGAAAGCTGGCCCACGATCGTATCCGTTCCCGGCGTTTTGATGCGCAGCGCGCTCACATTGTCTTTTGTGCGCTGTTCGATCTGTGTATGATTGAGAAACAGGCCCTTGCAAAAGCCCTTTAAATTCGCCAAAATCAGATTGGTGCGGACCGGCTGGGCCAAAACAAGCCCCTGCCCTTTCCGGTCCTCCGTCAAAAAGCCGATGCGGTGACGGATCGCCTGCTGCGGGCTCCTGATATGCACGGGCGCTCCGCCAATGAATACCTTGCCCTCATCCAGCGGATCCGCGCCGAAAACAGCGCGCATGGTCTCGGTCCGTCCCGCGCCCACCAGACCCGCGAAGCCGAGTATTTCTCCATAATGCGCTTCAAACGAAACGTCATGCAAAACGCCGTACGCAGTTAAGTGCTCGGCCTTCAGCGCAACGCCGCCCCGTTCCGCCGTCGCTTTGGGATACATATTATCCAGCGTGCGGCCGACCATCGCGGTGATCAGCGAATCGTTATCCCATTCGCCGATGTCCTTGGTCGCGATGTGCTCGCCGTCGCGCATAACGGTCACGCGGTCGCAGATTTCAAACAGCTCCTCCAGCTTATGTGATACGAATAGAATGGCGATGCCGCGTTTTTTCAGGTCGTTCACGGTCTGCATGAGCTGAGCGACCTCTTTTTCACCGAGAGACGAGGTCGGTTCATCCATAATGATGAGCTTGGCGTCTATCAGCACCGCCTTAGCGATCTCGATCATCTGCTGCACGCCCATGCCGAACGATCCGGCAGGCTTGGTCACATCCAGATCCTGCCCTAAAAAGTGCATGATCTCGCCAGCCTTTTTACGCATCGCACCGTAATCGAGCAGACCCAGCTTGTTTTTTATTTGATTGTTGATGAAAATGTTGTCGGTCACGCTCAGCAGCTTAACGATATTCAGCTCCTGATATACGCAGGCGATGCCCGCCGCTTTGGATTGGTTGGGATCGGCAAATTTGCACGCTTTTCCGTCGATCAAAATCCTTCCCTCATCCGCGCGGTGCACGCCGGTCAGCGCTTTGATAAGCGTGGACTTTCCCGCGCCGTTCTCCCCGATCAGGCCGTGCACCTCGCCGGGCCTGATCCGGAGCGACATATCGCGCAGCGCGACCACACCGGGGAAGCTCTTTGTCATGTGTTCCAGTTCCAATACATATTCACTCATTTTGCGGTCTCCTCCATGCTCCGATCGGGCCGGTTGAAAAGCGGCGCCCCGCATAAAAATATTTATGCGGGGCCGCCTTGCGCACGGGCAAGAAACGCTCTTGTCCGTTCTCATTTCAGCATTGCGGTGTAGCTTTCAAGCAGGTCGTAGCGCTCCTGCGCGTTTTCTTTATTGACGATCGAAGCGCCGGTGTCGATGAATGTGGGAATGGTCTCGCCTTTTGCCGCCTTCAGGCAGGCTTCCACGGATTTGTAGCCCATGCCGAAGCCGTCCTGTGCGACGGACAGCGTTTCGCGGCCGTCCAAGATCGCCTCGCACGCGGAGGTGATGCCGTCAAAGCCGACAAAAACAGTCTTTTCATAAGCCGGATTTCCCTTGACCGCGCGCGCCGCAGCAATCGCGTAATCATCGCCGCTGACGAGGACCGCGCCCACGCCGTCCGGGTAGTTCTGGGAAATGGATTCCATGATGGCCGCGGCCTTGTCCGGCGCAGAATCGCAGTACTGTACCTCGATCACCTTGCCGCCCGCGCCCTCAAAGCCCTTTTTATAACCGGCCAGCCGTGTCTCCGTTGTGGTATCGCCCTGCACGCCCATGATGCAGACCGCGGTCTTCTCGATACCGAGCTCGTCGCAGGCCTCAGCCGCCGCCTTGCCGCCTACCTCGCCCGCCGCCTCGTTGCCCGTACCGACGAAGGACAGGCACTTGTCGGAATCAATGTTGGTATCGACCGCCACGACCGGCACCGTGATATCCGCGATACGGGTAGCGACGGTATCCGCCTGTAACGGCGCGATCACAAACCCGTCAAACTCGCCCGAGCTGATTTTGGTCTCGATCATGTTCATCTGCTCGTCATACGCGATTTCGGACACTGCGCCGATCACCTCCACATCGATCCCCAGATCGATGCCCGCCTGCTTTGCGCCGGCGCCTATGTAGCCCCAGTACTCGGTTGCCAGCGTTTTTAGGATCACGCATAGCTTATAATCGCCATCGGCTTTCTGCGCGGTATCCGGCGCCGCTGTGCCGGTGTTCGCGGCGGCGTCGGGCTGCGCCGTCTTGTCTGTGCCCGTATCTCCGTTCGAGCAGCCCACCGAAAGCCCCATCATCATAAGCGCCATAAACATTGCCAGTTTCCGTTTCATCCTCATTTTCTCCTTTCCATAGTGACGAAGTTATTTAAAAGAAAGACTTTCCTTTCTTTTGCCACGTATTCTTTGCCGTTCATTGCTGTTCTTTATCGTTTCTCTGCGTTATGTTTCTTTCTTGATACGATTATAGGCGTATATTGACGGTTCCGAAAGGAAAATCTTGCGCAGTTCCATCATGTTTTTAACGATAAACTTTATCTATTTGTATTTTCTTGTTGATTTTAAGAGAATGCCGCCCGCTTTTATCCTATCGGCGCGGTAAATCTCTCAAAAAAAGAAGGGCGCGTTGCGGAAAATTTGCAACATGCCCTTCTTTGTGTGTTGTGAAACCGTCCACTTGTTAAACGCGTTTCCGGTAGGCGTGCCCCAGTGCGTCGGCCAACAGGATCGCATCATACACCGCGTCCGCGGTGACGGTCAAGTTTGTGTTAAAAATACTTTCGCCCGGCGCGGTCGCCTTTTCGGCCACCATGCGCATTTCAGCAGGCACGGCCTGTGCGATCCCCATATCCTCCAGCGTGATCGGCAGGCCGATGTCGTCTAAAAACGCGAACGCTTCCCACAGTTCGGTCTCGTCCGCGTTTTCCAGTACCAACTCGGCCAGCGTGCCGAAGGCTACTTTTTCACCATGCATGCAGTGGCAGGCCGGGTGCCAGGTCAGACCGTCGTGGATGGCATGCGCGGCGCTTTTGCCGCCGCTTTCAAACCCCACGCCGGAAAGCAGCGTGTTTGCTTCCACTATGTTTTCCAAAGCCTGCGTGCACACGCCGGCGCGCACCGCCTGCATGGCCCGCCGTGCGTCGCGCCGCAGCGTTTCCCAGCAGAGCCGCGCCATGCCCCCTGCGGTGAGCGATACCTTGCCGCCCGCGACCGTGTCTCCATTTGCCAGCACGCACCGCCGTGATTCGATATAGGTCGCAAACGCATCCCCGATACCGGCGGCAAGCAGGCGCGCGGGCGCGCGGCAGATGATCTCCGTATCCATCACAACCAGATCGGGATTGCGCCGCAGACGAAGGCGGCTTTCCAGCTGCCCCTTTTCATTGTAGATGACCGCGAGCGCCGAGCACGGCGCATCTGATGAAGCCGCCGTCGGCACGATACCGACCGGCACCCGTGCAAAGTGCGCCGCCGCCTTGGCCGTGTCCAATGTTTTGCCGCCGCCGATTCCGAGCACCGCGTCGCATTCCTTTTCGCAGATCAATGCGGCCACGCGCTCTATTTCCGCCGTACTGCATTCGGCGCCGCCCTCGATCAGTAAAAGCTCATCCTCTGACAGGCTCCGCCGCAGGGCCGCCGTGACCCGTTCTATTGTTTCTTCGCCGATCGTCGGGTTGACGACCGCGAGAAACCGGCTGCCGAAAGCCGTCAAATGCTCCTTCAGCTCGCTGAGCACGCCTCTGCCCTGCACATATTTCCCGGGAAAAATGCTTATATTCGCCATAACCGCTCCCCTTTATCAATCAAAAAGTCCGATCAGCCGCTCTGTAACACGGCGCCTTTTACCACCCTGCTTGCAGCGCGGCAAAGCGCTCATTAAAGATTGGCCGCACATATGGATTGCCCGGCAGGTTGCGGATGCACCATACGCTGTATTGCCAGTAGCCCGGCGCTGTGACGCAGGGATGATCCGCGTTCGGCGTGATCTTAACCGCCGTGTTGTTAGTCGTAACAAACGCCTTGTCTCCCACATTCGCAATGCCGAAGCCGTTTGCCGGATAATACTGAAAGAAAAACACCTCAGGCTGGGGGTGGTAGTGATTCGGATAACCGCCCCAGCGGCCCGGCTTGAGGATTACCTCGCCCAGCACAAGATTGGATGCCGGGCAATTATCCTGCGATATGATATCCCGCACCACGCGCTCAGTGCTGCCCTCCAGCGTGTCCGCGCCGCGGCGCACGTTTTTCGCATCCGCGGGCGTCAACAGCCGGGAGGAAAAAGCGCGTTCGTTTTCTGTTTGGTGTACGGTCAGCTCGCTATGGTCGGCATGTCCCTCTATGCGCACCGCCGCCCCGGCGGGCACGTGCAGGCAAAAGGGGCCGTCATCCCGCCACAAGCCGCGCTTGACGCGCACGCGCTTTCCATCCCAGCAGAACGTCACGTCGCCGCGCACGAGCAGGAACGCGCGCTCTTCGTGCGACGCGTCCTCATAGCATGTTTTTCCGGCAAGCAGCAGGAAACCGAACTCCATTTGCAGCTCACCGTCGCCAACCGACGGACCAGCCACCGGATTATAGCCCGGCCGGAACGGTGTAACGCCATCTTTTTTCATTTTTCAGCTCCTTCCTTTGCCGCCCGCGGTCCCATTGCCGCGGGCGGCCCAGCAGAAAATTAAGAAGAGGAAGAAGAGAGCGTTCAAGGAAGCAAATATTTTTCGTTCTCCGGCACCCAGATGCCGGGCAGCCATGTGTGCTGCATCTCAAACAGCGGAATGTACGGATTTGCTTTGTCGTCCCGGATACACCAGATGTAGTAAAGGTTATAGCCGGGCGCGCCCACACAGGGATGCACCTCGTTTGGATAAATGGTAACGGTCTCGTCGTCCTCCAAATAGACCGCGTCGTCTCCCAGACGCTGCAAGCCGAAACCGTTCGACGGATAGAACTTGAAATAATAGATCTCCGGCTGCGGATGGTAGTGGTTCGGATAGCCCGACCAGCGCCCCGGCGCGTGCACATCCTCGCCTAAAACAAGGTTGGAATCCGGGTTGATCGAACGGTCGATGATCGTGCGCCACACGCGCATGGCCGTGTCGTCATTTACGTTCTTGCCGCGCACCTTGGTCACCACATCCTGCGGGGTATAGAGCTTGGACGGAAAAATGCAGTCGTTATCCGTTGCGTGGCAGGCGATCTGCACCGTGTCGGAGCGGCCCGTGATCTTAACGGCCACGCCCGCTGGCACGGACAGGCACCACGGCTGCTCGTCGCGCCACATGCCGCGGCCCGCGCGCACGCAATGTCCCTCCCACTCAAAATCCACCACCCCGCCGATTAGCAGGTAGGCGCGTTCCTTGTCCTCACGGTTTTCATAAATAAGGCCTTGGTTCATCATCAGAATGCCGAAATCCATCAGCATCTCCGGATATCTGTCCGGATTTCCCATTTCTACTATGCTGTTATAGCCCTTATGATAGGGCTTGGTACCGGGTACTTTCATAAAGCGCAAGCCTTCTTTCTCAATCGTATGCCGTTTAAAATCCCATCTTTTCGCGCAGGAATTTGCGCGCGTTCATCGTATAGGTCAGCGGGTGGGCCTTGCTCGGGTCCTGCTCCGCCTCCACAACGACCCAGCCGCCCCAATTATGCCGGTCGAGAATGCCGAAGAACGTATCCCAATCGACCGCGTCGCCGTCACCCGGGGTGGTGAACATACCGGCGGTCACACCCTTGAGAAAGCTCATATTCTCGTCCCGCACGCGCTGCATGACCGCCCGGCGTCCGTCCTTGATGTGCACGAGCGGGATACGGCCGATATAGGTTTCCAGCAGCGCGCACGGATCCTCGCCCGCCGCGGCGGTATGTCCCGCGTCTAGGATCAAATGGACGAGCGCCGGGTCCGTGCTGTCCATCACGCGTGCAATGTCCCCGGCCGTTTGCACGCCGGTGCCCATGTGCGGATGAATACCGAACAGGATTCCCTTTTCCGCCGCCAGCCTGCCGCATTCGTTCAGCCCCTTTGCCAGCGCATCAAACTGCGCGTCCGTCAGCCGCGGCGGCGCGGGATAGAGCGGCACGTCGCCCGATAAATGAATGGTCACGCCGCATTCGCCCGCGCCGATGACCGGCGCGCCCATGGCGGACATAAAATCGAGGTGCTTTTGGAATCGCTCGATCGTTTCCTGCATCGGCCGCTGGGTGAAGCGCATGGAGAACCACGCGTTCGCAAGCTTGAGCCCGCGCAGGTCGAGTTCGTATTTCAGCAAGGCGGGATCGGTCGGGTACGCGCTGCCCAGCTCCAGCCCCTCGTAACCGCCCAGCGCGATCTCCGAAGCGGTCTGCTGCCATGTGATGTCTCCCGCCAGCTCCGGTTCGTCGTCGCTCATCCGGGAGATCGGCGAGCAGCCGATATGTACTTTTTTCGGATCCAGCATAGTCTTTTCTCCTTTTCTAAATGCTTTAATACTGGCGAACCAGCTTCAAGTGCTCGTCGATCTCTTGGCGCGCCTTGCGCACGCTCTCGTGCTCCGATACCTCGGCCAGACCGACGCGCCACCAGCTTTCATACCGCGGCAACCATGAGAACGGCTCGGTTTTAACGTCGATCAGGGTCGTGATCTCTTCCCGCTGCGCGTTTTGCAGCGCGGTTTGAAATTCCTCCAGCGTGCGGGCGGTATAGCCCTTTGCGCCGTAGCCCCGTGCGATCATCGCAAAATCGACCGGCACCTTGTCCTCGATCCAGCCCTTGGGCCGGTCGTTGCGATACCGGAAATCCGTTCCAAACGAGCAAACGCCGTTTGAGGTTTGCAGCTCGTGGATGCATTGATGTCCCATGTTATCGAAAACGATGATAATCAGCTTTTTGTGCTCCTGCAAGCTGGTATGAATATCCGAATGCGCCATGAAGAATACACCGTCGCCCAGAAGCGCGTAGACCGGCTGGTCCGGCGCGGCGATCTTCGCGCCCAGCGCGCCCGAGATCTCATAGCCCATGCACGAATAGCCGTATTCCAGATGATAAGTGCCCGGCTTATGAACGCGCCAAGCTTTTTGCAGCTCGCCCGGCAGACTGCCCGACGCGGCGACGATGATCGCGTCTTCCTCCACCCCACGGTTGAGCTGCTGCAATACCTCGGTCATGCGCAGGCCGTTCGGGTCCTTTCGCCGTTCTTGCGCCGCGACCTCATCGAGCCACGCCGCCTTTTCCTTTTCATACTCATCCGTATAGGCGGAGCGCCAGTTACCGTTTCGCAACGCTTCTGTAAGCTGCGAAAGCGCTTTTTTCGCATCCGCCTGCACGGAAACGCCGTCCATCTTAAAGGAATCAAAGCGGTTCAAATTGATCGAAATCAGCGTCGCGTCTTCCCGGAAGCCGCCCTTGGAGCAAGTGATAAAATCGTTCAGGCGCGCGCCGATCGACAGCACCAGATCGGCCCCTTGCAGCATACGGTTTGCCGCGGCGTTGCCCGTCGTACCGCCGCCGCCCATGTTATAGGGTTTCTCCCACGGGATCAGTCCCTTGCCCGCCGCCGTTTCAACCATGGGCACGCGGAAGGTCTCGCAAAAGTCCATCAGTTCGGCAGCCGCGTCTGCGTATCCAACACCGCCGCCGCAGATGACGACCGGCCGCCTGCTGGAAGCGAGGCGCGCCGCCAGCTTTTGCAGCTGTTCCTCGGTGACCGGCCGGCGGTCCACCGTCCAAACCCGCTTGCCAAAGAAGTAGTCCGGAAAATCATAGGCCTCTCCCTGCACATCCTGCGGCAGCGAAATGCAGCACGCGCCCGTCTCGGCCGGATCGGTCAGCACACGGAACGCGTTGAGGCACGCGGTCATCAGCTGTTCGGGCCGGTCGACGCGGTCCCAGTATTTGCACACCGCCCGAAAGGCGTCGTTCGTGGTCACCGTATAATTGGAAGCGGTCTCCACCTGCTGTAAAACCGGATCGGGCTGGCGGGTGGCGTACACATCCGAAGGGAAATACAGCGCGGGAATGCGGTTTACCGTGGCGGTCGCGGCGGCGGTCACCATGTTGGCCGCGCCGGGGCCGATCGACGAGGTACAGGCGTAGATCCTCATGCGGCCCATTTGCTTGGCGTAACCGGTCGCGATGTGCGCCATATCCTGTTCGTTTTTACCGCCGATAAAGGCAAAATCCGGATTGTCATAATGCGCCAGCGCCTCGCCAAAGCCTAACACATTGCCGTGGCCAAAAATGCCGATCACGCCGGTAACAAACTTGTTTTCCTTGCCGTCGCGTTCGATATATTGCTGATCGAGAAAGCGCACCAGCGCTTGCCCAACCGTCATACGAATCGTCTTCATAGGATTGCCGTCCTTTCCGTTACTTGATGATACCCGCGCAGCCGAGCATGGTCATTTTCTTTTCCGCCTCTTCCCGGATACGCTGCAAAGGCAGCCGGAACAGTTTGGAACGGTCGAACGCGGCCGCGTCCTTTTCAAACTCCTGCCGCAGCGTGTTGCCGAACGCCATACGCAGCGCGGTGCCGATATTGACTTTGGTCACGTGCGTTGGCAGCAGCGTTTGCATGTCCCCGTCCTTGATGCCGGTCGAACCGTGCAGTACGAGCGGAACCTCGGTCTCGCGCTCGATCTCATGCAGCAGGTCGAAATCGATCACCGCGTCCTGCGTTTCCATACGGTGCACATTGCCGATGGATACCGCCAGCCAATCCACGCCGGTCTCGCGCGCAAAGCGGCCCGCTTCCGCGGGATCGGTCTTTGCGGCGTGATACGCCGCGCCGCCCGCGCCGTCCGAGTAGCCGACCGCGCCGATCTCGGCTTCGACCGCGACGCCCAGTCCGTGCGCCAGCTCGACCACCTGCCGGGTCTGACGGATATTTTCCTCAAGCGGCAGCTGGGAGCCGTCGAACATGACCGAATCAAAACCCGCTTTGCAGGCGCGTTCCAACACGGTAAGATCGGTCGTATGGTCCAGATGTCCGCAAACGGGTACCGAAGCATGCCGGGTCAGCATATTGAGTGCATCGGCCCACATTTCGATCGGAAACAGGTCGACGGCCAGTTTGTTCACCATCAGCATGACGGGCGCGCCTATTTTTTCCGCCGCCTTCACAATCTCGTATGCGTCGTCCAGCGAAAACACATTAAACCCGGCAAAAATATGATTTTGCTGTACAGCCTTTGTCATCAGATCGGTGAAAAAAGGTTGAAATTTATTTTTCGGCAGAGTAAGCATGGTTTCATAGCCTCCTTTATTCTCCTTGCACGGCCTCATGGGCCGCCATATATTCCTCCCGCTCGGCGCGGGTGGGCATGGAATCCGAGCAGTCGTTGCGCGAAATAACGATCGAGGACGCCGCCGCGCCGCGTTTCATGCACTCGTCCACGCGGCAGCCGTCCAGCAGCCCGCTGATGAAGGAAGCGGCGTAGGAATCGCCCGCGCCGAAGGTATTGATCACCCGCGCCGGATAAATACAGCCCGGGTACCGCGCGCCGTCCGCCTGAAAGCCTGCCGAGCCGGCCTTTCCGTGCTTGACGACGATCACCTTGGCCTTTTCCCGGAACAGGCGATCGGCCGTACGCTGATCGTCCCGGTTGCCGGGACAGACGATGCCCTCGATCATATTGAACTCCTCGCGCGTGCCGAGCAGAATCTCGCATTTTTCGCAAGCAAGATTGTAGTAAACAGCCGTCTCCTCACGGCTTTTCCATGTAAAGGGGCGGTAGTCGATATCCATCATGATCCGCACATTGTGCTTGATCGCATATTCGATGGCGACAAACACCGCCTCCCGCGACGGGCTGCCCGCAAGCGCCGTACCTGATATCATCAAAATTTTCGCCTGTGCGATGTAGCTTTCGTTGACGTCGTTTGGCTCTAAATTCAGATCGGCCACGCGGTCGCGGTAGAAGATGATGTTCGCCTTTTCCGGACTCAGGATTTCGGACACCGCGATCTGGGTGTTCGCACCCGTTTTGTCGTACACGATGCCGCGCGTGTCGATACCGGCCTGCTGAAAACGCGAGATGATGAACCGCCCGAAGCCGTCGGGCGCGATCTTGCCGATAAATCCGGTTTTCAGCCCCAGCCGCGCCGTGCCGATCGCGATATTGGCGGGCGAGCCGCCGATATGCGGCGAAAAGCTACGGATTTCCTCCATCGGGCAGTTCACGTCGTTCGCATACATGTCGATACCGACACGGCCAAGCGCGATCACATCAAAGGGCCGGTTCTTTTCAAAATGCAAATCCATTTGCAGTTCCACTCCTTATTTCAGCTCCACCGTTTTTCCTGCGCGCAGCGCCTCGGTCGCGGCATAGGTCGCTTCGGTACATTTGGTGCCGTCGTAAACCGTTACTTCAGGTTTTCGTCCTTCGCTGACACAGTTGATAAACTCGATCATTTCATTGAGGAACGCCTCGCGCCAGCGTTCCAGAAAATCCTCGGTGCATTGCTGCACCGCGCCGGTGTGGTCGTAGATGAGCACGCGGTTTTTCTCCGGCACCACCGCAATGCGCAGGATACCCTCGGTGCCCTGTATCTCGGTCTCCACATGCGAACCGTGCGGCGCGATACGGCCCGAATCAAACAGGGCGACCGTGCCGTTTTTAAACTCCATCAGCGCCACGGCGTTGTCTACATCACCGCAGTCGGCAAGCTCCTGATATTTATAGCAGCCGCCTGCCGCCGTGATCTTTTTTACATCGCTTTCCAGCAGCCAGCGCGCCAAGTCAATGTCGTGCACGGTCAGGTCGCGGAAGATACCGCCGCTCGTTGGCGCGAATGGCAAAAAGCTGTCGATGCGCGAATCCGGGTCCAGACTGGTACACTTGACTAAAAACGGCTTGCCGATCTTGCCTTCGCGGATCATTTGCTTGGCCGCCGCGTAAGAGGGGTCGAACCGGCGCATGAACCCCAACTGGAACACTAGCTCCGGGTGTGCCTCGACCGCATGCTCCGCTTGCTTGCACTGCGGCACATCCACGCCCAGCGGTTTTTCCGAAAATACGTGCAGACCGCGCGCCATCGCCTTGCCGATCTGCTCGCAATGCTGCCCCGAGGGGGACACGATCACAACCGCTTCCATTTCCATATTGGTCAGGAACTGATCAAAATCGGTGTACACGGACGGGACGCCCCAGTTATCTTTTACAAACGCCGCCTCTTCGGGCCGTACGCTGCACGCGGCGACAAGCGCCGCGTTCGGAATCTGGAACATCAGGTTGTTTGCGTGGCGCATGCCCAGCCGCCCAAGGCCGACGATGCCGACTTTTACCTTTTTCATCTGTCATCACCTTTCCTCTATTTGCTAAGTTCTGCGTTTCTCTATCGTTTCTTTACTTTTCTTAGGTATGATTATAGCGAAACCGCCAGTTTAGCGAAAGGAAAAATCCTGCTCTGTTTTCACGGAATTTTAATTTAATTTTGGCCGCCTTTGTATTTTGTTGCGCATTTCCCCGCGCATTTTCCCTTGCAGATAGAAAAAAAACGGTTCGTCGACTGACGCCCCGTTCCATTTGTCTGCAATCTGCTGTGGTTGTACTGTTTTGCGTCTTCGCTCAAAACAGCAATAAATATAGCATACTCAACAATTTTTAATTATCATTTTATTGCGTTTTATACCTTGTTTTAGCGCTTTGAAATTTGATATCATCAAAGTGTCATAAAAATATCGGTTTCTGTGCGATTCAAGGAGGTCGTTTTATGGAGACAATGGTTTGGCGCAAAGATCTTACGCTACCACAGTTGTTGTATGTCGATAACACCACGGCCGCGAATCACATCCACTGTATGCATAAGCACGGCCGTATCCTCGAGATCTTGCTGATCGTATCCGGACACGGCATCTACTGTGTGGAGGATGAACGCTATCTGATCGAAAGCGGCGATATTATCATTTGCAACGCCGGTTCGATCCACGATCAGATCCCGTGCGACCGCGAACCCTACGTTACCGCCTGCATCGGCCTGACCGATCTGCACCTTCCCGAGCTGCCTCAAAATTGCCTGATCGCGCCCGGTTCGCCCTCGCTGTTCCATCATCCCGCGCAGTTCGGTGAAATCGTCAAGCTGACACAGCTGATCTGCGCGCATATTCACGGCTTTTCCGAGACCGACCGCCTGCTTTGCCGTCACCTGTTGACTTGTCTACTGGAAAACGTGCTTCAAATGATCTCCTTCTGGCCGCGCCAAAACCCACAGAAAGACGAGCCGCTCATGCGGCAGATCAAGGCCTATATCGATGAGCATTACGCCGAGGAACTTTCCTTGGCTCAGCTCAGCGCGTTGTTTTATATCAGCCCCTATCATCTGTCGCATTTATTTAAAAAATATCTGAACTATTCGCTGATTCAATACGTCATCCGACGGCGTATTGGCGAGGCGCAGTCGTTGCTGATGAGCACCCGTATCAGCATTACCGATATCGCCGGGCGGACAGGTTTTGCCGATACCAGCCACTTCAGTAAGCTTTTTATCAAATATGTCGGCATGAGCCCCAGCGAATACCGCAAGTACCGCCACGAAAAGGCCCCTGCTGCGAATAATTAGCCGCTTCCTCTTCCTACATATCAAAAAGTCCTCTTCGCGCCGCGGCGCATATAAAAAGGAATCGCGCCCTACGATCTCGGTGAATCCCTTGTTTTTTCCTATGCGTTTCCCTTCACTAAATGATATTGATCATGTATCTCACTCTTTTAACAAACCGGCTTCTCTTGCGACAGACTGTCAAAATATTTTTCGACAGTCCAAACAGCGCCATCCGCATTTGCGGATGGCGCTGTTTAGGCGATTGCATATATTTAATCTTGTTCCGGGTTCATGAAGTCGTATAGGGTTTGATAGAGCCGTTTCGGATCGATCGGCTTTGCCAGATGCGCGTTCATTCCCGCCGCCTTGCTTTTTTCGATATCATCGTCGAACGCATTCGCGGTCATGGCAATGATCGGGATGCTTTCCGCATCCGCGTTGCTGAGGTGGCGGATGTTGGTGGTAGCCGTCAGTCCATCCATTAAGGGCATGCGGATATCCATTAGGATCGCGCTGTAATAGCCCTCCGGAGATTTACTGAACATTTCCAGCGCCCGCAGACCGTTTTCCGCCGTGTCGACCTGAAAGCCCTTATCCTCCAGCAGCATCACGGCTACCTCGGTATTAATGGCGTTGTCCTCGGCCAAAAGCAAGCGCTTTCCCGTAAAATCAAAATCCACGTTTTGTTCCGGCTGCGACAGCGCTTCCTTGTGACCCAGCGCCTTGGTAAATGCCGAAACCAAGGAGGATTTGAACATTGGCTTGCTCATCAGCAGGTTGACGCCCGCCAGCTTAGCCTCGTGCTCAATCGAGATCCAGTCATAGGCGGTCATGATGATGATGGTGACCTCGGGCCCGACAATGGCGCGAATCCGGCGGGCGGTCTCGATACCGTCCATCTCCGGCATCTTCCAGTCGATCAAGATCATATCGTAATACTGTTCCGCGCTTCTGAGCTCCGTGACCCGGTCGACAGCCTTGCGGCCGCTGTCCACCCATTCCGCCTTAACGCCCATTTCACGCAGGGTGACGATGGCGCTTTCGCATACCGCAACATCATCGTCCACAACCAACGTTTTCAGGTGCGCGAAATTGCAATCCTGAAGTTTCTGGTGATGGCGCAGCTTTTCTTCCTCCGTGATACCAAGCTTTACATCCACCGTAAATTCCGTGCCGATGCCCCGGATCGAGCGCACGGTGATTTTGCCGTCCATCATATCCACGATGTTCTTGGAGATCGCAAGCCCCAGACCTGTGCCGCCATAAAGCGCGGTCGTACCCGTGGATTCCTGCGAAAACGGTTCAAAAATATGCGGGAGAAACTCTTCGCTCATGCCGACGCCCGTATCGTTTACAATAAAGCGAATGGTGGCGTCGTTTTTATTCTTTCTGCGCAGGGCGGCGGAGAACGTCACTTTGCCGCCTTCACCGGTGAACTTGATCGCATTGGACAGGATATTGATGAGCACCTGCTGCAGCTTCATGGCGTCGCCGATATAGTAGTCGTCCAGCACCGCGTCTACGATGCATTCATAATCCACGCCCTTTGTATCCGCCTGTGAATAGCAGATGGAATTGATGCCGTTTAAAAAATCCTCTGTGGGGATTTTCTCGTTTTTCAGCAGCATTTTGCCGCTTTCGATCCGGCTCATATCCAAAATATCATTGATTAGAGACAAAAGGAACCGCGAAGAGATCCCGATTTTAGAGATGCAATCCGCCACCTGCTCATCATCCCCGATGGACTGCGCAGCAATGGTGCTCATGCCGATGATCGCGTTCATGGGGGTACGGATCTCGTGGCTCATGCGGGATAAAAAGTCGCTTTTTGCGGCGTTTGCCTGCTCTGCCGCCACCAAAGCCGAGGCCAGCTCCTCCTTCTGCCGCTGTTCCTGCAAGACGATATCGGTCACATCGGCCCGCGTCATACAAACACGGTGCAGCTCCTGATTGACATAAAACACCTGAAACTTCTTGACTCGTGGACCGCGCTCTTCCTGCACCTCCAGCACAAAGGTATAGGAATCGGTCTCGGCAAGCTGCTTACGCATGTAGGTAAAGTCTACTTTGCGTAAAAACTCTTCACGGGCCGCAGCATCCATGCTGCGTTCCGCGATCAGGCGGGCTTCTTTTTGAAAGCCGCCCTGAAACGGGATGCTCTTGCTCCAGTTATCATCATGGGCGACCAGACGGTATTCGCCTTTCAGCAAATCGATCTCGGTGATGATGTCATAATCGAACTGTGCGATTTTATTGAGCAGCTGCTCCTGCAGCTTCTGCTCGGTAACGTCCAACGTATAAAAGAAAATGATGATATCTCCGGTTTCGGGGTTCCGGCAAGAGCGAAAGCTTGTGTTGCTCCAAAACACGCTGCCGTCATTTTGCTTTTGCAAAAAATCAAAATGATACTCTATTTTTCCGACAGCGTAATCGGCCAAAATCTTGTCGCGGCATAAATTCTGCAATATCTCCTGCCCCACCTGCGCTTCGAGGGCGGAAGCCGCCAAATTTTCTATCGTTTGGTCATAGGTATCCCCAATCTGCGCGATCGATACATCGGAAATGGAAACATAGTTCTCTACCCGGTTCTTGGTGACATTGACGCGCCCTTGATTGCTGCCCTCTGCGGAGGAAGCTTCTACGAAATAAGCCAGTTCCTTTTCATAGAGCTCCCGCACTCGCTCCTGCATCTGTTTTTCCTCTGTGATATCGACGAATACGCAGTAAAAATATTTTGCATCCGCCTGCTCGGAAACGAGCTGCGCCTTTATCGCGATCCATTTTATCACGCCGTCCTTGCAGATCAGGCGGTTTTCATTGCGTATGGTATTACTGTGTTCGAGTTGCGCGAGCAGCTTGTCCGTCATGACCGCCAGATCCTCCGGATAGATCACGGCGGACATCCGGTTGCCCATAGCCGCAAATTCTTCCCGGGTATAGCCCATAAACTCAAATAAGCCGTCGTTCGCGTCGATCACAGAAAAATCCGCGTCGAACCGGCAGCGGAAAACAGCGCCAGGAATGTTGTTGTAAAGCCGCAGCACCTCGTCCTGCGCCTGCCGCTGCGCCGTGATATCGATGCAGACCGAGGAGATCGCCGGTCTGCCGTCCTCAGCCGTCATCCTGCGCCCCAGATCGTGCACCCAAATATACGAGCCGTCCTTTTTCTTCATTCGATATTCAACGACATAGCTCTCCGATTCTGCAAGCTGGGCTGCGACCTGTTCGTCGACCAAGACACGGTCGTCCGGATGCATGCAGTTTGAAACCAATCCGCCGATATCGGTCACAAATTCTTGTTCGTTTTCATAGCCGAGGTAGCTGAGCATTTGCCGGTTGATAAAATAAAAGGGAAAACCCGTTTCTATGTATCCGCCCATCATACCGCCGGGCAGCGAATCGTTTAGCAGCTCCTGCCTTTGCTGGGCAATGTTTTGGATCACCAGCGTTTGGGGGTAGTGCTCGCTCCCTCGCTGGCTGCTTCCCGGCTCGGCCACATGAAAGCTGATGATTTTCCACGTTCCGTCCTCCGCCCCGAGCAGGGTGAAAAATCCGCGCAGATGCCAAGTATACTGTGAATTTTGCAGCACGATTTCCATGGAAATCCCGCCGACATCCGCGGTCAATCGCTGCTCATTTATCACGGACAGCTCGCATGCAAACGGTTCCGGCATTTCTGCAATGTCCTGCCGAATGTACTCGTCCATTGCCGCTTTGCCTCGGGCAAATTCATTCCTCCCCGTGCCGACGAAAGTCACCCCGTCAGATAAAAGTGCCATTGCCGCATCTGCATCGCGCTGTTCAAACCATGCTTTACAAAAATCGCATACAATATCCTTGACTCCCCTGATTCGTGTCATCATTCTCTTTTTTCCTTCCCATGGCGGTTCTATATCTGACCATTCCGCATCAAGCAGGCCGCAGGTAAATTATAGTCCTTTTTATTATAGCACGGTATCTCAAAACGGTCTACTATGCAATCTCGCAGAGATATGGCCTAGAGATTTTATTGTACGGTTTTAGCGGGAATGCCTAACAAAAGCTGTATAAAAGGCATTGACAAACCAGCCAATGCCTTTTATAATAAATTAGTATTGCTCTATCGCATGAAATGCAAATTTTGTGCAAAACAGCATGGACATCCGGGTGTAGCGCAGTTGGTAGCGCGCCTGCTTTGGGAGCAGGATGCCGCAGGTTCGAATCCTGTCACTCGGACCAGCTCAGAAACACCCCTTATGGCACGAATCCCCGCCTACGGCGAGGCTTCTTAGCCGGGCGGGGTGTTTCTTCGCTTTCGCCCGCGACCCGCTGCGCTGGGCTCACGGGCGAAGAATACGGGGACACAAATATCGATTTTATAAGATAGTGGCAACGCGGAAACACCCCTTATGGCACGAATCCCCGCCTGCGGCGAGGCTTCTTAGCCGGACGGGGTGTTTCTTCGCTTTCGCCCGCGACCCGCTGCGCTGGGCTCACGGGCGAAGAATACGGGGACACAGATATCGATTTTATAAGATAGTGGCAACGCGGAAACACCCCTTATGGCACAAATCTCCGCCTGCGGCGAGGCTTCTTAGCCGGACGGGGTGTTTCTTCGCTTTCGCCCGCGACCCGCTGCGCTGGGCTCACGGGCGAAGAATACGGGGACACAGATATCGATTTTATAAGATAGTGGCAACGCGGAAACACCCCTTATGGCACGAATCCCCGCCTGCGGCGAGGCTTCTTAGCCGGGCGGGGTGTTTCTTCGCTTTCGCCCGCGACCCGCTACGAGGGGCTCTGCCGAGAAGAAAACGGGATAGACATGAAAAAAGCAGGTGCACCATGCACCTGCTTTTTTTAATTAGCGAAACTTTTTCTTCTTGGCGCGCGCAGCCTCAGACTTCTTGCGGCGCTTGACGCTCGGGCTTTCATAATGCTCACGCTTGCGGAGCTCGGAAAGCGTACCCGCCTTAGCGCACGAGCGCTTAAAACGGCGCAGCGCGCTGTCAATAGATTCATTTTCCTTGATGCGGACTTCCGACACAGTTTTCCCTCCCTCCGCGCGTTCCCTTTGGAGACGCTTTGCACGGACATGCGCGCACATGCCGCGCATAGAACCGTAAGAATATTATATCTTTTTTTGGCCTTCCTGTCAACCCATAAATCAACGGACTACAAGATTGACGATCTTATTCGGCACAACGATCTGCTTGACGACTTCCTTGCCCTCGATCGCGCGCTGTACCTTCTCCTCGGCAAGAGCCGCGTCGATGGCCGCCTGCTTGTCGGAATCGACCGGCAGCTTAACAGTAGCCTTGAGCTTGCCATTGATCTGCACGGCCAGCTCCACGCTGTCCTCGACGGTCTTGGCATCCTCATACTGCGGCCACGGAGCGACCGAGAGTAAGCCCTCGCCGCCGATCTGCCGCCACAGCTCCTCGGTGATATGAGGCGCAAAGGGGTTCAGGAGCGCCAGAAACGTTTTGTACTCCGCCATGTTGACGCCTTTATCCGCAAACTCATTGAGCATGCTCATCAGCGCCGCGATCGCCGTGTTGGCCTTGAGGTTTTCAATATCCTCCCCGACCTTCTTGATCGTGCGGTGCATCAGCACCTCATGCTGCGCGGAATAGCTGTCGCCCGGCTGTACTTTTTCGGCAAGCGCCCAAACGCGCTCTAAGAAACGGCGGCATCCCTTGATGGATTTGGGACTCCACGGCGCGGCCTTCTCAAAATCACCGATAAACATTTCATACAGGCGCATGGTATCCGCGCCGTATACATCGACGATCTCATCCGGGTTGACCACGTTGCCGCGGGACTTGGACATTTTTTCGCCGTTCTCGCCCAAGATCATGCCGTGGCTGGTGCGCTTGGCATACGGCTCCTTTGTCGGCACAACGCCGATGTCGTACAGGAACTTATGCCAGAAGCGCGAATACAGCAGGTGAAGCGTGGTATGCTCCATGCCGCCGTTGTACCAATCGACCGGAGACCAATACTCAAGCACTTCCTTGGAAGCGAGCGCGTTCTCATTGTGCGGGTCCATATAGCGCAGGAAATACCAACTCGAACCGGCCCACTGGGGCATGGTATCGGTCTCGCGCTTGGCGGGCGCGCCGCAGTGCGGGCAAACCGTGTTCACCCAATCCGTCATCTTGGCAAGCGGGCTTTCGCCGTTTTCGGTGGGCTCGTAGGAGTCGACGTTCGGCAGCGTCAGCGGCAGCTGATCCTCCGGCACCGGCACCCAGCCGCACTTTTCGCAATAGACGAGCGGAATGGGCTCGCCCCAATAGCGCTGGCGGGAGAATACCCAGTCGCGCAGCTTAAAATTAACCTTTTCGTGGCCAAGGCCCTTTTCAGTCAGGAAGGCGATGATCTTCTGCTTCGCTTCCGCAACGGACAGGCCGTTTAAGAAATCGGAGTTGACGAGCGTGCCGGTCTCCACGTCGGTGAACGCGGCTTCCTGCACATTGCCGCCGGCAATCACCTCGATAATGGGCAGGTCAAACGCCTTGGCAAAATCCCAGTCGCGGTCGTCATGCGCGGGCACCGCCATGATCGCGCCCGTGCCGTAGCCCATCAACACATAGTCAGACACAAAGATCGGAATCTGCTCGCCGTTGACAGGGTTGATCGCGGCCACGCCATCCAAACGGACGCCGGTCTTTTCCTTGTTCAGCTCAGTGCGTTCAAAATCCGACTTGCGCGCGGCTTCCTCACGGTAGACGCGGATCGCGTCGATATTTTTCAGCTTGTCCGCCCAAGTCTCGACCGCCGGATGCTCGGGCGAAATGACCATGTAGGTTGCGCCGAACAGCGTATCCGGGCGGGTGGTGTAAACAGTGAGTTTGTCTCCCTCGGTGGTGGTAAAATCGACTTCCGCGCCGGTGGAGCGGCCGATCCAGTTGCGCTGCTGGGTCTTGACGCGTTCGATATAATCGACCTCGTCCAGATCGTCGAGCAGCCGCTGAGCGTACTCGGTGATCTTCAGCATCCACTGGCTCTTATTTTTATGCACAACTTCGCTGCCGCAGCGCTCGCACGTGCCGCCCACCACCTCTTCGTTGGCCAGCACGCACTTGCACGAGGTGCACCAGTTCACGTTCATTTCCTTCTTATAGGCCAGCCCCTTTTTAAAGAGCTGCTGAAAGATCCACTGCGTCCACTTATAGTAGGCAGGATCGGTCGTATTGACCTCGCGCGACCAGTCGAACGACAGGCCAAGGCTTTTCAGCTGGCTCTTGAAGCGCGCGATGTTCTGCTTTGTGACTTCAGCCGGATGGACATGGTTTTTAATCGCGTAGTTCTCCGTCGGCAGACCGAAAGCGTCCCAGCCCATCGGATAGAGCACGTTGTAGCCCTGCATGCGCTTTTTGCGCGCCACAATATCGAGCGCGGTATAGGAACGCGGATGGCCGACGTGCAGGCCCTGACCGGACGGATACGGGAACTCGACGAGGGCGTAGAACTTCTCCTTATCAGAGTTGTTGGACGCCTCGAAGCAGTGCGCATCGTCCCAGATGTCCTGCCACTTCTTTTCCACTTGTTTATGATCGTACTTCAACGGTATTTCCCCCAAATGAATTAGTAATTAGAAATTAGTAGTTAGTAATGATATGAGCTCGTCCGCGTTACCGCTTTTGAATGACTCATTTCTAATTACTAATTACTAATTTTCTGGGATCACTCGGTAATACCGAGTGATCCCAGCGAGACGGGCGTGCCGTCCTTCCACAAATTCTCAAGATTATAGAATTTGCGCGCTTCGGGCATGAACACATGGACCAGCACGCTGCCGTAATCGAGCAGCATCCACTGGGCGGATTCATAGCCCTCGATGTGGTGCGGCAGGGTCTCATGGTCATATTTTAGGCGCCATTCGACGTTGTCCGCCAGCGCCTTGACCTGCGTGCTCGAGGAGGCCGAGCAGATGACGAAATATTCGGTCAGCTCGGTCAGGTGCTCTACATGCAGCACCTCGACATCGTTGCCCTTCTTTTCTAAAAGCGCTTCGCAGATCGCCTTTACTGTTTGCTGTGCAGTCAATTCATGCACTCCTTACTTATTGTTTTATGCTTCCGGGTCGATCGAACCGCCGCCGGATTCCCCGCCGCCGGTCTCGCCGCCCGTGCTGCCGCCGCCGGATTCCCCGCCGCCGGTCTCGCCACCTGTGCCGCCGCCGGATTCTCCGCCGCCGGTCTCGCCGCCCGTGCCGCCGCCGGATTCTCCGCCGCCGGTCTCGCCGCCCGTGCTGCCGCCGGTTTCTCCGCCGCCGGTCTCGCCGCCCGTGCTGCCGCCGGTTTCTCCGTCAGAGGTTCCCGGCGTAGTGGGCGTGCCGGGCGTTGTGCCTGTTCCCGTGCCGTCGCCCGATCCGTTACTGTCGCCTTGCTCAGGATCGATCGCGCCGGAACCGGAGCCGCCCTCGTTGCTGTCGCTGCCCGAGCTGGAGCCGGAATCAGGCCAAACGTAATCGTCGCCCGGATCTGTGCTTACATGTCCGCCGCCCGAATAGCTTTCCGGTCCGTCCACCATGTCCAGCGTGGTGATCGGCTCGGCAAAGGGATTCATATACTGGTTGACCAGATCGAGCGTTTGCTGATAATACGGGAAATAGAATGAATACGCGACCGGGTCGCTGCCCGCCGTGCTCATTTGCCCATAGCCCGGCAGGGTAAAGAACTGGATATTCTCGTTTTTGATATTCATCGCCTGCATGCCCATCCATAGGATCTGACCGGCGGTGAAGTCGGTTTTGACGTTATTGAAGATCGCGTCCGAAATGTCCTTGATCTTGAGGATGTTCTTCATCTGGAACAAATCGCTCGCGATCTTTTTCAGGAACTTTTGCTGGTTTTCCACACGGCCCTGATCGCCCGTTTCATACTGCATCGAATAGTCGTTCGAGTGCCGCCAGCGCAGGAACTCGACCGTCTGCTTGCCGTTGAGGTGCTGCATACCGGCGTACAGGTCGATGTGCAGATCCTGCGAGGGATCGTCGTACTGCATACGGAACGGCACCTCGTAATCTACGCCGCCGATCGCGTCCACGATCGCGGCGATACCGTCAAAGTTGACGACAACATACTTATCCGGTTTAAAGCCAAGCAGACGTTCGACTTCCTTCTTGGTCTGCTCGATATTGCCGCCCTTGCCGCCGGTCTTGATGCCGTATGCCGCGTTAATCTTACGGGACGCGCCCGAATAGCCGTTGTTGCACATGGTATCGCGCGGGATATTCATGATATTGATGGTCTTTTTCTTGGTATCCATGCGCGCGACCATGATGGCGTCCGTTCGCGTTTCATCCTCGTCCACCGCGCATACGACGAAGGTAAACAGATCGTCCACGCGCGTGCCGGCGTTTAAAAGCTCGTTGACATCCACCTTGTCTCCGTTTTCGGTATCATGGATGGTGGGATCGTTCTTGATTTCCGGCGGGCGGATAAAGATCCACGCCGCAGTTGCAAGACCCACGCACAGCACCGCCACGATGACCGCCGCGATGATGATGCGTTTGCGCTTTTGATTTTTCGTCAGCGGCGTTTTTACTTTGCCGCCTTTTCCGGCTTTTGCCGGCTTTCCGCCCTTGCCCTGTGGCTTCGGCGCCGTCTTATGTGTGCCAGTGGCCGCTTTTGGAGCTGACTTTGGCGAGCCGCTCCCTGTCGTTTTCTTGCGGCCGCCGCCGCCTCCAAACAGTTTCAAAGATTTCCTGCCTCCAGTTTCAGTCCTGCGCGTCCCTCCAGCGGACGCCCTGCGCGATCAAGTCGTTGTACGCGGCGATCGTATCGCCGTGGATCAGCTTGGCCCGCGTCACCAGCTCGATCAACGTTTGGTCGAAGCAATACAGCAGCGCGCGGTCGATGTCTTCTTTTGCGAGTTCGCGCGCATTTTTCACACCGGGAAAGTCGCGCGTATCCTCGATATAATCCGCCAAATAGAGTATCTTATCGAGCACATTCATTCCCGCCTTGCCTGTGGTATGGCAGGCAATCGCGTCGCACACATCCTGCGGCGCGCCGTACTCATCCTTTGCGATGGCGGCGGCCGTTTTTCCGTGCAGCATTTTTGGCTCGGAGAATTCAGCGTTACAGGGTATTATACCGTATTTCTTACTTAAATTCAACTGTTCTTCTTTAGAAAGATGCTTTGTTATGTCGTGCAGGATTGCTGAGAAAGCCGCTTTTTCCACGTCTCCCCCATAAAGTTCGGCTAGGTAGATCGCGGCGCGCTCGCAGCCGAGCGTATGCTCATAGCGGTACCCATGGAGACGCGCGAGTATTCCTTTTCTCATTTCGTCATTGCACAACATAACTTTTGACCCGCCTTTCTGTCTTTTCATCGAATAAAAATATTAAAAACCGTAAAGGTGTTTTCGCTCGATGTAATCGGCGACCGCGTTCGTGGTATAGCGGCGCAGATCGCCGCCGCACCGCAGTTCGGTCGAAGAAATGGTGAGTACGTCGCCGCGCACCAGCTCGATGCGCGCGCCGAGGCTGCTTTGAAGGCCCTTCGCCTTTTCCCGCAGGTTATTCCAGTCATCCGCTTCGCGGGCGCAGACGGCCAGCGTGGCCAGATGCGCGATCTCATCCGGCGCGCGCCAAACGCGATCGAACGATAAAAGCATATCGGTGCCGATGATCAAAAACAGGTCGCTCTCGCCACGATCGTGCAGCGAGCGCAGCGTATCCACGGTATAGCTGGCGCCGCCGCGCCGGATCTCGATATCGCAGAGCTCGGCCCAGCTTTCCCCTTCGATCATCAGGCGCACCATCTTGCAACGGTCGGCTGCCGAAGCGGTGTCCTCCGGCAGTTCCTTATGCGGCGGTATATTGGTCGGGATAAACAGCACGCGTTCCAGCCCAAGCGCGGTCTTGGCGCTTTTCGCGGCGTTTAAATGGCCCAAATGCGGCGGATTAAAGGTGCCGCCCAAAACGCCCGTTCTCATTTGACGAGGACGATCTTCCGCTTGTCCTTATCCGACGCGGGGCGATAGATTACAAATTTCGAGCCGATCACCTGCACCGGATTGGCGCGGCAAGCCTGACACAGCGCTTCGGATACCGTGCGCGGTGTGAGCATGGCGCTTTCCAGCACCTTACCCTTGACGAGTTCGTGGCTTTCCAGCAGCACGTCGAGCTCACGCTCGACCGCGTCGGTCACGCCCTCCTTGCCGATAATCAGCGTATCGGGCAATGTATTTGCCATCGCGCGCAGCTGCGCGCGTTGCTTGGTTGTTAGCATAATGCTCTCCTCTTAATCAATTAGGAATTAGTAGTTAGTAATTAGGAATTGTGGTGGCCGCCAAGGGCGGCTTATTTGATTTATCGCGCTTTGCGCGATACCGCAAACTCCTAACTCCTACTTCCTAACTCCTAACTATTTCATTTAGTTTTTCTTTTAGTTTTTGCAGCGCTCTCGCTCTGTGGGAGATTTGGTTTTTCACCTCTGCCGGCAGTTCGCCGAAGGTGCAGCCATAATCCGGCACAAAGAATACCGGATCGTAGCCGAAGCCGTTCTCCCCCGCCAGACGGCGGGCGATTTCGCCCTCGCATTCGCCACGAACGGTCAGCTCCCGGCCGTCCGTCCAGACGCAGGCGATTGCCGAGACAAAGCGCGCCTGTCGTTTGCCGTCCGGCACGGCGGCGAGATTTCGCAGCAACCGGAGCGTGCGCTCCTTATCGTTTGCATGGGGAGGCAGCGGCTCCAGACCAACCGAAAGCCCATGCTTTTCCGCGTACTCGAAATATTCCGCCGAGCCGTACCGCGCCGAATAGACGCCGGGCGCGCCGTTCAGCGCGTCCACACAAAGCCCGGAATCGTCAGCCAGCGCGGGTAGACCGGTGAGCGCGCACGCGGCTCGCGCTTTGATCAGCGCGTTTTCCTCAAAGGTGTCGCCATCCTCCACAGGCTCGGGCGCGCCTTCGGGCAGCGCGCTGACCTCGATGCCAAGCTCTTGCAAAATAGCGTCCATTTCGCGCAGTTTGTTTTTGTTATGGGAAGCCAGTATAAACTTCATGCGAACCTCCATGAGAAGTTGGATGTAGGAATTAAGAATTGTGGTGGGCGCCAAAGGCGGCTTATTTTGATTTATCGCGCTTTGCGCGATACCGCAAACTCTTAACTCCTACTTCCTAACTCCTACCTCTTTACCAAGTGTTTCTGCTGCACCTTGCTCAGCCTAGCGCAGCCGCGTTTTGCAAGCGCGAGCAGCTTTTTTAGCTCCGCATCGGTGAACGGGCGGCCCTCGCCCGTGCCCTGCACCTCGATAAACTCCCCCTTGGAGGTCATCACCACGTTACAATCCACGATGGCGTGCGAATCCTCGGCGTAGTTCAAGTCCATCACGGCCTCGTTTTCAAAAATACCAACCGAAACGGCGGAAACAGAAGCGGTGAGCGGCATTTTTTCGATCACGCCGTCCTCCAGCAGCTTTTGGCAAGCCAACCACAGCGCGACAAAGCCGCCAGTGATCGAAGCGCAGCGCGTGCCGCCGTCCGCTTGGATTACGTCGCAGTCCACCGTGATCTGGCGCTCACCCAGCGCGGCGCGATCGACCACCGCGCGCAGGCTCCGGCCGATCAGGCGCTGAATTTCAGACGAGCGTCCGTCCAGCTTTAAGCTCTTGATATCGCGTTTTTTGCGCGTGTTTGTGGCGCGGGGCAGCATGGCGTATTCCGCCGTCACCCAGCCAAGGCCCTTGCCCGTGAGAAAGGGCGGCACGTTATCCTCCACGCTCGCCGTGCAGATCACCTTGGTGTTACCCATTTCGATCAGCACCGAACCCTCGGCGTGCATGGTGTAGTGAGGCGTTATTTTGACCGGTCGCAGGGCGCCCGGCGTTCTTCCATCGGGACGTGTCATTTATGATATTCCTCCTTCAAGCGGCGGCAGAATGGCTTCCAAAAAGGCCGAACGGTCGAAATCGACCAGATCGTCCAGTCCTTCGCCCACGCCGACCAACTTGACCGGCACGCCAAGACCCGCCGAGATCGCCACTACGATACCGCCCTTGGCCGTACCGTCCAGCTTGGTCAGCACGATGCCGGACAGCTTCGCGACCTTGTTAAATTCCTCCGCCTGATGCACGGCGTTCTGGCCTGTCGTCGCATCCAGCACAAGCAGCGTCTCGCGCGAGGCGGTCGGCAGTTCGCGGGAGATAACGCGGTCGATCTTGGCCAGCTCGTTCATCAGATTGGCTTTGTTGTGCAGACGGCCCGCGGTATCGACGATGATGACATCGCTTTCTCGCGCCTTGGCCGCCGCGATCGAATCGAACACAACGGCGGCGGGATCCGCGCCCGCCCCGTGGCGGACGATATCCGCGCCCGCGCGCCCCGCCCAGATCTCAAGCTGATCCGCAGCAGCCGCACGGAACGTATCCGCGGCGGACAGCATGACCTTTTTGCCTTCCGCGACATAGCGCGCGGCAAGCTTACCGATGCTGGTCGTTTTACCGACGCCGTTGACGCCGATGACTAGGATCACGGCGGGCTTGCCCGTCGTATCGAGCGGCTGATTAGGCAGCATCATATCGGTGAGCGTGTCCTTTAAAACGTAGCGCAGCTCCAGCGAGGTGGTCACATTCTGACGCTTGGCGCGCTGCTCCACCTCCGCGACGATTTTCGCGGCGGAGACAGCGCCCACGTCGGACAGAATCAGCGCCTCCTCCAGTTCTTCCAGCAGATCGTCGTCGATCGTGACAAAGCCCGCAAACACCTGATCCAGCGACCGCGTGACCGCGTCGCTCGTTTTGGCGAGTCCCTTTTTGATCTTATCGAATAAACCCATTCTTTCACTAATTAGGAATTAGGAATTAGGAATTAGGAATTGCGGTGGCCGCCACTGGCGGCGATCCAATCATCGTGCTTTGCACGATACCACAAACTCCCACCTCCTACTTGCTAACGCCTAACGCCTCCTCTAATTACGAATTTCTACCCGAGAATTGCTTCCGGCAATTCATCGAATGCTGTTTCCCAGCCGCTTTTCTGCTTCCGCGAGGTTCAGCATCAGCAGCTTGGAGACACCCTGCTCCTGCATGGTTACGCCGTACAGCATATCGGCTTCTTCCATCGTGCCGCGGCGGTGCGTGATGACGATGAACTGCGTCTTATCGGACAGGCGGCGTATGTACTGCGCATAGCGGACGACGTTGACATCGTCCAGCGCGGCTTCGATCTCGTCTAGCACACAGAACGGCGTGGGCCGCAGCTTTAAAATAGCGAAGTACAGCGCGATGGCGACAAACGCCTTCTCACCGCCTGACAGCAGCGTCAGCGTTTTGACCGACTTGCCCGGCGGCGAAACGCGGATATCGATGCCGCAGTTTAAAATATCCGAGGTATCGGCCAACTGCAACTCCGCATGGCCGCCGCCGAATATTTCACGGAAGGTCTCGCCAAAGTACACGTTCAGCTTTGCGAATTCGGAAGCAAAAATCTCCTTCATGTTCTGCGTCAGTTGGTCGATGACCTTGTATAGCTCCTTTTGCGCCTTTTCCAGATCGTCCTTTTGTGTTCCAAGGAAAGTATAGCGTTCGCATACGTCCCGATATTCCTCCACCGCGTCCAAATTGACGTTGCCAAGGCTCTTCATCTGCGCGCGGAGCGTACCTGCTTTCTCTTTTGCGGCGTTTCCGTCGCCCAGTTCTATGGCAACGTCCTGCGCGGGCGTGGGGGTCAGCTCATAGCTTTCCCACATTTTGTCCAAAATCTGCGCTTCCTCGTTTTTGAGCTGCACGGCTTTGCTTTCCAAACGCGCGGCCTCTCGTTCGAGGTTCAGGATCGCCTCGTTCTGGCTCTGCGCCTCGCGGTCAACGCGGGCGCGTTCGCCTTCTATGCGCTCGCGCTGCTGGGTCGCGGCGGCAATGCTTTCACCCAGCTTTGCGGTGATGGTCTGCGTATCGCCGCGCCCGGCTTCGGCCTGCTCCAATTCCTGCGTCAGGCGCTCAATCTCGCGTTCAAAACCCGCGATCACATCGTCCGAACCGGAAACGCCTGCGTCCAGCTCGGCTTTCAGCTGCGTCAGTTCTTCCAGCGAGCGCGCCTCCGCCGCCGCAGCGGACCGGTTTTCCGCGATGGCAGTGCGCAGGGAGGCCGCTTCATCGGCTTCTCTCGCGGCTTCCTCCGCAATCTCACGCAGCGTTTCGCGGCACCGCGCGGTCTCTGCTTCCGCCGCTTCGGTGGCGGCTGCCGCCGCCGTTTCGTTCTCCGCGCATGCGGCGATGACGCTTTGATAGCCCGCGCGCGCTTCGGCAATGTTATCGCGTTCCAGCGTCAAACCGTTCAGCGACACGGTCAGGCTTTCGAGCAGCGCCCCATGCTGGGAAACGGAGGCGCGCAGCCCGGCTTCCTCCTGTTCGGCGCGGGCGCGTTCGGCTTCGATCGCCTTGAGGTCATAGTCCAAAGCGGCCAGTTCCTCGCGCGCGGCTAGGCTTGCCTGCTCCGCGTCCCCGAGCGCCTTTTGCAGCGCGGCGACCTGTTCGCGCAGGGCCTTCAGCTTGCCCGCGCGGGCGAGCGCGCCCGTGCCGCGAGAAGCCGAACCGCCCGTCATCGCGCCGCCGGCCTGCAAGATCTGCCCATCCAACGTCACGATGCGGAAACGCCGAGAATATGCTTTGGAAATGGCGAGCGCCGCGTCCATATCCTCTGCAATGACCGTGCGCGCCAATAGATTGCGCACGATCGCCGAATACTTCGGATCGGCGGAAACGAGCTGGTCGGCAGTGCCGCAGCAGCCTTTATGACCAGAAAGCCCGGTTTCGCGCAGCTCCGCCGGGCGGATGGTATCCAGTGGCAGGAAGGTGGCGCGGCCGCCGTCCGAGCGTTTCAAATACTCGATACAGGCTTTGCCGTCCGCCGAAGTATCCACAACAATGGACGAGGCCGAAGTTCCCAGCGCGGTGTCGATCGCGGTAACGTACCGTTCCGGTACGTCAAGCAGCGCGGAAACCGGGCCGTGCACGCCTCTTTGCGCTCCCTTTTCTGCGCGCACCATGATATTTTTGACCGAGCGGGAAAAGCCTTCGTACTCGCGCTGCATGTCGGAAAGCATCTTCTCGCGGTTTTTCGCGTCTGTCAACGCGGCGGCGGCTCTCGAAAGCGCTTCCTGCGTTTCCGCCGCTTTTTTGCGGCGGCTTTCAGCCTTAAGCGCCGCGCCCGCCGCTTTGTTTTTGGCTCCCGCCAACGTATCGAGACAGTCTCGCAGACTGTTTTCCAGCGTTTCCTGCGCGGCCCGCTCGGCGGCCAGCCGCTTTTCAGCCGCCGCGATATCGGCGCCGATCGTGCCCACGCGGCTGTCCATGCCCGCTAGGCCGGTTTCGGCGGCGGTGCGGTCAAGCGCCAGCTTATGGGTCTGCTGCTGCGCCGCTAGGCGTGCGTCCTCGGCCTGCCGTAGGGCGGCCTCCGCTTCCTCCTGCCGCGCGCGCCGGGTCTCGCTTTGACCCAGCACCGCGTTTAGGGACGCCATAAAGCCTTCGTGTTCGGCATTCAGCAGCTCAATGCGGCCCCGCCGTTCGGCCAGCTGTGCGCCCAGCCCCTGCGCCTGCGCCGCGCGCGTTTCGCTTTCGCGGCGGGCGCGGTCGATATTATCGCGGTTATTTTGAATATTGGCTTTCAGCACCGCGGCGCGGCTCGCTTCATCGGCGGCGCGCTGCTCGGCTTCGCGAAGCTGCTGACGCAGCCGGTCGGCTTCTCGGTCGACCCCGCGCATATCCTCGGAAAGCTGCTCGGAGCGCGCGTAAAGCGTTTCCTGCCCCGCTTTGGTTTCGATCAGCTGCGCTTTGCAGGTTTCCATGTCGGTCAGATTCTTTTCCGTATCGGTCTTGATGCGCGTAAGACCGAGCAGCCAGAGCGAAATCTCCAGCACACGCAGCTCGTCGCGCAGCAGCAGGTATTGCTTTGCCTTTTCCGCCTGCTTTTCCAAAGGGCCGACCTGACGCTCCAGCTCCGCGTACAGGTCGCGGATGCGGGTCAGGTTATCCTCGGTGGCGGAAAGCTTGCGTTCCGCTTCCTCCTTGCGGTAACGGAACTTGGTGATGCCGGCGGCTTCCTCGAAGATCTCGCGCCGGTCCTCGCTTTTCAGAGACAGGATCTCGTCGATACGGCCCTGCCCAATGATGGAATAGCCATCCCGCCCAAGACCGGTATCCATAAACAGCTCGTGAATATCCTTGAGGCGGCAGTGGCTGCGGTTGATATAGTATTCGCTCTCTCCCGAGCGGTAATAGCGGCGGGTGATCATGATCTCGGTGAAATCAGAGCGGAAGGCGTTTCCGGAGTTATCCAGAATGAGCGACACCTCGGCAAAGCCGACCGGGCCGCGTTTGGCGGTACCGCCGAAGATAACGTCCTCCATCTTGGCGCCGCGCAGAGAACGCGAGGACTGCTCGCCGAGCACCCAGCGGATCGCGTCCGATATATTGGATTTTCCCGACCCATTCGGGCCGACGATCGCGGTCAGGCCGCCAAGAAAGCTTATCTCCGTCTTGTCCGGAAAGGACTTGAAGCCCTGCAAAATCAGGCTTTTTAAAACCATGTATCCACCTCGTGAACATACTCTGGTAACAGTTTACCACTTCCGCCCCATCTTTTCAATCGCCAAACCCAGATTTTACACCGTGTTCATCTTCAAAAGCCTGCGTTTTCACGCGTTCCTTTCGTCTGCAATTTTCCCTTACCCTATCTATTCACAAAAAGTTTACAGAGTTTGTACGATTTCCACGTGGTTGCATCCGCGCTATATCCATGCTACCATATTAAGTAGAAGGAGTGTCCCTATGCTGCAAAATCGTTTTCACAAAATATCTGTAATCGTTCGTTCCAAGTTCAAAACCGTTACGCGGGATTTTCTGTTTATCTTCCTATTCATCACCCTATTCGGCATGCTGTTCGGGCCGGAAAATTCCATCGTCGGCGTGATCCTCACTATTTTGATGATGTCCTCCCTCGCGCAGGACCTGACCGCCACGCCGGTAAAAAATCTGATCTACGCTGCGTGTATTTTGGAAGCCATGACGCTCGCCGCGTTCCTCACCACGGCGCTGCCGCCGCTCTGGGCGGTGCCTTTCAACTTCCTGATGGTGTTTTTCCTGCTGTATACCTACACGTTTGAATACGCCAGCCACCTGTACATGCCCTATATCCTATCCTACCTGTTTCTGATCTTTCTGGCCCCCATCGGCGCGGCGCAGCTGCCCCGGCGGCTTTTTTTGCATGCTGGTCGGCGCAGGCTGCATTATGGCGTATCAACTGATCCGGTGCCATACCCGCGCGGCCGATACCGTGCAGGAAGCGCTCAACGCCATGCTGGATGAAGCGGGCAACTGCGTTTGCTGCCTGCTTACCGCTACTGCGACGCCCGCGGACCCGGAAACCGTGCGCGCCGAATTATGCAAGCTCAGCCGTGTGGTCTACGAGCGGCGGAAACGGGCGCTGTGTGTATCGGACGCGAGCTTTTCCATGCTGGACGCGGGGCGCGGACTTGAGCACGTGATCTTACAGCTTTACGCGCTGGAAGGCCCCATCACACCCGCGCGGGAAGTGATGCTGCGGCAGCTTCAAACCCAGCTTTCCGCTTTCCGCGCCTTTACCGATAAGGAATGCGGCACGCTGCCTTTGCTCAACCGAAACGCTTTCGGCCCCTTGGATGATGCTGAGGCGGAGGAGCTTTACCGGTCCGCCGCCTATATCCGGGAGCATCTGCTCCATATGGCCGACCCGGATAAGCGCACCGCCTACCGCCCCACGGCGCAATCACTTTCGATCCGTTTGAAAGCCGCGCTCGACGTCAGCCCGGTGCGCGTCGTTTACGCGCTGCGGGTAGCCGCGCTGCTCGCGGCGTTCACCGCGCTCGTGCAGCATTTTCAGCTGCCGCACGGCAAGTGGCTGCTCTTTACGCTGGCCTCGGTCTCGATGCCGTACGCGGACGACGTGGCGCCCAAGGCGAAAAAGCGATTGATCGCCACGCTGCTTGGCGGCGCGGTCGCTTGGACCGCCTTTTCGCTGCTTCCCTCGCCGGGGATGCGCACGGCGGTGATGATGCTGTCGGGCTATCTCACCTCCTACTTTTCCGATTACCGCTTCACCTTTGCCTGCGCCACGGTGGGCGGTCTGGGCGGCGCGGTGACGGGCCTTGCCGGCTGGCGAGAGATAGGCGGTATGTTCGGTGTGCGGCTGGGGTATATCCTCCTCGGCATTGCGATCGCCTGCGTGGTCAACCGCCTGCTCTTCCCCTTTATGCGCCGCACGGCGACCGACCAGCTTTGGAAGAAATACGCCGCCACCACCGCGCTCCTTTCGGAGCTTTGCCGGCAGCCCGGCGTCGATGTGCAGCTTTATTACAGCCTTGTGATACAAGCGCACCTGATCGAACAAAAGTTGCTGCAAAACGCTTCCGACGCCCGGTACAACGGCATGGGGGACCTGCTCGCCACCTGCCGCGACCGTGTCCGCCGCGCGCACCGCATGAGGAGCGCGGCCGGTTTCTAAAAAACGCCAAGACAACAAGAAGCGTTCCCGATCGGGAACGCTTCTTGTTGTTTATTCCTCGCCCATGAGTTCCAGTGCTTTTTTGGCCGCCATCTGCTCCGCCTCTTTCTTGCTGCGGCCTTCGCCGGTGGCAAAGACGTTGGAGTTAAGCAGCAGCTCCATTTGAAAGCGCTTGTCGTGGTCCGGACCGGATTGCCCGGCCAAACGGTAGGACAGTGTTTCCTGCTTGTTTTTCTGCACAATTTCTTGCAGCATGGTCTTATAGTCCTTAAACATGCAGCCAGCAAGCGAAGCGTCCACCTTTTTAGGAATAAAACGCAGAACGAACGCCCGCGCGGGCTCTATGCCGCCGTCCAGATAGATCGCGCCGATCAGCGCCTCGGTCGCGTCCGCTAAAATAGAGGCACGGTCGCGGCCGCCGCCCGCCTCCTCGCCGTGACCCAGACGGATATGGTCGCGCAGGCCGATCTCCGCCGCGATGCCGCACAGCGCGCTTTCGCACACGACAGAGGCGCGGATCTTGGTCAACTCCCCTTCCGGCAGATCGGGGAAGCGGTTCATCAGATGATCCGCCGTGACAAAGCCCAGCACAGAGTCGCCCAAAAATTCCAGCCGCTCATTGTGATGCAAGTGCTGGCTCTTGTGCTCGTTGGCATAGGACGAATGCGTCAGCGCCGTGTTCAAAAGTACCGCGTTTTTAAATTTATAGTTTAGATTCAGCAATCGTAAAACCTGCCTCCCGGTAAATAATTAGTAATTAGGAATGAGTAGTTAGGAATGATGGCGGCGCGCACAGCGCGCATTTATAATAATCGGCCTGCGGCCGATGCCGCAATTCCTAATTCCTAACTACTAATTCCTAACTGCCCTTATTCAACCGTCATGTATTGAATGTTTTCCGAAACCGCTTCGATCATGCCGCTTTTGGTGTAGGCAATGGCCTGCCGCACCGCGTTCATGATGGCGACTTCGTTCGACGAGCCGTGCGCCTTGATCACCGGCTTTGCAATGCCGAGGAACGGCGCGCCGCCCACCCGGTCCTGATCGAACAGGCCGCGAAATTCGTCCATGCCCTTTTTACACGCCAGATAGGAAAGCTTGGTGCCAAGATTGCGGTAAAACACCTTCTTGATCTCGCCCGCCATAAACTTGGCCACGCCTTCGATCGTCTTGAGCATCACGTTGCCCGCAAAGCCGTCGCACACCGCCACGTCGCACGCGCCGAGGGGCGCCATGCTGCCTTCCACATTGCCGACAAAGTTGATTCGGCCCGCATCGCCCGCCGCCTTTAACAGGCCGTACGCTTCACGGCGCAGCGCGTCGCCCTTGGTATCCTCGGTGCCGTTATTGATTAGGCCGACACGCGGATTTTTTACGCCGTTTATCTTTTCCGCGTACAGCGAACCCAAAAACGCGAATTGCAGCAGCATTTCCGCGGTGCATTCGGTGTTCGCGCCCGCGTCGCACAGCATCATCTGTCCGCCCGCGCAGGGCATGACAGGCGCGAGCGCGCCGCGGCGGATGCCCTTGATGCGGCCGCCGTACAGCGTCGCGCCGGTCAGCAGCGCACCGGTGTTGCCTGCGGAAACGAGCGCGTCGCCCTCGCCCTTTTTGAGCAGGCCAAAGGCAACCGCCATAGAGGAATCCGGCTTCTTGCGGAGCACGGTGGCCGGATCGTCGTGCATATCGACCAGATCGTTAGCCGGGACAATAGAAAGATTCGGCAGGCCTTCCAGCCCCTTGGCCGCGAGGATCGCCTGCGCCGCTTCCGGCTTACCGACGAGCACGA
This sequence comes from Agathobaculum sp. NTUH-O15-33, assembly GCF_033193315.1. Taxonomy (NCBI): domain Bacteria; kingdom Bacillati; phylum Bacillota; class Clostridia; order Eubacteriales; family Butyricicoccaceae; genus Agathobaculum; species Agathobaculum sp. NTUH-O15-33. The sequence continues at coordinate 2,331,425 of NZ_CP136187.1, forward strand.
CCTCTTCCCCGAACTGCTTTGCGGCCAGCGCGCCGCCCCATACAGCCGATTCGGGCGCGTTATCGCCGCCCATTGCGTCTACGATGATCTTCATGCGTCTATTTCCCCTTTCAAAGCTTCGATATGCCCGAGCGCGCGCTCGGATATTTGCATGTTCTTCTCGCGCTTACCCTTTACCTTGAAGCCAAGCGGCTCCAGTATGCCGAAGTTGATATTCATGGGCTGGAATTTTGTTACCGTGTGATCGGAAATATACGCTGCCAGCGCCCCGGTAGCCGTTTCCCGGTCGAGCGCGGGCAGTTTTTTCCCCTTAATCTCCAGCGCGGACGCGATCCCGGCGACAAGCCCCGAGGCGGTCGATTCAATATATCCCTCCACGCCCGTCATCTGTCCGGCAAAGCGAATGCGCGGATCGGTTTTCAGCGCGTAGGTCGCGTCCAGCAGGCGTGGCGAGTCCAAGAACGTGTTGCGGTGCATAACGCCGTAACGCACGAATTCCGCGTTCCGAAGCGCCGGTATCATGGAAAACACACGCTTCTGTTCGCCAAATTTCAAATGTGTTTGACAGCCCACCAAATTATACAGCGTGCCCGAAGCGTTATCGCGCCGAAGCTGCAAGACCGCGAACGGGTCGCGCCCGGTCTTGGGATCGGGCAGGCCGATGGGCTTTAAAATGCCAAAGCGGAGCGTATCGTACCCGCGCCGCGCATTCACCTCGATCGGCATGCAGCCCTCGAACACGCGCGCGTCCTCGAAACCGTGGACGGGCGCTTCCTCGGCGGCCGTCAGCGCGTTCCAAAACGCGTCGTATTCCTCGCGGGAAAACGGGCAGTTGATATAATCCGCCGTGCCCTTGCCATAGCGGGAAGCGGCATAGGCGCTTTCCATATCGATGCTCTCCGCGGTGACGATGGGCGCGGCCGCGTCGAAAAAGTGCAAAAATTCGCCGCCCACCGCGAGGTGGATCGCATCGAACAGCTTGTCCGAGGTGAGCGGGCCGGAAGCGACAATCACACGCCCGGCGGGCAGCTCGGTCACCTCGCCCGGCACGATCTCAATCAAGGGATGGCTGTTGATTTTTTCGGTCACGGCTTTTGCGAAGGCCTCCCGGTCCACCGCGAGCGCGCCGCCCGCCTCCACGCGGTTTTCATCGGCGCAGCGCAGGATCAGGCTGCCCAAACGGCGCAGCTCCTCCTTGAGCAGGCCCGCCGCGTTCGTCAGTTCGTCCGAACGCAGCGAGTTGGAGCATACCAGCTCCGCGAAATCATCCGAATGGTGCGCGGGCGTGCGGACCGCCGGCTTCATCTCGCACAGCACTACCGGCACGCCGCGTTCGGCCAGCTGCCACGCGGCCTCGCAGCCCGCGAGGCCCGCGCCGATCACCGTCACTTTCTCATGCATCGGCGCCTTCCTTTCCTTCGTCCGCGGTTTCCGCCGCCTTTTTCGCCGTGGTCTTCTTTGCCGCCGTAGTCTTCTTGGCGGCGGTCGTCTTTTTCGTCGTTGTGGTTTTCTTGGCTGCAGCAGTCTTCTTTGCCGCCGTCTTCTTGGCGCCGGTCTTTTCCTCGCTTGCCGACTCCTCGGCATCCGCGGTTTTTTTCGCAGCGGCGGTCTTCTTGGCAGCGGTGGTTTTTTTCGCGGCCGTCTTTTTGGCGGCTGTTTTTTTCGTTGTGGTTTTCTTTGCGGCCGTCTTTTTGGCGGCGGTCTTCTTTTCGCCCTCTTCCTCTTCGCCCGCGGCCGCCTTGGCGGCGGCGCGCTCGGCCATCTTGGCGGCGCGCGCTTCGCGGCGGGCGCGGTTCTTTTCAGCCTCCTCAGGCGGCAGGCCTTCCTTAACCAGCTCAGAATAGCCGCAGCCCTCGCGCAGGCAGATATCGGTCACTTCCTTGGAATCGCGGTCGGTATGGCGGAACAGCGAGGAATCGCAGTTCGGGCACTTGGTTTTCAGCGGCTTGTCCCAAGTCATGAATTTGCATTCCGGGTACTTGTCGCAGCCAAAGTACACGTAGCCGCGCGCCGACTTCTTCTTGACCACCTTGGCCCCGCATACCGGGCAGGCCGCGCCGGTATCCTCGGTAATGGCCTTGGTGTTGGTGCACTCCGGAAAGCCCGGACACGCGAGGAACTTGCCGAACCGTCCCGACTTGATCACCATGTTGCGGCCGCACTTATCGCAGATGATATCGGTCACTTCATCCTGAATTTTGATGCGTTGGCCCTCAAGGTCCTTTTCGGCCTGCTCGAGCGCGTTTTCAAAGCCGCCGTAAAAGTTCTTGAGCAGCTGGATATATTGCAGCTTGCCCGCTTCGACCTCGTCGAGCTCGTGCTCCATGTTGGCGGTAAACTCATAGTCCGAAACAGAGGTGAATTTATCCACCAAAAGGCCGGTCACCCCTTCGCCGAGCGGGGTCGGACGCAGCGCCTTGTTTTCCTTGGTCACGTAGTCGCGGTCAATGATGGTGGAGATCGTCGGCGCGTAGGTGGACGGACGGCCAATGCCGCGTTCCTCCATCGCGCGGATAAGCGAGGCTTCGGTATAGCGCGCGGGCGGCTGGGTAAAGTGCTGGCCCGGCGTAAGCGACTCGACCGTAAGCTTGTCTCCCTCGTCAAAGGACGGCAGCGGCTTGCCGGCCTCACCCTTCTTATCATCGTCCGTGCCTTCCTCATAAACGGCGGTAAAGCCGGGGAACGCGACCGTGTGACCGGACGCGCGGAACACATATGACTCACACAGAATATCGGCGGATACGGTGTCGAGGATCGCATCCGACATCTGGCAGGCGACAAAGCGCGACCAAATCAGCTTGTACAGCTTGAACTGATCGGGCGAAAGCGAATCGCGGATATCCTCGGGCACCAGCTTGACGTCCGACGGGCGAATGGCTTCGTGCGCGTCCTGCGCATTGCCCTTGGTTTTAAATACGCGGGGCTTGCCGGGATAATAGGCATCGCCGTAACGGCCCCGGATAAAACCGGCGGCGGCGATCGTCGCCTCGTCCGCCAGACGGAGCGAGTCGGTACGCATGTAAGTGATCAGACCGGTCAAGCCCACGTTTTTCAGCTCAACGCCTTCGTACAGCTCCTGCGCCACGCTCATGGTGCGGCGGGGCGTCATATTGAGCTTGCGCGAGGCTTCCTGCTGCAAGGTGGAGGTGATGAACGGCGCGGGCGCGGATTTCTTCTTTTTGCCGCGCTTGACCGGGCCGACCGCGAACGGTTTATCCGTGACGGCGGCGACGACCGCGTTCGTCTGCTCTTCGTTTTTGAGTTCCACCTTGCCGGTCTGGTCGCCGTAAAAGCGCGCGGTAAAGCCGCCGCCCGCCTCGGTCAAAAGGGCCGCTTCGATCGTCCAGTATTCCTCGGGAACGAAAGCGCGGATCTCGTTTTCGCGATCCACCACCAGTCTGGTCGCGACCGACTGCACGCGGCCCGCGGACAGGCCGCGCTTCACCTTACGCCACAGGAACGGCGAAAGCTGGTAGCCCACGACGCGGTCCAGAATACGGCGCGCCTGCTGCGCGTCCACCAGATCCGCGTCGATATCGCGCGGGTGCTCAATCCCGTATTTCACCGCGGGCTTTGTAATCTCGTTAAAGGTAACGCGCTTGGATTTATCATCCTTCAGCTTTAAAAGCTCCTTCAGGTGCCACGAGATTGCTTCGCCTTCGCGGTCAGGGTCAGTTGCGAGATAGACGAAGTCCGCTTTGCGGGCTTCGCTTTTCAGTTCGGTGATGATCTTGTTTTTTCCCTCGATCGGAATATATTCGGGGTCGAAATCGTGCTCGATATCAACGCCCATGGTCTTTCTCGGCAGGTCACGCAGGTGCCCCATCGAGGCCTTGACCACATAATCGGAGCCCAGATACTTGCCAATGGTCTTTGCCTTGGCGGGAGACTCCACAATTACTAATTTCGACATTGCTTCAACTTCACTTCGCTTTCGGTTTTCTATCCTAGATAGTTAGGAGGTAGAAGTTAGGAGTTAGGAGGTGATGGTATCGCGCTGAGCGCGATGATTTTATCCGCGCACCGCGCGGTACAATAAACTCCTACTTCCTAACTCCTAACTCCTCATTATTAATCGTGAGCATGCCCCGTTCTCGTTTTAAGATACCGTCCATTTCCAGCATGGTGACGATGGACATCACACGGGCCGGGGCCATATCGCACTGCTCAACTAATTCTGCCGGCGTCAGAGCGCCGCCCCGCACCAGCTCCGCGACCTGCCGTTCCTCCGCTGTGAGGTTTTCGGGAAGCGGTTTTGCCGCGGCGGGCTCGTCCGCCTGCGGCGCGGAGAGCGGCTTAACCGCCTGCCGCTGTTCCACCGCCTGCCATGCGGCTTTCGCATCCGCCGTTTGTCCGCCCGCCTGCCGCAAAAAGGCTTCGCGCACGCGCGCGCTGTCGGGCGGTGCGGGCAGCATACCGGCATAGGCGCGCAGAAGCGTTTCCGGTCCGGTCAGGATTGCGGCCTCGCCGCGCTCCAAAAGCTCGTTGCAGCCGGCGGAGCAGCCCGCGTCCACCGGGCCGGGCACGGCGTAAACATCCCGCCCCTGATCGAGCGCGTGGTGCGCGGTCAGCATGGTGCCCGAACGGTAGCTGCGCGCTTCCACGACGACCGACGCGACCGCAAGGCCGCTGATGATACGGTTGCGCGCCGGGAATAGCCCGCCTTTATGCACGGTGCCCGGCGGGTTTTCACTGACGACCGCGCCGGAAAGCAGGATATCGCCCATCAGCCGCCGGTTTTCCTGTGGGTAGCATAGATCCACGCCGCCCGCGAGCACGGCCACAGTGATGCCGCCGCCGCGCAGCGCGCCCCGGTGGGCGGCCGCGTCCGCGCCGCGCGCCATACCGCTTACCGTAACAAAGCCCGCCTCGGCGAGCGACCGTCCAAGCCCTTCGGCCATGCGCACGCCGTAAGGCGTTGGCTCGCGCGAACCGACCACCGCGATACCGGGCGCGGCGTCCAGATCGGGCCAGCGCCCCCGCACATAGAGGACGAGCGGCGGATCGGCGATCGCGCGCAGCCGGTCGGGGTAGGCGCTGTCGCCAAGGGTCAGGATGCGGATATCCTTCTTTTCGCAATCCGACAGGATATCATGCGCGCGGGTCAGGGACTTGTCCATCAGGCATTCCACCTGCCGGCGGTTCAGCCCGGCGGCGGAAGCGGCAAGAGCGGCGCGGTCCGCCGCGTACACCGCGTCCGGCGAACCGAACGCCTGCACGGCCAGATTTGCCGCCTGCGGCCCCAGCCCCGGCAATGTCGCCAGCCAAAGATAGCTTTGCAATGCAGACACCGTTCAACACCCCTTTTGTTAAATTAGGAATTAGTAGTTAGTAATTAGTAATGAAAGGACATCGATCCACGGTTATTTCCCGTGCAATTACTAACTACTAATTACTCATTACTAATTATTTTGTCATTTCATAGATCAAAATTGATGCGGCGACGCCCGCGTTGAGTGATTCGGCGCGCCCCGCCATCGGGATGATCACGGAGCCGTCCGCCGCGTCAAGCGCGGCCTGCGTCACGCCCGCGCCCTCGCTGCCGACGATCACGGCGGCGTTTTCCATTGCGCTGTCGCAAATGGGTACGGCGTCCGCTCGCAAGGCGGCGGCATAAATACGCAGCCCGTTTTGCCGCAGCAGCGACACCGCCTCCAAAAGCGGCAGGCGCGGACAGGGCAAGCGGAAAATGGCCCCCATCGTCGCCCGCACTACCTTGGGGGAAAACGGATCAGCGCAGCCTTCGCACAATACCACGCCGCCAAGCGCGAACGCATCGGCAGACCGCAAAATTGTGCCAAGGTTGCCGGGATCCTGCACCCCATCGAGCAAGAGCACAGGCTTTTGCTCCGCAAGGATATCCGCGCCCCACCGCGGCTGCGCGCAGGAAAACAGCACGCGGCCCGGCGTTTCCACCTCGGAGGCGGAACGAAACAGCGCGTCCGGCGCCTCGTACAGCTTGGCGCCGGCCTCCTCCGCTTTGCCGAGGAGCGCGGAAAACGCCGCGTCCTTCTCCCCCGCCCGCGCGATCACCGTGCCGATTTTCGCGTTTGACGATAGCGCTTCGCGCAGCATCTTTTCGCCCTCGCACAGCATTTCGCCGGTCTCGCGGCGGTACTTCTTTTTCACGGCCCAGCCGGGCCAGATGGCGAAGCGCCGCGTTCTGTTTGCTTTCAATGATGATCATTCGAGCTCCACCACCTGATTGACATTTTCGTTCGTGCCGATCACGATCAACACATCGCCTTCCGCGATCACTTGATCGACCGCCGGGGTCACATCGACCTTGCCGCCCTCGCCGTGGCGGATGGCCAATACGTTGATCAGATATTTGGCGCGCACATTGAGCTGGCCCAGCGAGTGCCCGATCCAGCTATGCGGCGGATGAATTTCCACGATCGAAAAATCATCGCTCACGCCGATATAATCGACCACGTTGGTGCGCGCGAGCCGCTGTGCCAAACGCTGGCCCATCTCGCTTTCGGGCAGCACCACACGGTCCGCGCCGATGCGTTCAAGCACGCGGGCGTGCACCGGGCTTTGGGCCTTGGCCACGATATATTTGGCGCCCATATCCTTCAGCATGACCGTGATGAGCACGCTTGCCTCCAGATCGGTGCCGACCGAAACGATGCAGCAATCGAAGTTGCGCGCGCCGACCGAGCGCAGAACGGCTTCATCCTCGCCGTCGCCCACGATAGCCTGCGTCACGCTGTCCGCGATGCGCTGTACGTTTTCCTCGCTGGAATCCAGCACAAGGACTTCCTGTCCAAGCAGCGACAGCTCGCGCGCCACCGCCATACCAAACCGTCCAAGGCCGATCACTAAAAAGGATTTCATTACGTTACTCCCCGTCATTTAATTAGTAATTAGTAGGTAGTAATTTACAGGCAGGAGTCTGCGGCTATTGCGCAAAGCCGCTACCACAATTCCTAATTACTAATTCCTAACTCCTAATTACAAGCTTCATCCCACCATGACAAACCCTTCCGGGTAGTGCATCTTGGGCGGTTCGCGGCGGCGCATGAGCACGGCGACGCCCAGCGTCAGCACACCCACGCGGCCAAGGTACATCAGCGCGATCAATATGAAATGCGACACCGTGCCCAGCGCGGGCGTCAGCCCCATGGACAGGCCGACCGTTGCAAACGCGGATACCGCTTCAAACAGGCACTGGTGAAAGGGCGCGGCCTCCAAAAAGGAGATGGCGCACGCGCCGGTCAGGCTGAGCATAAAACCGACGATCAGCATGGTCACGGCGTTCATCACGCTGCGCGGCGCAATGGCCCGGCCAAAGGCGAATACCGTCGTCCTGCCGCGCAGAGCCGAAAGCGTGGAAAGCAGCAGGATCGCCGCTGTGACTGTTTTTACGCCGCCCGCCGTCGATCCGGGTGATCCGCCGATCAGCATCAGAAAGCAGCCGAGCGCCTGACTTGGCCCGGTCAGCGCCGCCTGGTCGATCGTGTTAAAGCCCGCCGTGCGCAGCGTGACCGACTGGAAGCCCGCGGCCAACAGCTTGCCGCCCGTATTGAGCTGGCCAAGCGTGGACGGGTTGCCCCACTCGAACAACAGCGTTAGTCCGAAGCCCGCGAGCAGCAAAATGCCGGTCGTGACGAGTACCAGCTTGGTATGCAGGTGCAGGCGCTTAAAATTGCGCTTATCCCACACATCGCTCCACACGAAAAAGCCGAGGCCGCCGACCACGACCAGCACCATCAGCGTTAAAGAAACGATCGGATCGGAAACATAAGCCGTCACCGAGGGGTAGAGCCTGCCCGGCTCACCCATCAAATCAAAGCCCGCGTTGCAGAAAGCGGATACCGCGTGGAACACGCCCATTTTTACGCCGCGCGCCGGTCCGACGAGCGGGATAAAGCGCAAGGCAAGCACCACCGCACCCGCGCCCTCAAACGCGAGCGTGCCGAACAGCACGCGGCGCGTCAGCCGCACGATACCGGCGTTTTCGGTCATATTGAGGCCCGCGCCCATCACCATGCGCTCGCGCAGCGCGATCGTCCGGCGCAGCAGGAAGGAGGCGAGCGAAGCCATGGTCATAAACCCAAGGCCGCCGATCTGGATGAGCAGCAAAATCACCAGATGACCGAAATTCGACCAATAGGTGGCCGTATCATGCACCACCAGACCGGTGACGCAGGTTGCGGAGGTAGCGGTGAACAGCGCATCCTGAAAGGAAGTGAAATCGCCGTTTCTGGATGAGACCGGAAGCGTCAGCAACACCGCGCCCAGCAGGATAATGCCGATAAATCCAAGGGCCATAACGGACGTGGGCCGCCAGCACCTACGGCCACGCCCTAACGTATGGGAAAACGTAGTAAAACCTCTCCCCTCGAAAAGAAATACGAAATGCTGAAAGCCTGAACGGCACCCGTTCAGGCTTTATGTGCGGTTTAGTCCGCGCCCAGCGGTTTCATGGTCGGGAACAATAAAACGTCGCGGATGGAGGCCGAATCGGTCAGGAACATGACCAGACGGTCGATGCCCATACCCATGCCGCCCGTGGGGGGCATGCCGTATTCCAGCGCGGTGACAAAATCGTCGTCCATCATATTGGCTTCGTCGTCGCCCGCAGCGCGCAGCGCGACCTGACGCTCAAAGCGTCCGCGCTGGTCGATCGGGTCGTTCAGCTCGGAGAAGGCGTTGGCCAGCTCGCGGCCGAACACAAACAGCTCGAACCGCTCGGTCAGGCGGGGATCGGACGCCATGCGCTTTGCCAGCGGCGATACCTCGACCGGGTAATCGATGATGAAAGTGGGCTGGGTGAGCTTTTCTTCGACAAATTCCTCAAAGCACAACGCGAGCAGGTCGCCCCAGCTCTCCTTGCCCTTTTCGGTTTCCACGCCCTTGGCCTTTACTTGGCGCAGGGCTTCCTCGCCGTCGATATTCATAAAATCGATCCCAGCGTACTCCTTGACCGCGTCCGCCATGGTCTGGCGCTTCCAGCCCTTGGCAAAGTCGATCTCCGCGCCCTGATAGGTCACCTTGGTTTTGCCCAGCACCGCGTTGCACACGTGCACGATCATATCCTCGGTGATGTCCATCATGCCGTTATAATCGGTATAGGCCTGATAAAGCTCAATGGTGGTAAACTCCGGATTGTGCTTGGTATCCATGCCTTCGTTGCGGAAGATACGGCCGATCTCGTACACCTGCTCCAAGCCGCCCACGATCAGGCGCTTGAGGTGCAGCTCGGTCGCGATGCGCATGTACATATCGATATCGAGCGCGTTATGGTGCGTGATGAACGGACGGGCCGCCGCGCCGCCGGGGATGGTGTTCAGGCACGGAGTCTCGACCTCCATAAAGCCGCGGCCATCCATAAAGCGGCGAATTTCGCGCACAATAGCGGAGCGCTTTTCAAAGGTATCGCGCACCTCGGGGTTGACGATCAGGTCAACATAGCGCTGGCGGTAGCGCATATCGGTATCCTTCAGGCCGTGCCACTTTTCGGGCAGGGGCAAAAGGTTCTTGGAGAGCAGCGTCAGCTCCTGCACGGCAACGGAGATCTCGCCCTTCTGGGTGCGAAAAACCTCGCCGGAGACGCCGATCAGATCGCCGATGTCCAGCTTTTTGTAGCCCTTATACTCCTCTTCGCCGATGTTGTCGCGCTTGATATAAAGCTGCAACCGGCCGCGGCGGTCGGAAAGGTCGGAAAAGGACGCCTTGCCCATGATGCGCTTCGACATCATGCGGCCCGCGAGGCGAACGGTCTGCCCTTCGAGCGCGTCAAAGTTTTCGTGGATCTCGTTTGTGTGGTGGGTGCGCTCAAAGCGCACCTGCTGGAACGGGTCGGCCCCGGCCTGCTGGAGCTCGGCGAGCTTTTCGCGGCGAATGCGCGCAAGCTCGTGCAGCTCTTCGGCGGTCGGTTCTGCCGCCTGCGGGTTTTGCTCAACTGCCATATCTTTCACCTATCTTTAAATATCGATTACTTCTTGATTTCGAGGATCTTGTACTTGACCGTGCCGGAGGGCGCTTCCACCTCTACGATCTTGCCCACCTTTTTGCCCAGCATGGCCTTGCCAAAGGGGGATTCGTCGGAAATCTTGCCTTCCATGGGATCGGCTTCCTGCGAGCCGACGAAGTGGTACTCCTCTTCCTCGCCGAACTCCATATCCTTTACGACAAAGCGGCAGCCGGGCGATACCTCGTCCGCCGAGTACATATCTTCATTAATAATGACCGCGTGCGAGACAATATTCTCAAGCTCCGCGATACGAGAGAAAACCTTGCCCTGTTCGTTTTTCGCTTCGTCGTACTCCGAGTTCTCCGAAAGGTCACCGAAGGAGCGGGCTTCCTTGATCTGTTCCGCGACTTCTTTTTCGCGTACAGTTTTTAAATATTCCAGTTCGTCGCTCAGTTTATCCAGACTTTCCTGTGTCATCTTAAATTCTTTTGCCATAATCGAAACCTTCTCATTCTACGGAATCGGCCCAACTGGAGCCGTACAATACTCACTATTATATGTAAGGAAAACAGCAATGTCAAGCGACGATCAATTTTTTTGCCTAATTTGCCATATCCACGCCAGCTTATGCGCGCTTTTTGTGCTTTATTCGCCCATGCGCAAAAAAAGGGCGGCGGTATTCCCCCGTCGCCCGTGTCGATTGCTATTTTTCTTCCAGTCGGTAGCGCCGCATAGCCTCCGGCAGCGTATCCTCCCGGTCGTCGCCCGGCCAGCGCGCCCGTTGCAGCTCATAGCCGCCCAGCATATAAATTTCGCGCACCGAGCGGTCGATCGCCTCCTGCCGCGTGCAGTACGCGCGGAACTGATTAACCTTTACCTCGTCCGCGAGCCGCCGCTCGACCGCCGCTTTATGCGCTTCCGCCGTCAATCTGAGCTGCTGCACATACGCCCGCCCGCAATAATGCGCAAACTCAGCCTCCGCCTGCTTGAGGTCCGGCGCGCCCTCCGCCTTGCCCAGAAACACCAGCATGGCGTGCGCCTGACCATAGGCGACAAAATAACCGCGCAGCGCGTCTAAATAGATCCAAATGTCGTACATTTCCTCGGTCAGCGCGTTACAGGCGGCGATGTCAAAGCCTTCGTAAACACGATCCATCAGCTTTCTGTTTTCCTCCAGCGCCTGCTGATAGCCCTGTCCAAAGTCCTTCAGATACCGGTTCAGCTCTTCCGTTATCCCGTCAAAGTCCGCGTGCTCGTCCGGCGCGAGCGCCTTGATCGCATATGACAGAATGCTCATAGCATCAAATCTCCTTTTTCTTGATAGCTATATGATGTGTCATTTTGGCACAAATATGAAAGCACAATTTCTTGTCATGCTATACTGATCAAAGAAAAATTTGAGGGATGAAATATGGAGTTTTTTATGGGACGGCGCTTGAAAACAGCGCGCATTAGCCGAGGACTGACCGGTGAACAATTAGCAGAATTGTGTCACATCAACGCGACCTATCTTCGCCAAATCGAAGCAGAGCGCAAAACACCAAGTCTGCCGGTATTTATCAGCCTGTGTAACGAGCTCAAGGTATCGCCGACTTATTTACTGGTCGATGTTTTAATAGAAAACGAACTAAGCGATTTCGGCGTGCTTTACGAACTATGGGAAAGCGCAACGCCGGCACAAATTGAAATTGTGACCGCCATGGTCCGTAGTGCGTTGAAACATATGTAATCTTTCATGCTTTCAACTTGTACACATGCACGAAGAAGCATCGTGCGGCCGAGTGGGGTCACTCGGCCCTACTTCTTTGTAGGGCGTGGTGACCCCACCACGCCGTTCCTTTGGTCACGAGCGCGGCGAACCGCCAACGCTACTTTAATACCTCTATCGCCTTTTGCAGCTGCGGGTCCTCCTCGGGCTCCAAAAAGTAAAAGTTCTTCCGTTGCTCTTCGGTAAGATTCACCTCAATATCGGGCGCGATTCCCTTGCCCGCAAGGCTCACACCCTTGGGTGTGAAATACTCCTCCTCCGACAGGTTGACCGCCGAGCCGTCGGACAGCTTGAACGTCTGCTGCGCGCGGCCCTTGCCCGTCGTATGCGTGCCAATCAGCGTCGCGCGGCCATATTCCTGCAAGGCAGCCGGGAAAAACTCGCCGGCAGAGATGGAACGTTCATCGATCAGCACCGCGATCGGCAGGTCGATCATCTCCGCGTCCGACGAATAAACGGTCTCCTTGCCCTCGCGCGTGCGCAGCGTCATGACCGTGCCCTCGGGCAGAAGCGGGTCGAGCGCTTCGCTCAGCTCGGTGACCCGGCCGCCGCCGTTGCGCCGCACATCGATGATGAGCGCCCGCGCGCCCTGCTCGATCAGGCCGTCCAGCGCCGCCTTGAACTGCTCGGCGGCGCCCGCGTGAAAGCTTGCGATGCGTAAGTACCCGATCTGATCCTCCAGCATTTCGCCCCAAGAGATGCGCTGCACCACCATGGCGCGCGTCATCGCAAGCGTTTTTTGCTCGCCGGTCTCGCCCTTGCGGATGGTCACGGATACCTCGGTCCCCTCTTCGCCCGCGACGGCGCTGATCACTTCGCTCGCCCCGTCCTTTTCGGTGGTTTTGTCGTCCGCGCCCAAGATATAGTCACCCTTTTGGACGCCCGCCTTTTCCGCCGGCGAATCGTCGTAAACCTCGCTCACGCGGATCTCCTTATCGCTCGAAACAACGGAAACGCCGATACCGCAGGTCTTCCCCTCGCTCGACAGGCTATATTCCTCGTATTCCTCCGCCGTCATGTAATAGGACCATTTATCCTCCAGCCCTGCGACATAGCCGGTCGCCGCGTAATCGGCCAGCTTTTCTTGGTCGATATCGCCCACGAACACGCGGTTTGTAATATCGTCTATTTCATGCAGCTTGCTTTGCACCGCCCGGTTGGGCCATGCAAACGCCGCATAGCTGCCCGCCACGCCTACCGCGAGCGCCATCAGGCACATCACGCAAGCCGTTAAAACAGAAACTCGCTTTTCCCTCATTTAAATTCGCCTTTCCTCAAAAACAGGGGGAGAGCGTTTTGTGCTCTCCCCCCCAGATGTCGATCAATTAAAATGTAAAGTAGCTCTTCGGGTCGGTGGTCTGACCGTTGACGTACACCTCGAAGTGAAGGTGCGGGCCGGTGGAGTTGCCGGTAGAACCGACATAGCCGATCACCTGTCCCTGCTCGACATACTGGCCCACCGAAACGACCTGACTGGACTGGTGGCCGTAAGCCGTCATAACGCCGCCGCCGTGGTCGATGACCGTATAGTTGCCATAGCCGGAAACCCAGCCCGCGGTGGTGACGGTACCGGAGGCCGCCGCCAAGATCTCCGCGCCGTAGCCCGCCGGGATATCCTCGCCCGCGTGGAACTTACGGGTGCCGAAGATCGGGTGGATACGCCAGCCGTACGCCGAGGAATTGGAGGTGCAGCTCGGCGTGGGCCAAACAAAGGTGCCAGAATACGGGATGCCGCCCGCCGCCGCGGACTGGCGGCTCATCGCCGCGATTTCGCTGCTGACGGACGCCATTTCACTGGCGATGCGGTCATACTCGGCCTCTTGCTCGGATTTATAGGCTTCCAGACTTTCCTGCAAGGCGGCCTGCTGCTTTTCGTTCGCCGCAAGCTCATCCGCCTTGTAGCTCAGGTTTTCCTGATAGTTTTTCTGTTCATCCTGCGTGGTCTGCAATTCGTCGCGCTTCTTTTCAATGTCTTCCTTAGCGGCGCGGAACTCCTCGACCACCTTCTTGTTATGGTCGATCAGCTGGGTGACGACCTCGATGCGGGAAAGCATATCCGTAAGGCTTTTGGAGTTAAGGACAACTTCCAGATAGGAAGTGTCGCCCTGCTCATAGGTCTCGCGCACGCACTCGTCGAGCTGATCCTTCTTGACCTGCAACTGCTCTTCCGCGACCGTCAACTCGCTGGTTTTCACATCGATCTGGGTTTGCAGGCGGCTTATGTAATCCTCAACCGTGGCGATTTCCTGCTTGGTCAGCTCGATCTCGCTGTTGAGCGCTTTTCGCGCGGCCTCGATATCGCTCACCTGATCGCCTAGAGAAGCCAGTTCCGCTTTAATAGCGGATTTCTGTTCCTCCAAGGTGGATAGCTTATCCTTTAATTCATCCGCGTCCGCCGCCCCCGCCAGAGGGACCAGACCGGAAACGACCACGGAAACCACCATGACGATCACAAGGATCGCGGCGATCGCACCGGAGATCATACGAATGGTCTTTTTGCTCATCATAGAAATCACATCGCTCCTTTGCTCAATCGGGAATCAGACATTCATAAACTTGCGGATGCTCGTAACCGAGCCGCCGATGCCGAACAGCACGCCCGCTCCCGCGAACACGCCGAGCACCAGATACCGCAGGTGGTCAAACGGAACAAGATCGAGCAGCGGTATGACGCCGGAAACAACATTTTGCATTTCGGTATACACGCCCCACTCGGCAAAGAAAGCCAATACACCGGCGAACAGGCCAAGCACCATGCCCTCGATCACAAAGGGCCAGCGGATGAACCAGTTGGTCGCGCCGACCATCTTCTGAATGGATATCTCCTCGCGGCGGGCAAACATGGCCAGCTTTACGGTGTTGGAGATGATAAAGATCGAAATGAGCGCCAACGCCACGACCATGGCCAACGCGACAATGTTGAACACGCGCTGAATCTGCACCAGCTTGGCAATGGCGGAAGCATCCGCGCGAACGCGGGCCACGCCTTCCACGGCTTCGATCTCGGCGATCGTCTGGCTGGCGATGCTGGCGTCCTTAAAGGTCAAAACAAAGGAGTTGCGCAGCGGGTTGTTGCTCGAATCGTAAATATCGAGAATATCGGAATCCTCGCCCATATCGATGCGGTAGTTGGCAAGCGCCTGATCGCGGTCTACGAATTCTATGGTCGCGACGTTCTCAATATCCTTAAAATCGCGGCCAAGGCTTTTGGCGGCGCGGGTATCGAGGCTGTCGTCAATGAAAACGACGATCTCGCTTTGCTTTTGCAAATCGACGATATTCAGGTCGATATTGAGCGCGATCAGCGTCACGGTCCCGGTAAGAAGGAGACAGGCCAGCATAATGATCACAGCGGCGATGGACATAAAGCCGTGCGAAAAAATGTTGCGAAAGCCTTCCTTCCAGTAATAACTAAAGCTTCTCATAATTATAGTACCCACCTGTCTGGTCGCTGATGATTTCGCCCTGATCGATCACGACGACGCGCTTTTCAAACTCGTCCACAAGCCCCTTTTCGTGCGTGACGATCAGCACGGTCGTGCCCAATTCGTTGATCTTCTCGAACAGCGTCATCAGTTCGAGGGAGCGGGCGGGATCAAGGTTGCCAGTCGGTTCGTCCGCAATGATCAGGCGCGGATTATTGACCAGCGCGCGGGCCACCGCGACACGCTGCTGCTCGCCGCCCGAAAGGTTCATCGGCTTTTCACCGGCCTTTTCCGCAAGGCCGACCAGATCGAGCACATACGGCACGCGTTCTTTGATCGCGCGGCTTTTGGCGCCGATCGTCCGCATCGCAAAGGCGACGTTTTCATAGACCGTCTTATTCACGATCAGGCGAAAATCCTGAAACACCACGCCAAGCGTGCGCCGCAGGTAAGGAATCTGCCGTTTTTTCATTTCCCCAATGTTGTAGTTATTGACCAGTACCCGCCCTTCGGTGGGCCGCACCTCGCCGGTCAAAAGCTTTATCATGGTCGTTTTGCCCGAACCGGACGCGCCGACCAAAAAGACAAATTCGCCCGCTTCAATGTGCAGGCTCACTTTGTTCACAGCGCGCGTGCCATTGTCGTACACCATGGTGGCGTCTGTCATTCGTATCACAGGTAGTCCTCCCCGGATTTCTGTTCTTTTTGCAAAAAAAGACAAAGGCGCGTGCGTATGCGCGCCTCTGTCTATTGTAACAGATATTCCCCAAACGCGCAAGTCGACAATTCCTGTCAAAACCCCGCATAAGACGGTTTTTTTGTGAAGATTTCATGGATTTTTGGTAACACCGGCAATTCTTCCGCGCCGATTCCGCATCCCCGGTCGAAACTCTGTATTTTGATAAAACGCTTTTACCGGTTGTTCTCCTCGCGGCTCGCCAGATACTTGCGTACCATGAGCGCGACCTTGAATACGATCGCGTGGTCAAACTCGCGCAGATCGAGACCGGTGAGCTTCTTGATCTTTTCCAGACGGTACACCAGCGTGTTGCGGTGCACGAACAACTTGCGCGAAGTCTCGGACACGTTCAGGTTGTTCTCAAAAAACTTTTGAATGGTAAAGAGCGTTTCCTGATCGAGCGAATCGATAGAGCCTTTTTTGAACACCTCGGTCAAGAACATTTCGCACAGCGTGATCGGAAGCTGATAGATCAGTCGGCCAATGCCGAGGTTTTCAAAGCTGATGATACTCTTTTCCGTATCGAACACGCCGCCGACCTCAATCGCGGTCTGCGCTTCCTTAAAGGAGCGGGCGATGTCCTTCATCTGGGACGAGATCGAACCGATGCCAATCAGGCTCTTGACCGAAAGCTCGGTTTCGAGCGCCTCTTCGATCGCCGCGGCGGACTTGGTCAGCTCCTTCAAATCACAGCCGGCCTTGACCTCGCGAACGACGACGATATCGCTCTCCGAAATATGCAGCACAAAATCGCGCTGCTTGTCCGGAAACAGGCTGGTCACCACGTCGATGGCGGCGACGTCCGCCGGGGCCTGCTGGCGGATCAGGAATACCACGCGCGGCACATCGTTCCCAAAGTGCAGTTCGCGGGACTTGATGTAGATATCGCCGGGCAGGATATTATCCAGAATGATGTTTTTTACAAAAGTCGCCTTGTCGTGCTTTTCATCATAAAGCGTCTTGACGTTGTTGATCGCGACTGCCACCAGCGAACAAATGCTGCGGGCAAGCTCATCCTCGCCCTGTACAAACACGGCGTACTCCATGCGGGAGGTCCTGTCCCCCGTGGTGTGGTAAGTATATCCGCCAAAGCGCACCAACTCTCCGGCAAAGCCAAGCTCGGTGACCGCTTCCTCGCGCATCTCACCGATACGAGGCAGATCGGTGCATGCGATAACCGCTCCTGAAGCATCCACGATGCCAATGGTGCGATCCACCGTATCCTTCATCTGCAAAATGATCGACTGGAACAATCTCGAAGCCATTTCCATCACCTTTCCCGACTGTCGTTTACCCTCTTCTTCTCCTGCGCCGAACGCGCCCCTCATCTGAAGGTCTCTTCTTTGTGCGCTGTCATATGCGTGCTCGTTTAAACGGTTATGAGGAACCATCATTGTTCACAAGAATAAGACGGCATCCCTGTGCATTTTAAGTAATTATATCACAACCGTCAATAGTTTTGTACAAATTTTTTAAAAATTCTTTGTAGAAATTTTATTTTTTTGTTGAGGTCGCCGCGGCAAGCCCCTCCGAAGGGCGCAAAAGCGCGATTTCAGCCTCCGTCAGCGGACGGTATGCGCCGGACGCGAGCGACGTGTCCAGCCCCAGCGCGCCGATCGACAGCCGCTTGAGCGCGGTCACCTCCGCCCCCACGGCTTTGAGCATGCGTTTCACTTGATGGTACTTGCCCTCGCACAGGGTCACGCGCACGGTGAGCGCGGGCGCGTCGCGCACGATCTCCAACGCGGCGGGGCGGCATACCGTGCCGTCCCCCAGCGTCAGCCCCTCGTGAAAACGGGCTTCGGCGTCCGGCGCGAGCTCACCATCGCACACGGCTTCGTACAGCTTTTGCACATGGCGGCCCGGGGCCATGAGCGCGTGGCTCAAAGCGCCGTCGTCCGTGATCAAAAGCAGCCCTTCCGTGTCCTTATCTAGCCGGCCGATCGCAAACAGGCCCTTGCGTTCGTTCTCGGGAAACAGTTCCATCACCGTTTGATGGCGGCCGTCCCTGTTGGCGGTTATGACGCCGGCGGGTTTATTGAGCATATAATACCGCTGCGCGCGGTAACAAAGCGCCCTGCCGTCCAGCGTGAGCGCGGCAAGATCGGGATCGGCCTTATACGCGGGATCGCGTACGGTTTGTCCGTCCACTGTCACACGGCCCGCGCGGACCCACGCGGCGACCTCGCGCCTGCTGCCGCAGTTGAGATGTGTGAGAATTTTATCCAAACGCATTCCGGGCATTTTGTGCCTCCCGACCATCGATTACTGCAAATAGCATAACACTTTTTCGCAATTTGCACAATAGACAATCGTAAAAAAAGTGTATTTCTATCAGGCAACCGTGCGAAACAGAGAAACCAACAGCCATTTTTTGTGCGAATCGGCGTATACATTTGCATAAAAACAGCCCGCCGCAGACTCTGCTGCGGCGGGCTTTAGCGTGTCAAAGAACCTCTCGCGCCGCAGCGCGCATAAAATCGAATTTTGCCGCAAGTGGCAAAATTCATAAAAACCGGGAGCACGTATCTCGGTTTTTATACAAACCGACTTCAAGTGTGCCTGTAAGGCGCGCGCAGAAGCCGGAATTCTCGATCGAAATGGGGCTTTGTTTCGATCGACAGACTGTCAAAACTTGTTTTTTGACAGTCTGCAGCCCGCCGCAGACTCTGCTGCGGCGGGCTTTGGGTGTCATATTACTCGCTTGGCGCGCTTTCTGGCGTATCGCCGGCGTCCGCCGGCGGGGTCTCCGCACTGTCGGATGGGGCGGCCGCGTCCTCTGATGGAGTCGCGTCGGGCGCCGCCGTGCCCTCAGAAGGCGTTTCCGCGCCTTCCTCCGGCGGGGTCTGGCCGTCCTGCTGGGGCTGGCCGGTCTGCGGCGCGGCCGTCTTTTCCTCCGGCATGCCGGTGATCCCGTGCACAAAGCCGTCCGCCTCGGCGGCGCTGATATCGGCCGCGATCAGCTTGTTTTTGCGGATGAGCAAATTGGCGGTCACGCCCTCCGCCCCGCTGGGATATTCGGTCAGTTCATAGGTGTAAAGCGTGGCGCGTTTGCCCTGATAGGGCGTTAGATCGAGGCCCTGCGCGAGCTGAATGGCGTTGTAGGCCTCGTATGTTTCATCGAAGGTCTTGGGCACCTGCACCTCGCGCTCGCTGCGCGGCTCCGGTTCGACCTTCCAGCCGAAGCTGTTTAGAAGCGCGACGCGCTGCTCATTGTTCTTTAGTTTGGCGTCCATCCCCTCGGCCGCCGTAGCCTCCGCGCTGGCCGGTTCCGCCGCGTCGGGCACAAGCGCCGATACGCCCCACACGACCGCACCGACCACTAAAACGCCCGCAATCGCCTTTTTTACCGATACCTTAGTTGCGTAAACGATCATTTTCGTCCCTCCTGCCGCTAACATGGTCTATCCTATGCGGCGGGCGGACGGGTCAGAACAAAAAAGTTAAACAAGCTCCGCGGCAAACGCCTGCGCGAGCGCGTGCAGGCTTTCGCGCTGCACCTCGGTCAGCGAGGACCTGAGCGAGACCGGGTTCTCCATCACGTTCATGGCTTTCATTTCTGCAAGGCGCGCGGCCATGTGCTTGGCCGCCACGGGCGCCCAAGTGCCGTTATCGATCAGGGCCACCGTGCGGTTCTGCACGTTCAGCGCCTTCATATCGCTCATCAGCGCTTCCATTTTGGGATGCAGATTGCCATTATACGTCGGCGCGGCAAAGACAAGATGACTGCACCGGAAGATTTCGGCGATCAGGTCGGACAGATCGGCGTCCGATACGTCGTACATCTTGATATCATGCACGCCCGCTTCGGCCAGTTCGCCCGCAAGGACGGAGGCGGCGTTTTCGGTATTGCCGTACATGGTGGCGTAAAGGATGAGCACCGCTTTATCTTCCGGTTCGTAGGTGCTCCATTTCTGGTATTTCTCCACCAGCACCTCCGGATGCGCGCGCCACACCGGCCCGTGCAGCGGGCAAAGGAACTGGATATCGAGCAGCGCGGCCTTTTTCAGCACCGTCTGCACCTGCGCGCCGTATTTTCCCACAATGTTGGCGTAATAACGGCGGGCGTCGGTCATCCAGTTCTGGTCAAAGGTGATCTCATCGTCAAACAAATTGCCGGCCAGCGCGCCGAACGTGCCGAAAGCGTCGGCGGAAAACAGGGTCTTGCCCAGCTCGTCGTAAGTGACCATGACCTCGGGCCAGTGCACCATGGGCGCCATGAGAAAATGCAGCGTATGGCGGCCGGTGGAGAGCTTGTCCCCCTCGGCGACGACGAGCGTGCGGTCGCTCACGTTGAGCGGGAAAAACTGGCCGATCATGGACAGGGCTTTTGCGCTGCAAACCAGCTTGACATCCGGCCAGCGGCGCAGCGTTTCGCCCAGCAGCACGCAGTGATCGGGCTCCATGTGGTGGATGACCAAATAATCGAGCGCGCGGCCATCCAAACCATGCTCCAAATTTTCAAAAAACAGGCGGCCAATGGCTTCATCCGCCGTATCAAACAGTACGGTCTTTTTCGTCCAGCAGCAGATAGCTGTTGTACGACACGCCGCGCGGGATTGGAAAAAGGTTTTCAAACCGGTTCAGCCGGCGGTCGCTGCCGCCGATATAAAGAAGATCATCCGTAATTTTTCTTGTGCAATACATATTAAGGTGTGCACCTCCATTACTTCTAAGTCTGCTTCCAGTATACCACGTATTTTTCTCTAAGTGTATACAAAAATCCTGCCACGCAAACCGTGCGCTTCGTCAAAAAAGCACGGATTCGCCGTATTTAATGCGCCCGCTCCGCCTTACGGGCGGCCGCGCACATGCCGCTTGCATGAAACCGGCCGCCCCTGCCCGGTCATGCTAGACCTGCCACTGCTCGACACGCGGCGGGGGCGCGAGGGGCTCTTCAACACGCTAAAAGGAACCGGAGAAAATTTTCTCCAGTTCCTTTTTGGGTTTTTCTGTTATTCTTTATTGAGTGCTTCCAGACGCGCCTTGTTCTCTGCAATGACCTTTTCCTGAACCGGCTGGGGCGCTTCGTCGTACCGCTCGAACTGGGATACGAACGAACCGCGGCCCTGCGTCATCGAACGCAGCGTGATCGCATAGTCGGTCAGCTCGGCCATCGGCGCTTCCGCGACGATCTCCTGCTTGCCGCCCTCGATCGGGTTCATGCCCATGATGCGGCCGCGGCGCTTGTTCAGGTCGCCGATCACATCGCCCATGTAAGCATCCGGAACGACGGTCTTGATCGCGGAGATAGGCTCGAGCAGAACCGGGCTGGCCTGCGGAATGCCCGCCTTGTAGGCCAGACGCGCCGCCATTTTGAACGAAAGCTCGTTAGAGTCCACATCGTGGTACGAGCCATCGGTCAGCACAGCGTGCAAGCCGACCAGCGGATAGCCCGCCAAAACGCCATGCTCCATCGCTTCGCGGATGCCCTTATCTACCGCCGGATGGAAGTTCTTCGGCACGGAACCGCCGAAAATCTTTTCCTCGAACAGATAATCGCCCTCGGTATACGGCTCGAAGTCCATCTTGACATGGCCGTACTGGCCGTGGCCGCCGGACTGCTTCTTATGCTTGCCTTCCACCGATACCTTTTTGCGGATCTTCTCGCGGTAAGGTACGATCGGCTCGGTCAGATCGACATCAACGCCGAATTTATCTCTCAGCTTGGCGCACAGCACATCCAGATGGATGTCGCCCGCGCCCGAAATGGTGTGCTGCTTGGTCTCGGGGTTGAATTCGGTTTCAAACGAAGGATCCTCATCGTGCAGACGGCTGAGGCCGGCGGAAATCTTTTCTTCCGCGCCCTTCACCTTAGGCACGATACCGCGCGTGTAGCACGGCGGCGCGATCTCGATCGGCTCGAGTTCTACCTTGCGCACGCTCATGGAGAGCGTGTCGCCGGTCTTGGTGGTGACCAGCTTGGATACCGCGCCGATGTCGCCGCAGCCGACAAGCGGCACCTCGGTCGTCTTTTTACCGCAGACGGTAAAGATATGGCTCATTTTTTCGTTCGCGTCCGCCCGCTTGTTGACAAGCACCATGTCCTGCTTGACCTCGCCCGACATCACCTTGAAATAGGAGAAGCGGCCGTACTGGTCGGCAACGGTCTTGAACACAAACGCGCAGGCGGAACCGTTGGGCGTGCAGTTGATCTCAATCAGTTCGCCCTTTTCATCCTCACACAGCTCGATGGGCTTTTCATCCGGCGAGGGCATGTAGTCCGCAATGCCCTTGAGCATGGCATAGGAACCGATACCGGTCGCCGCGGTGCCGCAGAACACGGGCGCGATGACCAGATCCTTAACGCCCTGACGGATGCCAGCGATCAGCTCTTCATCGGAAAATTCCTCGCCCGCAAAGTAACGCTCCATCAGTTCTTCGGACAGCTCGGCCACGTTTTCGCAAAGCGCGGCGCGGTGCTGGTCGATGCGCTCCTTCATATCCTCCGGGATCGGGATCTCGACGCGCTTGTTGCCGTCCATCTTGTAGGCCTTGCGGATGACGCAATCGAC
This sequence comes from Agathobaculum sp. NTUH-O15-33, assembly GCF_033193315.1. Taxonomy (NCBI): domain Bacteria; kingdom Bacillati; phylum Bacillota; class Clostridia; order Eubacteriales; family Butyricicoccaceae; genus Agathobaculum; species Agathobaculum sp. NTUH-O15-33. Next base: position 2,353,794 of record NZ_CP136187.1, read on the forward strand.
CACGCCGACGGTATCGCGGTTGCCTTCAAAGATCGGCACGACGATTGGCGCGACGGATACGCCGAATTGCTTTTGCAGCTTATGCAGCGAGGTATAGTAATCCGAGTTTTCCTCGTCGATCTTGGAGATGTAGAACATGCGCGGCATGGCGTGCTCTTCGGCGCGCTCCCACGCTTTTTCCGTGCCGACGCCCGGGCCGGATTTGCCGGTCGCGACAATCAGCGCGGATTCCGCCACGCGCATCGCGCAGTTTACTTCGCTTTCAAAGTCGAAGAAGCCGGGCGTATCGAGCAGATTGATCTTGCAACCCTGCCACTCGATCGGCGCGACAGCGGTAGAAATCGTGAACTGGCGCTTGATCTCTTCGGGATCAAAATCGCACACGGTGTTGCCATCTGTGATTTTACCGACACGATCGGTCACGCCAGCGATGTTCAGCAGGCTTTCGATCAGCGAGGTCTTGCCGTCGCCGCCATGGCCCATCAGACATACGTTGCGAATCTTATTTACTGGATAATTGGCCATATGTTTATAACACTCCCCTGCCCTTGCTCCATGCGCGGGCACTTTGTTTCGGGAACAACTCCCTGTTTGTTATTATACACGAGTTTGCATGTCGTTGCAAGCGGTTTTTTGTGCAAGTTTATGAGGTTCGTCCGACGCAACCGGACAACACCCGCGTACGTTCGGCCCAGCAAATTTTTCTGCGCATTCCATACAATTTCCATTTTATCATTTTGTGCAACTCGACGAATTTTTATTTTTTTCAAATTTTCTGTCACAAATCGCCCTTGTCAAACGTTTATATAGTATACGAACCTTTGGAGGGATGGAATATGACCAGAGCCTATATCGCGACCGCCGCAGCCGTACTGATGGTAGCACTTGCCGTGTTTTCCATCCTATCCGTCATGCCGTTTTAAGCGTTGCCGTACATTCTCTTTTTTCTTCATTTCTTTTTTGACAAAGAGCCGTTTCCAGTAAGGAAACGGCTCTTTGTCATTTGTCTGAAAGCAGCTTTTCCAGCGCGTCGCGCAGCAGCTTCATATCGATGGGCTTGGCCACATGCGCGTCCATACCGGCGGCCAGCGCCGCCTGCACATCCTCGGAAAAGGCGTTGGCCGTCATGGCAACGATGGGGATGGTCGGCGCGTCCGGCCGGTCAGCCGCGCGGATGGCCCGCGTGGCTTCATAGCCGTTCAGCTCGGGCATCTGCACATCCATTAAAATCGCGTCATATGTGCCGGGAGCGGCGCTTAAAAACGCCTGCACGGCCCGGCGGCCATCCACGGCCACGGTCGAGCGCGCGCCGTGCAATTCGAGCAGCGCGCCCAGTATTTCGGCATTGATCGCATTGTCCTCCGCCACCAGAAAGTGCCGCCCGGCAAAAGCCGCGTCCCCGGTCTCCGCGCCGGCCGAATAGGGTTGTCCGTTCATCGTATCGGCGCAATCCGCCATCTCGCAGGAGCGAAAGTCCAGTGTGACAAAGAAGGTGGTGCCTTCGTCCACGCGGCTTGTAACACGGATGTCGCCGCCCATCAGATCGATCAAGCCCTTCGTGATGCTCAGGCCAAGACCGGTGCCCTCCATGCGCCCGGAAACCGATTCGCGGCTGCGGGTAAAGGGCTCAAACAGATGCGCGAGAAATTCCTCCGACATACCGCACCCATTGTCCTGCATGGTAAAACGATACCTTGCCCAGCCCGCGCCTTTGTTTTCCGGCAATTCATCCACCGTAAACCGCACCGTGCCGCCCCGCGGCGTAAACTTGACCGCGTTCCCAAGGATATTGATCAGGATCTGATTCAGGCGCAGCGCATCTCCATAAAAGCACGGATGATCCAGCGGGCCCATGTGCCGTTCCAGCGTAAGGCCGCCCGTTTCCGCCTGCGGCTGCAAAATGGCGAATAGCTGCTCGACCAGCTCGGGCAGTAAAATCTGCGTGCTGCCCAGCGTTACTTTGCCGCTTTCGATCTTGCTCATATCCAGTACATCGTTGATTAGGCTGAGCAGATGCTTGGAGGAGATCGCAATTTTGGACAGGCAGTCCCAAACACGTTCGGAATCGCCAAAATGGGCGGTGGCCAGCGTGGTCATACCCATAATCGCGTTCATCGGCGTGCGGATATCGTGGCTCATTGCGGAAAGGAAGTCGCTTTTGGCGCGGCTTGCTTCCTTAGCGAGCGCGAGCGCCTGTTCCAGTTCATCCTTGGCCTGCCGTTCGGCGCGGAGCATATCGGTCACATCGGCCCGCGCAAGGCAGACGCGGCCGAGCGACATATCCGCCGCTGAGATCGTGATGCGTTTGATGCGCTTGCCCGTCCCGGAAGATACGGTGGCGTAAGTAAACGAATAGGGACCCTCGCGCGCGAGCCGGTCCATGATATGATCCCGCTTGAGCATGTCGAAAAACGCTTCCCGATCCTCGCGCACCACATAGACTTCGCCGAAATGCCGCACAGCGTCCGAATAACAGTGGCGTTTGGGCCAAGCGTCCGCGCTTTGCGTAAAGGCCAAGGCGGTAAAGCTATCCTCCTGCACATCCACGTCAGCTACCAGATCGTAGCCCGTCAGGGAAAGACCGCGCAGGATACGGTCTGATATCACCTGATCGGTCACGTCCATAACGGTCAGGATACCCGTTACGTCGCCCGTATCCGGCTCGGCCACCAGATGCACCGTGATCTGCACATAGCGGCCCCGCTTTTCCCGCGGCATGCGCATGAAGCATTTCAGCCGCTGCTCGGACTCGCCGCGCCGAAAAGCCGCAAGCGCCGGCTCGTTCAGGTAGCGGTCCAAAAACGCCTGCCGCTCCGCCGGATCAGGGATTAACTCTGAAATACCGGTAAAAAAGGCGTTGCGCTCGTTGCCCAGATTATTCAGCAGATCGGAACCGGTAAAGTCGATGATCTCTTCTATCCGGCTTTGGGTCACATTGCAGTGACCCACGATCAGCGTATTCGGACCGGGCGAGCGGTAATGCTGTAAAAGCAGCTCTTTATACTGCTGGCGGATGCGCTCCTGATCCTCCATTTCCCGCGTCACATCGTTGCAGGTGGCATAGATGCGCTTGGCGCCGGTTTCCTCCCGCGCGATGGACAAACGGCATTTGATCCATATCGCGCTTCCGTCTACCCGTTTCAGCCGCCCGCGCAGTTCCAGAAAGTCGTCCTTCCCCGCTACAAATTCCCGTATCAGACGGCTCACGCGCGGTGCGTCGTCCGGATGGATACAATCCAGCACATCGTTCCCATAGCGCTGCTGCGCTTGCTCGGCCGTCATGCCGAGCAGCGCGCCGAAGCCTTCGGATAGATATTCCGTAAGGTAATGCTGCTTAGCGCTCAGCCGCACGACGGCAACGCCGCCGGGCAGATTGCTCACAATGGTTTGGAAGTACTGCTCAAGCCGCACCATTTCCTTTTGCGTTTCCTTCAGATCGGTGATATTGTGGAACACGCAGTGCAGCAGCGGACAGCCATCCTGCTCGCCGGTCTGCTTGGCCAGCACATGCACCCAAACGGTATGCCCGTCCCGGTGCAGCTTGCGGAATTCAAAATCCGCCACGGTGTGGTTTTGCAGCGCCTCGTTCACCCGGCGAACGACCATTTCCGTATCCGCGGGATGGGTCATTTGCACCGCGTCGCCACGGCAAAGCTCCCGGTATTCTTCCACGGTATAACCCGTTATCTCGGGCACGCCGTCGGAAAAGTAAATGGTTTCAAAGCGATCGGATATCTTATAGATCGCCACGCCGCCCGGAATGGCGTTGATGATATCCTGCATTTTTTCGCTGGATTCGGCCAGTTCTTTTTCCAGCCGCACCCGCTCGCTGACATCGGTATACACCGCGTACAGCAGCTTGGAGCCATCCTCCTGCGCCTTGACCGAACCGTCGAGCTGAATCCAGCGGTATTCTCCTTTTTTATCGTTAAACACACGGTAGATATGCCGCATGACGCGCCCCGTGCGGATGGTCTCCGCGATTTTTTGCGCAAGCGCGGGCAGATCGTCCGGGTTCACGCCAAGAAAGGTGGTCTCCTGTTCCATATCCGCGATGTGCTCATCCGAATAGCCCATGATCTCGTAAAAAGCAGGGTTATGGAACACCGGCGCAATCGTGCGGCCATCGTACCGGTAGCCGCACAGGCCGCAGGGAACGCTGCTGAAGGTGGTCTCCAGCTCCTCCGTGACCGCGCGCACCCGCGCTTCCTCACGCTTTTGGTCGGTGATATCCAGTATGTATTCGATATGGGCGCGGCGGCGTCCCCAAAGGATGACCTTGCCGCTCAACTGATAAACGCGGCCCGTGGAGGGCAGGCGGAACTCGCGCACGCACAGCTCGTCCTCCCGCATTTCGCCGATCCTGCAAAACGGACAAGGGCGGTCAAAGCCAGCGGCGCCGTAGCAGGTGGTCTTTCCCACGATCCCAGACCGCAGAAGAAGCTCGCGGGCCAACCGGTTTGCATAGAGCAGCTCGTAATCGTCCAGCGCGCTCACATACATGGCAACCGGAGCATTATCCAAAACGGCCGCCATTTGATCCGGGGATAAAACAACGCCCTGCATCATCAGCTTCCGCCCCCCTTCCATTACATACCTTCATTCTATCCCACACGACCGTCAATTACAAGTTGAAAAGCGTTCGCAGCATCAAAAACGGACGGACCGTAAGAAAAAAAGAGGAAGAAAAACGCACGGTTTTCTTCCTCCTTTTTCTGTTCTTGCCCCGGTTCAGTGGGTTTGCTGTGTGATGATAAACACGGGGATGTACCAAATCAGTAAATAAAGCAGCAGGTGCAGCACGGGCAGCGCGGAGACGGCGTTCTGGAACAAAAGGTAGAACACAATCAGCATACCGCACACCCCGGCGAACGCGCCCAGCGTGATGCACGAGCGCACCGCGCCCGCGAGCTTATCCGCCGCACGCAGCACCGTGATGAACGGCCCGGCGCCCTCGCGCGTCAGGATGGCAGCCGGCGCGTCGTCTGCGGTATAGGCCGCGTCCATGATACGGTCGACGGTGGCCGGGTCGGGCTGGTCGGCAAAGCCGCGTTTCAGATCGAACTGACTTTCGACCATGGCGGGCGAAATATTAAAATCCGTTACAGCCAGCGCGGCGCTCATATGCATGCGGCGCATGGTGCGCATGGCGTGGTAGGTGCCCTTGGTCGGCTGATAGCGCAGCGTCAGCACGCCCGCGAGCGCGCCGTCCACGACCAGATAAGCGTTGCAGGTGTCCGCGCTCTGTCCGGCGCGCATGCGCACGCCCATTTTGACCATCAGCGCCGCCGTGCCCAGCACGGCGCGGTGCCCGCCTACTTCACCGGCAACGCCGCCGTCTACCAGCTGCACGCTTTTGGCGCTGGCGACCGCGCCGTACCGCTCGCGCAGCGTTTCGTTCAGCACGCGGCCAAGCTCCAGCCCGGCCCCGTCGGTCAGAGCGGCGGCAAAGGCCAACACCTTATCATCCGCCATGCCGCCCATGTTTTGCAGCGCTTCCAGCGCGATCGAACCCGCGGGGAACAGATCGTTCTCCGTCAGGATGACTTCCTCCGTGCCGCGCAGCAGACCGGCTTGACGCGCGCCCGCGAGCGCCGCGCCCGTGCCGAGCAGGCGGCGGGATACATTTTTATACCCCGCGCCGAACGCGCACAGCAAGCCGATCGGCGCGGAAACGGATAGGAGCGCGGAAAACGCCCAGAAAAAGCGGATCGGATCACCCCGGCCGAGCGAAGCCACCAGCGCGAAGATAATGGACGCGGCCAAAGCGATCGGCGCATAGATCATGGAAAAGCGGTCGATCGTGTCCGGGCGCTCCATTTCGCGGAGAAAATCCTCCATCTGGCCGAGCGGACCCTTGACCGCGCGGCACACATCGTCCGTCCGGTCATAATGGCTGTACACCGCCATCGGCCGCTCCGCCGAAGCGATCGCCTTATATGCTCTCGCCCGCGCCGCGCAGCGGCCGCGCTCTTCGCGCATGGCCGCGTAAAGCAGCAAAATGCTGACGGCAAGATACGGAATCTCCACACCGGACTGGTTATCGAACACAATGATGGACGCGCCGTGCAGCAGCGAGGCGATCACTGAGAACGAGACCAGCGTGGAGCGGTCCGGAATGCCGTGAAACAGGTTGAAAAAGCCCATGCCGAATACGTCGACGCCCAGAAATATCGCGATAAATTGCAGCAGCATCAGCGCGCCAATCGCGATCGACTGGTTTTCGCCCGCATCCAGCGCGATGGGCACCGGCAGCATTTCAAACGTGGGCGCAAGGCTTAAGTAAGCGGCGGCGGCGGCGAGCAGCAGCACCAGAAGCGACCGCACATTCAGCCCGCGCGCGCGGCGAAGGGCCGAGCGCTGGGCCTGCGTGGGATCGCGCAGAACGATGTCTTCCTCTTCCTCGGCCTGCTCGGCGGCAAGGCGCGCGGCGCGCTCCTCCTTGCGGGACAGCTTCTGTCCGCGCGCGCGCTTTTGGGCGCGCGGAGAGGGCTGCGCCTGTTCGATCTCCTCTTCCGGCGGCTCGGCCGCGCGTGCGACGCGGACGGCGCGCTTTTGTTCGGCCTTTGCGCGCTTTGTGCTTTCCTTTGCTTCTCGGGCGGCGCGGCGCGCCTTGCGCTCGTCCACCTCTTGCTGTTCAAAAGCGCTCAGATCGGGCAAGTCGTCCTCGCCCACGATTTTTTGCTGCGCGGGCCGCGTTTTGGGAGCGGTCTGCGCGCGGGGCGCGGGCTGCGGCGCGGCTTTGGGCGCCGCTTGCCGGCGCGGCGCTTCCGGGCGCGCTTGCGCCTGCGGAGCGGCCTGTGTTCTGGGCGTTGGCTGCGGGGCGGCCGGAGCTCTGGGGGCGGCCTGCGCGCGGGGCGCCGGCGCCGCGGGCGGCTGGCGCTTTGGCTGCGCCGGGGCCAGCCCTTCCACTTCGGCGATGATGGAATCGAGGTCGAATTCCCCGCTGTCCGGCACGTCGTTTAAATACGCCTTGAGATCGTCAAGGTTCATGGTTTCGTCTTTTCTGTCCATATCTCTGTGATCCCTTTCTCTATTTCGCGTGCGTACGGCGGCGCACAGCCTCGAACAGCATCACAGCGGCGGCGTTCGACGCGTTGAGCGAATTGACGCGCCCCCGCATCGGGATGCTGACGATATAATCGCATTTTTTCGCGCGTCAGGCGGCTGAGGCCTTCGCCTTCGGACCCAATCACCAGCGCGCAGGGCCGGTCAAAATCCGCTTCAAAAAGCGGCGCGTCGCCGTCGGCCTCTGCGCCGAACAGCCAAATGCCGCGCGCTTTCAGCTCGTCCAGCACGGCGGCGAGGTTATTTGCCTTGTGCACGCCCATGTGGGCCAGCGCGCCGGCGGCCGCGCGGGCCACCGCGGCGGTCAGCCCGACCGCGCGGCGCTTGGGGATCACGATCCCATGCGCACCCGCCGCCTCGGCGGAGCGGATGATCGCGCCCAAATTGTGCGGGTCCTCAATGCCGTCGCATACGACGAGAAGAGGCGGCTCTCCGCGCTGCTCCGCGACGAGCAAAATATCCTCCAGCGCCACGTAATCCTGCGCGGCCACCTGTGCGATCACGCCTTGATGGCTGCCGGTCGGGCTCATGTGGTCTAATTTGCGTCTGTCGCACGTGACCACCGGCACCCCCTGTTTTCTCGCGGCGGAGGCAATATCACCGCCGCGGCCGCCCTCTGCCAGAAAAATCTTATCGATCGTCCGGCCGGCGCGCAGCAGCTCCAAAACGGCGTTGCGCCCTTCGATCAGCGTTCCGTCGTCCTGACGCGGCGGGCGCTCGCTCCGATATCCACTGGACATTTTTGTCCTCCCATTTAATTTCAGATAAATGGATTATACCATATTCGATGCCTACTATTCAACGCCGCTCGACCGAATTCGTGAAAAAAGCACAAAAGTTCGGCGCGTTTTTCCAAAACGCCCGAACCTTTGCGCCCGTTTTACTCTGTCCCGGCGCGCTGCTTCGCGCCATAGGCAGTGGGAAAGTACCATGGCGTGCCGCCTGCCAGCGCGCCGCCGTCCACGTTATACACCTGCCCCGTCATATAGCTCGACGCGTCGGACAGCAGCAGGATCGTCATGCCCATCAGTTCCTCCGGCTGCGCCATACGGCGGCAGCAGGTCATGTCCTCAATGCAGGACAGCCTAGCCCGGTCCTCCTTTAGTTCGCGGCACAGCGGCGTTTCAACAAAGCCGGGCGCGATAGCGTTGGCCTGAATGCCAAACGCGCCCCACTCGACCGCCATCGACCGCGTCAGTCCCAAGATGCCGCTTTTGGCGCAGCCGTAAACCGAGCTGCCGCCGCAGATGCGCGTGGAATTGTAGGAGGCGATATTGACGATCTTGCCGCCCCGCACCCGCATTGTCTTGCGCACCACCTGCTGCCCCATGAAAAAAGCCGCCTTCAAGTTGACGTCCATGATCGCGTCGTACAGCGCCTCGTCCACATCGAGCAGGCCCAACCGCTTGCTGACGCCCGCCCCATTAACCAGACCGTCGATGCGGCCGTGTGCCGCAAGCACCTCGTCCACACAGGCCTCGATCTCGCTCACCCGCCGCAGATCGACCCGGTGCGCAGTATGTCCCGCGCCCTGCATGGTTGGTAGCACCGCACGCACGGCGTCCAAGTTTAAGTCGCACAGCGCTACCTCCCGCGCCCGCGCCCGCAACGGCCCGCGCCATCTCGCTGCATATGCCGCCGCCCGCGCCGGTGATCAAAACCACCTTGCCTTCTAAAGAATAGTGTTTTCGCAGATTTTCCGCAACATTCACCGCTATCAGCTCCTTCTTATCCTCACACCGTCAACACGATCTTGCAAGCGTCCGCTTCCCGCTGTCCGGCAAGCGCGAACGCTTGCTCGTACTGCTCCAGCGGAAAGGTATGCGTTACAAAACGCCGCAGCATTTCCATACGCGCGGGCAGCGCCGCCAGCACCTTGGGAAACATTTTGTACTGATGCCGGGTGCCCGCGATGGTCAATTCCTTTTGATTGAGCGGTGCGAAATTGACCGTGACCGGGTCGCTGCTGAACGACAGCGGCACGATCGCTCCCGCGGTCGCCGCCAGCTCGATCGAGAGCGGCAGCAAGGAAACGTCGTCCGTCGCGTCAAAGATCTCGTTCGCGCCCACGCCGCCGGTCTGTTGCATGACCAGCGCCAGCAAATCATCCTTTTGCGGATCGATCGCCGCATCCGCGCCAAAGGCTGCCGCCCGGCGGCGACGGCTTTCACTTGGGTCGGATACGATCGCGCGGGCGCCCAGCCGCTTTGCGGTATCCAGCACCATCAGGCCGATCGGCCCCGCGCCATGGATCAACACCGTGTCGCCGGGCAGAGTGCCCGCCCTCGCATGCGCTTGCTCGCCGATCGTACAGGGCTCGATCGCGGTGGCAAGCGCCCAACCAATATCGTCCGGCAATTGGAAAAGGTTGCGCGCCGGACTGACAAAATACTCGGCAAAGCCGCCGTCCACATGCACGCTGACGATCTGCAGGTGTTGGCATACGTTGCGCCTGCCCCGGCGGCAGGCGTGGCAATCGCCGCAGTATCGCAGCGGTTCCGCGATCACCCGGTCGCCGGGCGCAAGCCCGGTCACGCCGTCGCCGATCGCCTGTACCTCGCCCACGATCTCATGCCCCGGAATGCGCGGGTACTGCGCCGCGGAATTGCCGCCGCAGAGCAAATGCAGATCCGAACCGCAAATGCCCACGGCGCGTACCCGGACCAGCACGTCGTCCGGCCGAATGATACGCGGCGGTTCCACCTCACGCAATCCATAAACGCCCGGCCTTTCGACCACGATTGCTTTCATACTGATACCGCCTTTCCTTCCGCTGCCGCGCGGATGCGCGGCACGATCCGATCATAGGGCGCTTGCTGCTCCAAAAGCACGCGGTTGCCGCAGATGAATCCGCGTACCCCCTGCTTTGCGAGCCGGGGGATCACCGCGGGCGTAACGCCGCCGTCTATCATCACGGTATAGCCCCACCGCGCCTGACCGGCGGCAAACCGCTTGATCTTCGGCTCGACAAAGTCCAGATAGCTTTGTCCGGCAAAGCCGGGATTCACCGTCATCAGCAGCACATAGTCGCAAAGCGGCAGCAGCTCCTCCACCTGTGCAAAGGAGGTCCCCGGATTCACCGCCAGACCGCTCTTGCAGCCCAGCGCGCGGATCGCCGCAAGGGTCGCCGCAGGGTGGCGGTCCGCCTCCGCGTGAACATACAGGATGTCGGCCCCGTGCTCCGCCGCCAGACCGATGTAGCGCGCCGGGTCGTTCACCATCATATGCACATCGATCGGCCGCTTCGTATGGCGGCGTATCGCGTCCAGATCCTGCATGCTCATTCCAAGGTTGCCGACAAAGCCGCCGTCCATCAGGTCAACATGAAACAGATCGACCCCCGCGCGGTCCAGCGCTTCCACCTCTTCCGCGATGCGGTCCACCGGCAGGTAAAAGGCGGATACCGAAAGAACAAGAGATTGCATGCTTCGCCTCCCTTTTCTGTTTTGCTCGGATGAATCATTTTGCCCACCGGCGTGCTGCCGGCGGGCAAAAGAAATGTGTACGTTGTTGGTTTACCTTCCTTATCCCGCCAGCAGATTGGGCAAAAAGGTGACGATTTGCGGGATATACGTGATCAGCAGCAGGCAGATGATCAGCTGCGCGATATAGGGCAGCGCTTCCCTTGTATAGTCCTCTATTCGCGTGCCGGTGATCGAGGTGGAAACGAACATCATCGCCCCGAACGGCGGCGTCATGCCGGCGATGGTCAGGTTGACCGCCAGCACGATACCGAAATGGATCAGATCGATGCCAAGCGCCTGCGCCGCAGGCACCAAAAGCGGCGCGAGTAAGATCATCGCCGCGCCGCCGTCGAAGAACATGCCGACGATGAGCAGCAGGATGTTGACGACGATGAGGAACACATACGGGTTGGAAATGCCGCTGATGATCGCTTCGGAAATCATATTCGGCAAACGCTCCCAAGTCAAGTAGATCGAAAACGCCTGCGCGCCCGCCAGAATGAACATAACGCCGGCCGTGTTCACGACCGATTCCTTGATGATCTTCGGAATGTCGGACGGCTTGAGCTCCTTATAAACGAACATGCCGATGATAATGGCATACAGTACGCAAATCGCGCCCGCCTCCGTCGGCGTGAAAATGCCGAAGCGCAGGCCGAGAACGAGGCCGAACGGCACGAACAGTGCCGGCAGCGCATCGATAAACGCGCGGCCGAACTCGCCGCCGGAAGCCGCCTTTTCGCGCGAGGGCTTGTAGTTTCTCTTTTTGGAGATCCACCAGGTGAGCACCATCATGGTAACCGTAATGACGATGCCGGGGATATAGCCCGCGTAGAACATTTTAGCGACCGATACGTTGGACGCGGTTGCGTATAGGATCAGGATAATGCCGGGCGGGATGATCGGCGTGATGCACGAGGACGCCGCGGTGACCGCGCAGGAAAACGCACGGTTATAACCCAGCTTCTCCATCTGCGGCACCAGCATTTTGCTTTGCAGCGCGGCGTCCGCGTTCGCGGAGCCGGACAGGCCGCCCATCAGCGCGGAGAGCAGCACATTGACCTGCGCCATGCCGCCCCGCATTTGGCCGACGATCATTTCCGCCAGCCCCATCAGACGCTTTGTAATGCCCGAATAGCCGAACACCACGCCCGCGCAGGTAAAGAACGGGATCGCCAGATAAGTGAACGATGAATTGGACGAGATCATTTTTTGTATCATGCTGCACGGGTCCATCGTCCCCGGGGCGAGCAGAAAATAGCTGGCAGCCGCAATGATCATAGAATAAGCGACCGGCACCTTGAGAAAGAACAGAACGAATAAAATGATGATCGGCACTACAGACCAGAATGACACAGCGTTTCCCCCTTTCTCAGGTACGTTCCTCAAGGGCGGCTTCTTCGATCTTTTCGCCCTTTAGGCACTTTATCATGTTATAGAATGAATAGCCGCCCAAGATCAGGGCCGCCGCCGGCACGCTCAGATCGACCCAGAAATACGGGATGCGCAGGATCGGGGTCGAACGCACCAGCCCTTGGATCGAAAGCTCGATTCCCCAAACGATCAGGCCGATATTGGCCACGCCGACCAGCGCGAAGGTAAAGACCTGCACCACGCGCTGCGCCCCATCCGGCAGGCGGCTGACCAGCGCGTCAATGGAGATTAGCCCTTGATTGCGGTATACGATGCAGATGCCGAAAAACACCGCCCAGTTAAAGCTGAGATAGGCGATCTCCTCCGCCCAAGCGAACGATTTGGAAAACAGAAAACGCGCCAGTACGTTGACTGTTATGACGCCGACCATGACGACAAAGCCGGTTCCCGCCACGATCGTTTCCAGACGGTATAGGATATCTCCGAATTTTTTCATATGTGGTTCCTCCATCCGGTCCGGCAGTGCGATCGCTTACGCGATCGCCTGCTGGATGCGCTCATAAAGACCATCCGACCACTCCGGGAACTGTTTCGGCGTGTCCTGCGCGGCTTCGATAAACGCGGCCTTGTCGATCTCGATGATCTGCACGCCCTCGTCCACCAGCTTTTGCTCATATTCCTTTTCCACGCTCTGCACCCGCTCGACCGCCTTATCGGCAAAATCGGAAGCGCAGTCGTCGATCGCCTTTTTCGCCTCGTCCGATAGCGACTGGTACACCTCTTCGCTCATCACGATCGCGGTGGAGGCGATCAGATGCTCGGTGCGCACCAAATACTTGCAGGGCTCGTACAGGCGCGCGGAATACAGAAGGCCCATCGGAGACTCCGCGCCGTCCGCCACGCCCTGCGACAGCGCTTGATAGGTTTCGCTCCACGCGGTGTTGGTCGCGTTGCCGCCGAGCACGCGCACGACTTCGTTCCACATCGGCGTGGCCGCGCAGCGGATCTTCAGCTTGCCGATATCCTCGCGCGAATGCACCTCTTTATTGCAGATCAGGTTGCGCGCGCCAAAGTAATGCAGGTCAATCAGATGCAGGCCCTTATCCGCCAGCGCCCGGCTCCATTCCTCGCCAACCTCGCTTTTCCAAAGCGTTTTGATCTGTTCGGGAGTCTGAATCAGGTAAGGCGCCATACCGGCCGCCAGATCGGGCACGTAATTTGCCAGATAGGAAAGGTCGCAGTCCACCACGACCGGCTGGCCCATGGCCGCCATTTCGAGTACGTCGGCGGTCGCGCCTAGCGCTTCGGAGGGATACAGCTCGTAGTTCACTTCCTCGCCGGAGGCCTCGCGGATATCGGAAAAGTACTCGTCGTACCACTGGTACTCGGGATCGGTGCTGGCCTTGACGAAGTTGAACTTCAGCGTGACCTTGTTTCCGCCCGCCTCGCCGCTTTGCCCGCCGGCTGTTTTCGCGTCGCCGTTTCCGCAGGCCGCCAGTGATACGCACAGGCTCGCCGCTGTCAATGCTGCTAACAATCGCTTTTTCATTGTGAAAACCCCTTTTCATTACACGTTTTAGTTTGTCTTTTTTCTTTATTCATGATGCCAAACGGCAACCATAAACATTTATTCGCCCCGGTAGTTCGGTTCGCGCTTTTCCAGAAAGGCCGTTACGCCCTCCGCGAAATCCTGATGCCGCGCCATATACCGGGTGTAGGTGACCTCCAGATCGTTTTTTCGCTTCATCTGAAAATCCTCCTGTGCGTTCAGGCACGCTTTCAGGTACCGAAGCACCAGCGGGCCGCGTTTCACCAGCTCCCGCGCCTTGGCCATGGCCGCGGGCATCAGCTCGTCCAGCGTATCGACGACCTGCGTCACGCCGCCGTACCGTTGCAGCTCCTCCGCCGTCAAAAAGGTGCCGCAGTAGCACATATCGCGCTGGATCATCGGCGGCAGGATGCGCCCCAGATGGCCCGAGCCGCCGACAACGGATAGCTTGGCCTCCGGCGCGCCGAACACGGTGTCCTTCACCGCGATGGTGATATCGGCCCCCGCCGGGTAACACAGGCCGCCGCCCAGACAGTGCCCGTGCACCGCGCAGATGAGCGGCACGCGCAGCTCGTACAGCGCCAGCGCCCCATCGTAATACTTTTCCTGTACGTTGGTCACGTCCCGGTCGTCGATGCTCTTCTTAAATCGTTTGATGTCAACGCCCACGCAAAAGGTTTTGATATCCGAATGCAGGATGCATACCCAAATATCATCCTCCCGATCAATGTAATCGCACAGCAGCAGAATCTCCTCCTGCACCGTGCCGCTCGCCGCGTTAACGGGCGGGTTGTGCAGCGTCATGACCGCAATGTGGTCCTCCACGGTCAAAAACACCTGTTCCAGCTTGTGCGCGCCCACGTGTTCCACTGTTTTCATGTCCCTGCCTCCTCGTTTCCATAGCGTTCGCGGTAAGCCTGCCGGAGCTCGTCCCGGAAATCCGGGTGCGCGATAGAGATGAGCAGCCGCGCGCGTTCGCGCAGACTTTTGCCGCGCAGATCGACCGCGCCGTACTCCGTTACGATATAATGTACGTCGGTGCGGGTGGTCGTCACCGTGGTGCCCGGGGCAAATACCGGCACGATACGAGAAACGGTACCGTGCTTTGCCGTGGACGGCATGGCAAGAATCGCCTTGCCATTCGGACACATGGACGCGCCCCGCACATAATCGAGCTGCCCGCCGATGCCGGAAAACTGCTTTGCCCCCATGGATTCGGAATTGACCTGCCCGTTAAAATCGACCTGTAAGCAGGAGTTGATCGCCACCATTTTGTTTTGCTGCGCGATTACGACCGGGTCGTTGACATAATCGACCGGCAGCATCAACACATCGGGGTTCTGGTCGACAAATTCATAAAGCTTTTTGCTGCCCATCAAAAAGGCGGCCACCATTTTGCCCTTGTTCAGCGTTTTCGCCGCGCCGGTGATCACGCCCTTTCGGTATAGATCGACCACGCCGTCGGAAAACATTTCGGAATGGATGCCCAGATCCTTTTTATCGCCAAGAGATTTCAGCACCGCGTCCGGGATAGAGCCTATGCCGAGCTGCAAGGTCGAGCCGTCCTCGATCAGCGCCGCGCAGTTGCGGCCGATCGCCTCCTCCACCGCGCCGATGCTGCCGCCGCCCAGCTCGGGCAGTGGGCTGGACGCTTCCACCGCATAGGTAAGACGCGAAACGTGAATAAAAGAATCACCCATGGTGCGCGGCATTTGGTCGTTGATCTGCGCGATCACGATCTTTGCCGCCAGCGCCGCCGGCTTGGTGCCGCCCACCGAAACGCCGAACGAGCAAAAGCCGTGCTTGTCGGGCGGGGTCAGGGATACCAGCGCCACATCGACCGGCATGGTGCCGTCCGTGAAAAACCGGGGCGACTGATAGAAGAAAAACGGGGTGTAATCCGCCCGCCCTTCCTGCACGGCGGCCCTTGTGGACGGACCGACGAACAGCGCGTTGTGGCGGATGTGCCCCGCCATTTTGGGCAGCGTATACTCGCCCTTGCCCATCGGCACCCAATGAACGATCTCCACATTTTTATACTGCTCATAGTTTTGCACCATCGCGTCCACCAAGACCGGCGGCTCGTTCGCGGCGTGCCCGAAAAACACGCGCGCGCCGTCCGGTATATGCTTCACCGCCTCCGCAGCCGTGGTCAGCTTGGCGCGGTAGATCTCTTTCCAATCCTGCATGTTGTGTTCAGCCCCTTTTATGCGTTGTTACGAAAAATCAATGAGTACTTTCAGCATGGATTTATCCCGCCGCGCCGCCTCAAACGCTTCCACGGCCTTTTCCTTCGGGTAAACAGCGGAAACCACCCGGCGTAAATGCTTATCGAGCAGACCGTCGTCGATGATCTTGGCCGCGGCTTCCATTGAGCGCGCGGTCGAATTGCGCACGCCCAAATAATTCGCTTCATTAAAAATGATCGCGTTTACATCAAAGCCGCTTTCAAACGAACCGCTGCCCGGCATGCCGACCTGCACCATCGTCGCGCCCTGCCGCAGCATTTTCAGACAGGTATCGAAGCCGTTTTGAAAGCCGGTCACTTCAAAAACACGGTCAAATTTCCTGCCGCCCGTAACGGCGGTGCACTGCGCTTCAAAATCCGCGGCCGCAATATCTGCCACGTCAAAACCCAGCTCGCGCGCGATGCGGATGCGATCGGCGTTGATCTCGGCCAGCACCACGTGGGCAGCGCCGTTCAGCCGCGCCACCATACCGATCAGCACGCCGATGGTGCCCGCCCCGGCGATAAACACATCCTCGCCCGCCTGCAAGCCCGACCGCCGCACATCGTGCACCGCGATCGTCAGCGGCTCGACCAGCGCCGCGAGCTTCATATCGACCTCCGCCCGGAAGGGAACGATCCGGTCGGCGCGGCATTTCACATATTCGCTGTAAAAACCGTCGCAGCCCGCTCCCATGATCTCAATCCGCTTGCACAGGTTCTCACGCCCCGACCGGCACATCTCGCACGATCCACAGCCCTTGACCGCGTGGATCGCGACCTTATCGCCCGGTTTCAGATCGCGTCTTCGCACGCTGTCGATCGATACGATCTCGCCGCATACCTCGTGCCCCATGACAAAGGGCGGGCGCGCCGTCGGATGCTGGCCGGACATGATGTGCATATCCGAACCGCATATCCCCGCGTACCGGACGCGGACAACCGCTTCCTCTTCCTCCGGTTCCGGAATAGGCGCTTCCACCAGTTCCAGCTTGTTGATATCTGTTAAAACCAATTTCTTCATTGCTCTATTTGCCTCGTTTCCGGTGCCGCTGCACCATATTCAAAGAAATGCTGTAAGAAACCGTTCTCGGTACCGCTCCCGCAGAGGTTTCAGAAATATCCCCTGTAAAGTGTAATCATAGGGGGATTACCATATATAGCCGGTACCGTGACCGGCACCGTTCCCGCGATCGAATAAAGAACCGTCCGCCCACGAATGTTCGCTCATGAGCGGACTTTGCTTGTACTCTCCCTGACGCACAGCGTCGGCGCGATATCAATCGAATGCGCGCGCTGCGTGTTCGGCTCCTCCAACAGGTCGAGCAGCAGATCAACGCATAGCTGCCCTTTTTCTTCGATATGCTGATCCACCGTTGTCAGCGCCGGGCTGATCTGTGCGGCGATCGGGATATTATCGAAGCTGACGATGGAGATATCATCCGGCACGCGCATGCCGCTGTCGCGCACCGCGCTTTCCACGCCAATCGCCATATAGTCGGAAGCGACGAAAAGCGCGGTGATGTCCGGATGGTCGGATAAGATCTCTTTTGTGGCGGCATAGCCCGATTCGATCGAGTTGCCGCCCTCGCGGATCATTCCTTCCGTAACCGGAAGGTTTTCGGCGCGCATCGCGTCCAGATAGGCGCGGCAGCGTTCCCCGCTGGAGGGCAGGAAGTGCGGGCCGTTGATATAAGCAATCCGCCGGTGGCCCAGCCCCAATAAATGCTCCATCGCGAGCATCGCGCCTTTATAGTTGTCGGTACAGACCTGATAGGCGTTTGATAAGAACTGACACTTGCCTACCGTCACAAACGGGATATTGCTTTCCAGAAAAGTCGTCATCGCGCTTTTATGCTCGGGCAGCGGGCTGACCATGATCAGACCGTCCACCCGGCGCTGCTTGACCGCGTTAATGGCTTCCTTCATATCCTTGCAGCACAGCAGCAGCACATAATAGCCGCGCTTTTGCGCCGCTTTCAGCATGGTTCGCTGAATTTCGGAATAATACTGGTTTTTGAAAATATAGTCGATATCGTGCGGGATGACCACGCCGATGCAGTTGCAGCGCTTTTGCGACATGCTGATCGCGTACACGCTGGGTTGGAAGCCGTACTTTTCCACGATCTCCATCACCCGCTGCTTGGTTTCCGGCAGTACATCCGGCTTGCTGTTGAGCACACGCGAAACGGTGGATTTGGAAACGCCGGCTTCCCGCGCAATTTCAGATATGGTGATATTGGCCATCGTTTCTCCCCTCCTCCGTCCGTTGTTCCGTCTGTCTGATTCACACTATACGTTCAACCGTCCGCTTTGTCAATACCCGAAAGGCGTATTTTTAACCCCTCCGCGGCAATTTTGTGAACAACCGCCATTCTGTGCAGATGATCTTTGTATAAATCTCATAAAACCGTTCCCGCAGAGCATTTCCCATCGTTTTATGTGGATTTACAATAGGACTTTGTGCAGGTTGCATTATCTCCCGGGAACGGTTTCGTGCAATCTTTTCAAACTTATTGAAATTTCGCAAAAGCGCTTGACTTCCGCTCCGCTCCGGTTTATAGTTGCCATAGAAACAGGAATGCGCAGGAGATCGGTCCGGCTGTGCCGAACCGTCCGCGCCTTTCTTTTTGCAACGTCGCGGTACCGCTCCCGCGCAAGGCTTCAATCATAATATCGATAGGATCACTCGTGCTTCAAACGCTAAGGAGGCTGTCTAACAAATGAAAGAATTTAAAATGTACGCTGATATCGTCTATCAGGATTCGCTGCAAGACTTTATGGAAAGCGAACGGATCGATGGAAACGATTTTATCCTTACGAACGAATTTCTCTATCACGAATTTGTAAGTCCCCTCGCCCCGCCGTGCGGCGCGCTCTTTATCGAGGCCTACGGAAATGGCGAGCCGACGACCGATATGGTAGACGCCATTCGCAAGGATTTGCCCGCCGGCATTCGCCGCTTGATCGCGATCGGCGGCGGCTCGGTCATCGATATCGCCAAAATGCTCTCGCTTCATGTGCCAAGCGAAAAGACGGAGGATCTGTTTCTTGGCCAGCAAGCGCCCACGCGCATTTACGAGGTCTACGCCCTGCCCACCACCTGCGGCACCGGCAGCGAGGTAACGAACGCCTGCGCCGTCGAATTGACCAGCCTGCACACCAAGCGCGGTCTGAACAGCCCCTTGATGTTCCCGGCGAAGTCCGTGCTGATCCCCGCGCTGATCGAGGGCCTGCCCTATCGTTTTTTCGCCACCTCCTCGATCGACGCGCTGATTCACGCGGCCGAATCCTTCCTTTCCCCCAATGCCTCGCCGGTTTCCGAATTGTTTTCCAAGGAAGCGATGCGGCTGATCATCAGCGGGTATCGGTACATTCTGCAAAACGGAACGGACAAATGGGCCGACCGCGCCTCGGATTTTATCAACGCATCCAATTTCGCGGGCCTTGCGTTCTGCTCCGCGGGTTGCGCCGCCGTGCACGCGCTCAGCTATCCCCTTGGCGGCGGCTACCACATCCCTCACGGCGAGGCCAATCAGCTCGTTTTTGCCGCCACCTTCCGCAAATATAAGGAGAAGCAGCCGGTAGGCAAGCTGAACGCGCTGGAGGCGCTCTGGGGCGAATGGCTGGGCGTGCCCGCCGAAGAGGCGCTTGAAGCGGCCTTCACGCTGTTCGATCAGGTGCAGGCCCGCCGGCCGCTGCGCGAGTACGGTATCCCGCAGGATGCGCTTTCCGGCTTTGCCGAGGGCGTGCTCGCAGGGCAGACGCGCCTTTTGAACAACAACTATGTGCCTCTGACGATCGCGGATATGATTGATATCTATCAGGCGGTTTATTGATGGAAGAAAGCGAAGGGATGAAACATGAATAACAATTTAAAGGAGCTCAACATTTTCGCCGCACGGATCAGAAAGGCGGCGCTGCGCTCGATGAACTCATTCCATGGCGGCCACGTTGGCGGCTCCATGTCCATGGCCGATCTGATGGCCGCGCTATACGGCGCGGCCATGCGGGTCGATCCGAAAAATCCCCAGTGGCCGGAACGCGATTGGCTGGTCGTATCCAAGGGGCATTGCGGCCCCGCCGTTTACGGCACGCTCGCGCTCATGGGGTATTTCCCCGAGGACGAGCTGGAGACCCTGAATAAGGAAGGCACCCGCCTCCCCTCCCACTGCGACCGCAACCGTACCCCCGGCATCGATATGACCACCGGCTCGCTCGGACAGGGCGTTTCGTGCGCGGTGGGCGCGGCTTGGGCCATGCAGTACCGCGGCATGCCCAACACCGTATATACCATTTTGGGCGACGGCGAATGCGACGAGGGACAGGTTTGGGAAGCCGCCCTTTTCGCGGCGACCAAAAAGCTCGGCAACCTGATCGCCTTTGTCGATCAAAACCAAAAGCAACTGGACGGCTTTACCCGGGAAATCTGCGACGTGGGCGACCTGCGCCAAAAGTTTGAGGACTTTGGCTGGCACGCGCAGGAGGTGGACGGCCACGATATCGCCGCCATTCTCGCCGCCATCGAGCAGGCCAAACAAACGCCCGGCCAGCCTTCCATGATTGTGCTGCACACGGTAAAGGGCAAGGATTGCTGCTTTGCCGATCAGTATTACAACCACTTTATCCGCTTTTCGGAGGAGGATTATCAAAACGCTGCCGACTGGCTGGATCAAAAAATCGCGAAGCTGGAAAGTGAGGACTGAACCATGTACAAAGTAGTCAGCGAAATTCGCCCCGAAAACGAGGAAATGCGTGTAGCCTTTGCCGCTACCATGGAGGAATTGGCCGCGGCCGATCCCGATGTGGTCTATTTCGACTGCGACGTAATCAATTCAATCGGCATGACGGCATTCTCCCAAAAATATCCCGACCGCTGCGTCGACTGCGGCATTCAGGAAGCCAATATGATCTCCGCCGCCGCGGGAGCCTCCGCAGTCGGCCTAAAGCCCTTTACGCACACCTTCGGTCCCTTCGCGGCGCGGCGCGTCATCGATCAGGTTTACATTTCCGCCGCCTACGCGGGCCTCAATATCCGCATGGTCGGCTCTGATGCTGGCGTGACCGCCTCCTATAACGGCGGCACGCACATGCCGATCGAGGATATGGGCCTTTTGCGCACCATCCCGCAGGTCACGCTGCTGGAACCGACCGATTCGGTCATGCTGGCCGACCTGATGCGGCAGACCAAGGATCTGCACGGCGTATACTACATTCGCATCACCCGCAAGGTGACCGACCGCATTTTTGAGGAAGGCTCCACCTTTACCATTGGCAAGGCCGCCGAGCTGCGCGACGGAAGCGATGTGACGCTGGTCTGTTCCGGCTATTCCACTTCGGACACGCTCCGCGCCGCCGGGCTGCTCGCGAACGAAGGCATATCCGCCAAGGTGCTCAATATTTTCACCCTCAAGCCGATCGACGCCGAGGCGATCACCGCAGCTGCCCGCGCGACCGGCGCGCTCGTCACGGTTGAAAACCATAGTATCATCAACGGACTGGGTTCCGCCGTTGCCGAAGTGCTGGGCGAGACCTGCCCGGTCCCGCTCAAGCGCATCGGTGTGCCGGACGTTTTCGGCGAGGTTGGCTCGATCGATTACCTGAAAGATACCTTTGGCATGAACGTTCGCCATATCGTGGACGCGGCCAAAGAAGTGCTGCGCCGCAAATAAAACAGCTTCTCTCTTTTTCTCCTCTCTTCTATCGGCCGGCTGCCCGTTTTCTCCGCGCAGGAGCAAAACGGACAGCCGGTCCCTTTTTACGGTCGCCGGCTTTTGCGCTTTGCTGGCAGACATACCAAGCCGCCGCGTAACACATACGCGGCGGCCCGATTTTTTTATTCAGCAATCAGAACATCGATATGCAGTTTTTCAAACATTTGCCGCCACGCCGCGTCCGGCGGCCGGTCGGTAATGATCGTCTGCACCGCTTCAAAATCGGCAAGCTTGGGAAAACCCAGCTTTTCAAATTTGGAGCTGTCGCAAAGCAGCACCGTTTGCTTAGAGGAGGCAAACATTGCCTTTTTAATATTCGCCTCGGCCTCCACCGCGTCGAAAATACCGAATTTTTGCGAGATGCCGCAGCAGGAGAAAAACACCTTATCCGCATAGAAGCCGGTGCGGATCAGCTTTTCCGCTGTTTCTCCCACATAGGAAAGGTTCTTCTTGCGCAGCGCGCCGCCCGTGCAGATCACGCGCACGCCCTCCTCATCGCACAGCTCGAGCACCACGCGTTCGGCATTGGTGATCACGGTAATGTCTTTTCGAGCCTTGAGGTGTTTTGCCACAAAAAGCGAGGTGGACGAAGCATCGATAAAAATCGTTTCCCCATCGGCTACCAGCCCGGCGGCAAACGCGCCGATCCGGTCCTTGACCGCTTGGTTGGTCACCTCGCGCTCGCTGATGCATACGGATTTGTCCTCCGCCCGTTCGGGCAGAACGGCGCCGCCGTACGTCCGCTTCCAGCACGCCCCGCTCCTCGAGTGTTTCAAGGTCCTTTCGGATCGTTCCGGGGGACACGTCGAAATGCTCGCACAGCTCCACACAGGTGACGCTATGCCGCTCCCGTACCAAACCCACAATTCTTTGTCTTCGCTCTGCCGGTAATACCATACGAATCCCGCCTTTTCGCTCTGATAAACGCCCGCCCTGCTTGGCAAGATATGGCGTTTTTTCTCTCTTACCTCTATCTTACTGAAAAAGCGACCCAAACACAAGCTGTTTTTGTAAATTCACGCCAAGGCGGCCCGGTTTTTCACAACAGCAAAAGGCGAAGCACCTATCGTACTTCGCCTTTTGCGTCGCGCTATTTAATGGATCAGCGCTTTCATATGCTCGATCGAACGCTTTGCCGCTTCCTCGCCGTTCGGCACGGGCAGGCACTCGACTGAGAGGATACCCTCATAGCCGATCTCGTCGAGCGCTTCCAGCATGCGGCCAAAATCGAATTGACCGCTGCCGCAATACTGGCGGGAATTGTCCGCCAGATGGAAGTAGCCGAGCCGCCCCTTGCAGCGACGGATGGCCGCGATCGGGTCGCATTCGTCAATGCCCATGTGGAACGCATCCAGATGCGCGTAGCAGTTATCAAGATTATACTTCTCCAAAAAGGACATGGTCTCTTCCGCTGTTGTGAAAATGTTCACCTCGTAGCGGTTGATTACCTCAATATTCAGCTTAACGCCGCGCTCCTTGCCATAATCGTTTAGAATGCGCATATTTTTGGCCAGACGCGACAAATATTTTTCACGGCTGCCGCCCTTCGGCACATTGCCCTTGACCCAGCCGACCACGATATCGGCGCCGAACTTCTGCGCCATATCGATATACTGTCGCATGCCGTCCAGCGCGGCCTGCGCGATATAGGGCTCGTCCGCGATCAGGCTGCACATGCCTTCGGTATTGAGCCTGCCGGTGATGACCATGCCGACGCGCGCGCCAGTGCGCTCGGACACGGCGCGGATCGCGTCGTAGTCAAATTCGACATCCTCGCGGGTGTGCACCTCAATCGCGTCATAGCCAAGTCTTGCCGCCTTTTCGAGGTTTTCTTCCACCGTTCCCTTGAGCAGGATCGGCGCCGTCGCCGGCGCGTCATCCGCTGAAGATACGGCAAATTTCCAATTATACATCAAGCCGCCTCCTAATAATAAAGCCGGATTTGCGAATGGGGCCTCGCAAACGAGGCCCCATCCACATGAGAGAGAGAAGAATAGGAAAGATATAAAGGATAGAGAATTGAGAGCGAACTTAGTCGTCGAAGGTCAGCATGACCTTGCGGGCAACTTCCTGATTTTGCGCCATCTTCATGGCTTCGTCCAGATCGTCAAACTTGTAGTAGTGGGAAACCAGACCCTTGAAGTCGTACTTATCCTTGATCTTGGACATGAAGCGGATCGTGCGCGGGAACCAGTTGGTCGTGCCGCCGGAGCCCGAGATGTGCAGGGTCTTCCAGATGGTCTTGCCGATCTCGACCGGAACCTTGCGGCCGATGGAGTGGCCGACAACGCCTACGCGGGCGGAGTGACCGGCAATATCGAACAGGGACGCGATGCCGATGTCGTTGCCCGAGCACTCGATGACAACGGACGGGCCGCGACCACCGGTCAGGCGCTTGAGCTCAGCTTCGAGCGCGCCCGGCTCCTTGAACTGGGAGGGGTCTACGGTCAGGGTCGCGCCATACTTCATGGCGTTCTGACGGCGGGACTCTACCGGATCGATCACGATAACGGTCGCGCCGGAGGTAGCCGCTACCATCGCGGCAGAGCAGCCGATCGGGCCGCCGCCGATGATTGCAACATCATCCGAAGCGTCGGGATCACAGTGGTTGCCCCAAATGCCCCAGTAAGCAACGTTGAAGTTCTCAACAAAGATGCCGATTTCGTCAGACCAATCGTCCGGGATCACGTGGGTGTAAGCTTCCTCGAGGATCATGTATTCGCCAAAGCCGCCGGGCGAGTCGGGACGGAAGCCGACTTCACGCATGTTCAGGCACGCGGAGGACATTTTGCCGTCCTTGCAGTTTGCACACTCATGGCAGGGCAGCACGCAGTCGCCAACGACCTTGTCGCCAACCTTAACGGAGGAAACGCCGGAGCCGATCTCAGCCGCGACGCCCACCCATTCGTGGCCGGGGGTGTAGGGGCCCAGATCGTAACGGCCTTCGGCCGATTCGCCTTCAAAGCACTCTACGTCGGACTTGCAGATACCGCAGGCCTTCAGCTTGATCAGGATCTGGTTGGGCTTCAGCGGCGGCAGCTCGAGCTCCTCGATGCGCAGATCGAACGGACCATGCATAAACGCAGCCTTGCACTTGTTAGGACGATTCATAATTAACGCTCCTTTTCTTAACTGTTTATTCGTTGCGGCGGGGCCATGGGGAGACCCAAGTCCCCGCCGCGGTCATTCGTTTTCAGACGCCGGGAATCAATACTCCAGCGTGTAGATGTGGCGGCCGCCGGGCTCGTTCGGCCCCTTGATGACGGCTTCGATGTCCTCGCGCGAACGCTGGGTCATCTTGTCGATCGGAGGCAGCTTGCCGGCCGGGTACATCTCGAGGATGTCGTTTACGAGCTTCTCGAGGTAATCGAGCGTGCGCTCTACGCCTGCTTCCGCCTTCTTGCCATCAGCCATGCGCGCATCACCAATAACGCCCTCGGGCTGGCAGATGCATTCCATGCCGCAGGAACCAAACGCGTTGTACCACTTGATCGGGCCAGCACCGTCCTCAGCAGAGGTATTGATATGGCCAGCGGGCAGGAGCGGAGCCTTGTTGACAGCGATCGCGTCTTCCATGTGGATGAATTCCGGGAAGAGCTCGAGGCACCAGGACTGCTCGACTTCGTCAGCATGTACGAACGGCATGTCGTAGGGCCCGCCCTTCTCCTTGGTGAACATCTGATCGCCCGCGCAGTTCCAGAAGTGGGTGTACAGCACGATGCCGGGCACCTGCCACTTCTTGCCGAAGGTGTGGATCGCAAGCGGGATCACATAGTCCTGACCGTGGCCGTTGACGATGATGATCTTGCGGAAACCGGTGTTCCAGTAGCCGGCCAGCACATAAGCGATGTAATCGGCCAAGATCTTTTCGGGGATCATGATGGTGCCCTTCTGGCCGAGGTGGTGGTACGGATGCGAGCCATACCAGATCGGCATGGCGACCGTGCAGCCGGTCTTTTCCGCTACCAGCTCGCAAAGGCGGGTATCAAGGTAAGTATCCTCGCCGTAGGGGGCGGAAGGACCGTGGTTTTCGGTGGAGCCGACAGGCAGCAGCAGTACGTCGTTCTTTTTCAGGCGCTCGTCGAGCATCTTGGTGGTCATGTTCTGGTAGTAGATGCCGTCCTGCGCTTCCATGTGTCCGCCCTTAGCGGGCAGGTTCCATTTGGACATAATTTGTTCCTCCTTAGTTTTCTTGAAGTGTGTGTATTTATATGGTTGTAAAGATAGATCGCGAAAGTGATTACAGGCGCGGGTAGCTGGTGGATACCAGTACCTTGCCGGCGGTGATCTTCATACCTTCGAGGATGTCCTCAAGGTTGAAGCGGCCGGTGCACATTTTGCGCATATCGATACGGCCGGAAGCCATCAGCGCGATCACATCGGGGTAGATGCCCTGACCGGACTGGCCGTTGGAGCCCGAGATCGTCGCCGCGTTCCACTGCCAGTTGAAGATATCGACCGGGGTAATGCCCACGGTGTGGCCGATCTGCACGGTCTTGCCGCCGATCGCCAGCGCCTTGCCCATAACGGGGTAGGTAAACTTGGTGGCGCCCGCGCACTCCGCGAAGAGCGAGATGCCCGCGCCGTTGGTCATGTCCATCAGCATTTCCGCCTGCTCGTCGGGAGACTTGAAGGAGGTGGGATCGTACACGTAGTCCGCGCCGCAGGCCTTGGCCAGCTCCACGCGCTCCGGCACGCTCTCGAAAGCGATCAGCTTGGCAGCGCCCGAGGTCTTGAGCAGCTGAATGGCAGCCAGACCAATCGGGCCGCAGCCGAATACCGCCGCGTGTCCGCCGGGACGAAGGCCGCCGCCGCGAACGAACAGGCCGTTGTAAGCAACGCCGGTGGGCTCGATCATCGCGCCCAGCTCGAAAGCGGTCATCTTGTCGCCGCCATAGTAGTTCATGATATCGTTGAGCTTGTAGCAGTACTTGGCATGAACCGCCGTGTACTCGGCAAAGCCGCCGTCATATGTAAGGCCGGGCTCTTCAAGCTCCTTGCACTGGTTGAACATGCCGCGGCGGCATGCGTCGCACTCGCCGCACCAGTGCATGGATTCGACCGATACCAGATCGCCTACCTGCAGCTTCTTGACGTTCTTGCCTACCTCGACGATCTCGCCGGCGAACTCGTGGCCGGTGATGATCGGGTACTTGGAGTGTCCGTCATACATCGAGTAGCCGTCCGCGTCCTGCTTGAGCAGGTGAGCGTCCGTGCCGCAGATGCCGGCGGCGCCTACCTTGATCATGACCTGCTCGTCGCCGCAAACCGGCATCGGACGGTCGGTCACAGAACCGTGGATGTTCTTCCAGATCTGGTTGCCGCGCAGCGCACGTCCGGTCGTCTTTTCCCGTTCGGAAAGGACATAGCCTTCACGCGGCGCGTGATCCGCTTCCACATAAAATGCTCTCATTTCATTATCCTCTTTTCGTCAGCAGTTCGTTTGGTTGCTTTCCTTCGTGGTTTATGGTATATCCGGGGGTTTAAGGAACGCTGCGCGCCTTGCGTTCCCTCTTTGCTTTTGTGTCTCTATTATAGCTTTGCACGCCGCTTTCCGCTATATTTTTCTTGTGCCATGTTTTCTTTTTGAGGGCCGTTTTTCGTGAAATCCCGCCTCGTTCTTTCACATTCTTGCGAGCACCTAATTCTTGCGGTGTCCGGCGCCCCTTTCTTGGGCATTCCTGCTTTCCTCTCCCCCTTCCCCCTCCCAAACAAGACCAATATGCGCTGTTTTGGCGATTATTTATAATTTACACCCTTCTTTTTGTTTACTTCGCATAATCGAGGCGCAAGGTATAAATCATTGTGAAATCATCAGAACGCCGGCCATATCGCAAAATTTCCATTCCCCTTGCGCGCGGTATGGGCAAAAGCACAGAGCCCCGGCGGCACGCGCAACGCGGCCCCGGGGCAAATAAAGAGGGCCGGAACTTACGTTCCGGCCCTCGATGCTGCTCTTACATCTTATATATAGGAGCAGTTTGGGTCTGTCATTACTTTTCGCTCTTCTCTTCAGCCTTCGCAACAGCAAGACGCTTTGCATTAGCTTCCATACGGCTGCGGACTACGTCGACGAATACCGCCGCGATAATGATGGCGCCGATAACGATCAGCTGCAAGTCGGACGAAACGCCCAGCAGGTTACAGCCGTTGCGGATAACGGTGATCATGAACGCGCCGATCAGCGTGCCCCAAACGTTGCCCTTGCCGCCGAGGAAGGACGCGCCGCCGATGATACAGGACGCGATAGCATCCAGATCGCCTTCCTGCGATGCCAGCGGTACCGCAGAGTTCAGACGGCCGATATACACGACGCCGGCCAGCGCGCAGAAGAAACCGCTCAGCGCATAGCAGGTGATCTGTACATTATCGGTATTGATACCGGCCAGACGGGCCGCTTCCGAGTTGCCGCCGAAGGAGTAAATCTTACGGCCAAGCGGCGTCTTGGAAAGGAAGATGTGCATCAGAACAAATACAACGATCGTCAGGATAAACGAGAGCGGAATGCCAACAGGCTCCGCGGTGCCCACGGTCAGTACGCCCTTCGGGAAGCCGGCGATAGAAGCCGAGCCCATGATAACGAGCGTGATGCCGCGGTAGATGTTCTTGGTGCCCAGCGTTGCGATGAAGGGGTGAGGCAGGTGCAGCTTGGTCAGCAGCAGGCCGTTGATCATACCCGCTACCGCGCCGATGACCAGACAGATGACGATCAGGACGATCGAGTTGACCATCGTATCGGCGGAAAAGAATTTCTTCATCAATACGGCGGTCACGCCGGTCGAGATCGCGAGCAGGGAGCCCGCGGACAGGTCGATACCACCAAGCAGGATAACGCACAACATGCCGACGCTCATCAGCGCCACGATCGGCACCTGACGCAGCAGGTTTAGGATGTTGGTCATGGTAAAGAAGTTGCCCTTGGTCGCGATGCCGAGCGCTACACAGATCAGCACCAGAGCAAGCAGCGGGCCGAGCTTGCCGAGAGCGTCCTTAAAGGACGATTTTTTCGTGGTTTCAGTCATTCCAAAGTTCCTCCCCATGCGGCTTTCATAATATCTTCCTGATTGAAGTGTTCGGAATCACGGTCGATCTTCGCCATGATTCTGCCGTGACGCATAACGATCACGCGGTCGCTCATGCCAAGGATCTCAGGCAGTTCGGAAGAGACCATCAGCACGGCTTTCCCCTTTTTGACCAGATCGTTCATGACGTTGTAAACTTCGATCTTTGCGCCGACGTCGATACCGCGCGTCGGTTCGTCGAAGATGTAGATATCCGCGTCCGTGTTGACCCACTTGCCGATAACGACTTTCTGCTGGTTGCCGCCCGAAAGCGAGCCGACCGGCGTTTCCAGCGTCGGCGTCTTGATGCGGTAGGTCTTAACGTTCTCTTCCGCTACCTTTCTGTGCTTGCTTTCATCGAGCAGCAAGCCCTTGCGGTCGCGGTCGATCGTGGCAAGGTGCAGGTTGTTCATGACCGATGCATCGAGGATCAAGCCCTCGCCCTTGCGGTCCTCCGTCAGGAACGCGATCTTGTTATGGATAGCGTCCGCCGGACGGACGATATTTACCTTCTTACCTTTAATGTAGATATCGCCGCTGTCGCGGATATCCGCGCCAAACAGCGCGCGCATGGTCTCGGTACGGCCCGCGCCGACCAGACCGGAGAAGCCGAGCACTTCTCCCGCGTATGCGGTAAAGCTAACATCATGCAGAACGCCCGCGCTGTTCATGTGCTCAATGCGGAGCATTTCCTCGCCCTTCTGGGCGAATTCCTTCGGGAACAGGTTGTCAAGGCTGCGGCCCACCATGTGGGAGATCAGCAGGTCCTTGGTCATTTCCTGTACCGGCGTGGTGGAGATCCATTTGCCGTCACGCATGACCGTGATATCGTCGCAGCACTCGAAGATCTCTTCCAGCTTATGCGAAACGAATACGATCGAAATGCCCTTATCCTTCAGCATCTTGATCGTTTTGAAAAGCTGTTCTACTTCCGACTCGGATAGAGACGAGGTCGGCTCGTCCATGATGATCAGCCGTGCATCCGAAAGGATGGATTTGCCGATCTCAATTGTCTGCTGCACGCCAAGGCCGAGCTTCGAGCATTCCGTACGGGGATCGACCGGCTGTCCGAGGTCGGCCATGATCTCCGCGGCGCGCTTGTGCATTGACTTATAATCACACAGGGGTCCCTTGGTTTTGTAATAGTTGATAAACAGGTTGTCCGTGACGTTCAGTTCCTGAACGATGTTCAGCTCCTGATACACACAGCCGACGCCCGCGTGCTTTGCGACCATCGGGTTGGTCAGATGGACCTGCTTACCATCGATAAATATCTGGCCCTTATCCGGCTGGTTTACGCCGGTAAAAACCTTGATGAGCGTACTTTTACCCGCGCCGTTTTCTCCGATTAGACCATGCACGGTACCCTTGCGCACCGTAAAGGACATATCATCCAGCGCGACAACACCAGGGAAGTATTTGGTGATATTCTTTAACTCCATGATTACTTCGTTCATAATGCCGCAATCACCTACTTTCGATAGATACGTTTTAAAAGGAAGCCGGGGGATATTACTCCCCCGGCATTGCCTTTCCCCATATAGTTCAAGACTTTCAGGGTAGCTGTTTCGTTCTTACAGTACTAAGTACGGATCAGCTCTCGCCTACCAGCTCCTTGAGGTTCGCTACGAAGTCGGCAGCGTTCTCCGCGCTGACCATCTCCGCGCCGGAATCGATGCGATCTTCGATCGTTTCGCCCTTGGCAAGCTTAACAGCGTTCTCAACGCCCAGCTGGCCCATCTTGTACGGGCTCTGCGCAACGGTACCGACCATTACGTCGCTGCCGCCGGCGATGATCTCGCAAACCGGGATCGTGCCATCGAAGCCGATAACCGGAATGGTCTTGCCCGCGTTGGTGATTGCGCGCTCAGCGCCCTGCGCCATGGAGTCGGCGGTGGTGCAGACTACGTCAATGTTGTCGTAGCGGTTCATCAGGTCCTGCATGACGTTCATGCCCTTCTCAGCCTCGGAGTCGGCAGCCTTGATCTCAAGGATGTTGACGCCAGCGGCTTCCAGACCGGCCTTGAAGCCAGCTTCGCGCTGATCATGGGTGGTGTCGCCCGCACGGCCGCGCAGGATGATGGCATTCTTGCCTTCGCCTACGAGCTTGCCGGCGAAGTCGCCGCCGATTTTGCCGGCTGCTTCGTTACCGGTGCCGATGAAGGAAACCTTCTTGTCAAAGGTCGGCAGGTCGGTATCAACAGCGATAACCGGAATACCGGCATCGTCAGCCTGCTGCAGAACGGGGATAACGGTGTCCGGAGAGGACGGAGCCAGACAGAGCACGTCGATCTTCTGACCAACGAGGTTCTGGATCATGTCAACCTGAGCCTGCACGTCCGATTCCGAGTTCGGAGCGATGAAGTCCAGCTTAACGCCGAGGCGGTCAGCCGCTTCCTTCGCACCCGCCTGAACGAGTACCCAGTACTGGTCGGCCAAGCTCTTTACAACAAAGCCAACATGCACATCGCCGCCGGCGGCACTGTCGTCGCCGCCCTCAGCGCTGGTGTCCGGAGTCTTTGTGTCGTCGGTCTTGGCCGGTTCGCTGCCGCAAGCGGTCAGCGACAATGCCATGGCACCCGCCAACAGCATTGCAAGTAATCTCTTTTTCATTTTTCTTCCTCCTTGAGTGTTTTATATAAACCAACCGAGTGGTTCATATCGTCTCTTAGCGCGCCGCCACCCCTCACGGGAGGAATTATGTACTGCGGCTGCGCGCACGCATAGGGTTCACAGGGCGCCGTTCTTTGGGTCGGTTCACTCAGCCGATGCATATATGCACCAAATGAAAAGGGCGCCTCTTCTATAAAACGCCCACGCCGGCAAGCAGCCTAACCAAAATATTGCGGGTGCGGTTTTCACCGCCTGTCCCTGTTTATCGGTGCGCCCGGCATGTCCGGACAACACCCGCCCTCAAGCGTGCAATTAGCATATCATGTTCCATCGTCGTTTTGCCATACAATTATTGCGGCGATTACACCCTTTTAGGGTTGTTTTAAGCCTCTTCAAGAATGTCAATTTAGTAATCTTGCGTTTTTGGGCCTTTTACGGACTTGTAACCTCATCCCGTTCAGTAACTTGCACAAATAAATCTTAAATTTTTGTGCAACTTTTTCAAAGAATTCAAGCACTGTCCGGTTTTTCTCTTTCTTGCGAACAAAAGTTGCTCAAAACTTGTGCCTTTTTCGCATATGATATGGTATCCTTTTGATTTCTTGCGATTCCACCCGCCTGTTTTTTGGGGTTCGAGCGATTGACAAGTTTGCGCTGACGTGGTATAAAGTTAGCGCTATCTATTAAATCTTGCGGTATGGACAAGACCGTCCGCGCCGTCATCCGACTATAAAGGAGGTTTGCCACGTGATCCAGTGCTTTGCCGATTCTGCGTATCAGTCCAGTTTTGAGGCTGGGAAAACGCCCCGCTTGCTTTTCGCCAGCAAGATTGACTCGTCCTATTCTTCACACCCGCGCGTGCTGCACAAACACAACGATTCTTTAGAAATTCTATATGTTCGCTCGGGCACCGGCGTATATATCATTGAAGAAACGCGCTACGCCATCAAAGCAGGCGACATCATCATTTGCAATTCCGGGCGGCTGCACGACGAGGACCCCTCCTGCAGTCAGGATCTAAACACCCTTTGCATCTCGGTATCCGACGTCCACGTGATCGGCCTGCCGCAAAACCATTTGATCGACGCGCAATACTCCCCCGTTTTCCCCGCGGGCGAATCCGCCGAAATCGTCGGCTCGCTGATGACCATGATTCACAGCATGCTCGCGAGCGATCCTTCCGGCTCGGTGGAGACCTGTCAGCACCTTACCGTCGCTTTGCTGTGCAAGCTGCTGCTCGTCATCCGCAAGCACTGTGCGATCGCGGGCGATACGGTGCACACCCGTACTGATATTATTGTAGAACAAGTGAAGAGTTATATCAACACGCATTTTGACGAACCCTTCACTTTACAAGATATTTCCGATTCCATTCATGTAAGCCCATACCATCTTTCCCATGTTTTTAAGGCACAGACCGGTTATTCACCCATGCAGTACACGCTGCGCCGCCGTTTGGGCGAAGCGCAAAGCCTGCTGATCTCGACCGGGCTGACGATGACGGAAATCTCCGTCATGGTCGGTTTTGGCAATCCGTGCCACTTCAACACCATGTTCTCCAAATATATCGGCATGTCGCCCAGCAAATACCGCTCTTCCTATGTCGATCGGAAAAGCGGTGAAAAAATACCGGAAACGAGGAAGCTGTTATGACCTTATCACTTGCCGTTTATATCTTCATTATTATTTCCATTTCCTTTATCGTCAAGGGTCTGGCGGGCTTCGGCGATCCCCTGATCTCCAATCCGCTGCTCGCCATGCGGCTGGACAACAAGGACATTACCCCCGCCCTGCTTCCCGTTTCGCTCATCCTGAACGCCTTTATCGTGCTGAAAAACCGCGCGGCGTTTTCTCTGCGCGCTGTCGCGCCGATCGCTTTTTGGGTGCTGCTCGGCATCATCCCCGGCACGATGCTCCTCAAGCTCGGCGCGCCGTGGATCCTCAAGGTCGTGCTCGGCCTGCTGATCATCGGCCTGGGCATCGAGATGCTCACCCGCAAGGATACGGGCGATATGAAGCCCAATCCGGCCGTTCAGGCGATCATGAGCTTCCTCTCCGGCGTTACCGCGGGCCTGTTTGGCATCAATATGCTTTTCCTGATCTACTTAGAGCGCACCGCAAAGGGCCGTCAGGAATTTCGCGCCAATGTGTGCTTTGTCTTTTTTCTCGAAAATCTGTTTCGCACGATCGTTTACATCTATAACGGCATTTTCACCGCGTTCACATTACAGATCACGCTGGTCACCATTCCCGCGGCCTTCCTCGGCATGTGGATCGGCTCGCAGATCGACAAGCATATCGACGAAAAGCGCATCAAAAAATTGATCATCTATGTATTTATTCTCGGCGGCCTATCAACGCTGATCAAAGCGCTGCTGTTCCGCGCCTGATAGAGAGGACAATCCGAAACCGACATGAAGAAACAATCTTTTTTCGGGTCTCTTGTGCCCCGCGACCGTTTCATGGTGGGCAACCTTTTCTTTCTGTATTTGATCCAAGGTATATTTACCATCCTGATCGGCTCGATCCTGCCGATGATGAAAGCGGAATACGGACTGGACTACCGCATCGGCGGTTTTTTGATCTCGGCGCACTCCATCGGCAACCAACTCACCGCGCTGATCGCCGGTCTGGTGGCCCTTGGACTGGGCACCAAGCGTTCGCTCTTAATGTTCAACGCCATGCCCTTTATCGGTTTTGCGCTGACGCTGGTCACCGGCAATCCGCTGCTTTTGATTTTCGCGTTGCTGCTCACCGGCGTTGGCCGCGGCGCGATTAGCAATTATAACAACCAGATCATCAGTTCTCTTTCGGGGGGCTCGGCGGCGCCGCTCAACATGCTGCATGGGTTCTTTGCGATCGGCGCGGTCTCCGCGCCCTTTCTTGTGCTCTTTTGCACCCGGAACAGCGACCACGGCTGGCGGTATGCCGTCATTGCCATCATCGCGCTCGGCATCATCTCGATGATCTCCTCGCCCTTTATGAAAATGGACAGCGCGCCCAGCGCGGATTCCGCCGAGGGCGGCAGCTCATTCGGCTTTTTAAAGGACCGGCAGCTTTTACTGTCCGCCGCGATCATGTTTTTCTATCAATGCGTCGAGGCCTCGGTCATGGGCTGGATGGTCACCTACTACATCGATTCCGGCGTCGCCACACAGGATTCGGCGCAGCTTCTCACCTCGCTGCTTTGGGTGACGATCCTCATCGGGCGCTTCGCGTGTTCAGCGCTTGCCAGCCGCTTTTCATCCGCGCGTATCATCCTGTTTTTGTGCAGCGGCATCATCCTGTTCCTTATTGTTCTGCTTTTCTGCCACAGCCTTGTTCCCATGCTGTTCGGTACGATCGGCCTCGGACTTTCACTTTCGGGCATGTACGGCACGACGGTCGCCAACGCGGGCGACGTTTTCGGTAAGTATCCGCTCGCCATGGGCGTATTCGTCACGGCCAGCGGCATCGGCGCGATCATTACGCCCTCGATCATCGGCGCGATCGCACAGCATACCGACATGCGCCTCGGCATGGGCGTATTGCTCTTCCCCGCCGTGATCGCCCTGCTGCTCGCCATCCGCAACCGGGTAAAAAACCCCGGGTAAATTAAAAAAATCCTTCGGACAGCGCATAACCGTCCGAAGGATTTTTTTATTGGAAGCTCTGAAACACGCCCAGCGCGCCGTGCGAGGCGGCCAGCACGATCAGCCCCGCCGTGACCACGCCGCACAGAATGGAGAACAGCGCCTTGCCCTTGGGCATTTTCAGAATGGTCGCGATCAGCGCGCCAGACCATGCGCCCGTTCCGGGCAGCGGTATCGCAACGAACAGGAACAGACCGATGCGCGCGTACTTGGTGACTTTGTCGGTCTTGCTCAAAAGTTTGTTTTTATAAGCCGTGCCGAGCTTGGTGAACGGCCGCAGCGAGATCACCCAGTCGAGTATCTTTTCCCCGAAAAACAGCAGAAACGGGATCGGCAGCATATTGCCGAGGTATGCGAGCGGCAACACGACATGCCACGGCAGTCCGGCCGCCACACCGAGCGGCACCGCGCCGCGCAGCTCCACCAGCGGCACCATGGAAATGATCGTTACCGCCAGCTCCGCGCCCGCGCCGAGCAGCCAGTTGAATAAATCGGCAAACATGTATTCCGTCCTTCCTTTTTTGCTGAAACTACTGCCTATAATACCCCAAAAACGTCTCAAGCACAAGCCTTTTCTGGAAATTTTACATTTGACATACCTCGTTCATCGAGGTATACTGTCCACACATAGAGTAGCATAGGTTGCTTGGAGGTGTTTTTATGCCAAAGAGAAAAGAAGAGCCCGCGTTTGCGGGCAGCAATATCCTGCTCATCCTCGCCCTTCTTGAGGATGAGGATAAGTATGGCTACCAAATCATCCGCGAGCTGGAATGCCGTTCGGACAAAACCTTCTCCATGAAGGAGGGCACGCTTTACCCCATCCTGCACGGACTGGAAGAACGCGGCGAGGTGCGAAGCTACGAACGCGAATCCGAAGCCGGCCGGCGACGACGGTATTACAAGCTGACGCGGCAAGGCGTTAAAACACTCGCCCGCTGCCGGCAGGAGTGGCAGGCCTTCTGCCGCCAGTTCGGCAAAGTGGTCGGGGGTGAAGCCTGTGTCGTCCTCTGAACGGATCGAGGCTTTCCTTACCCGCGTATGCGTCCACATCCGCTGGCGGCCCTACCGCGACCGTATCCGGCGCGAGCTGACCGACCATATCCTCACCCGCGCCGAATACCTGATGAATGATCGCGGCTTTAGCGAAAGCGAAGCCGTCGCGCAGGCCATCTGTATGATGGGCGACCCGGACGAGATCGGCGCCGCGCTGCACCGCGAAGGCCGTCCGCTGCGCCGCATCCTTTTCGTGTGCTTCACCTGCGTAATCTGGGCGGGTATTCTTTGCTGCCTGATCATGCTGTTAAACTGTTTGATACGTTAAAGCGCGCTGTAACCTGTGATGGTACAGCGCGCTTTTTGTGTTTTACACGTCGATGATTTCTACCTTTTCCAGCTTGCCGCTCTTGAAGGAGCGGGCGGCGGCTTCCGCGATCAGCACGGCCTGCAGACCGTCAAAACCGGTGACGAGCGGCTGGGTTCGGTTTTCGATCGAAGCGGCAAAGGCGCGTAATTCGTCGAAATACGCTTCCTTGTAGCGCTCCGGGAAATGATAGGGCACTTTAGCGCCGTGATAGCCCGTTTCATTGAACAGGCGCACGTTGTTCTCATACACGTTATCATCCATTACGCAGCCCTTGGAGCCGAGCGCTTCAATCCGCTGGTCGTGGCCAAAGCTCGAACGGCGGCTGACTTCCAGAATTCCGATGGCGCCGTTTGCAAACTTGAGCACCGCATGGCCGCTGCCCACGTCGCCGTATTCGCTGATCTGCGGATCGCACACCGAGGTGCCGGTCGCAAATACCTCAACCACCTCGCTGCCGGTTAGGAAGCGCGCCATATCAAAGTCGTGGATCATAAAATCGACAAAGATACCGCCGGATTCCTGAATGTACTTCATGGACGGGGGCGCGGGATCGCGCGAGGTGATCTTCAGCACCTCTACATCGCCCACGCGGCCCTCGGCGATCATGCGCTGCATGCTGCCGTGGTGCAGATCAAAGCGGTGGTTAAAGCCGATCTGAAGGATCACGCCTTCTTCCTTGACCGCCTTCAGCGCTTCGCGGATGCGGGGCACGTCGTGGTCGATCGGCTTTTCGCAGAACACATCCATCTTTTTGCGGGCGGCGCGGATGATCAGATCGGAATGCGTCTCCGTGACCGAGCTGATGATGACCGCGTCGATGGTGGGATCGTTAAACACCTCGTCCGGGTCGCGCGTAAACTTGGGCAGGCCCATTTCCAGAAGCTCCGCTTCCTGCTCCGCGGTCAGGTATGGGTCCATGCCGGTAACGACTTCAAATTCCTTCATGGTAAGAATGTTGCGGGTATGCATTTTACCGATACGGCCCACGCCAAGCATGGCAACGCGAATTGGCTTTCTCATAGCGATAGCGCTCCTTTTATTGATCAATACTCGATTTGTACCGGATGATTTTCACGGAAGGACTGCGTGGTCGCAAAGGCCATGCGGCCCTTTGGCGATCTGTTCAAAATGCATCACGCTCGGCGTAACGATCGCGACCGCGTCGATATCCGCCTTTTGCAGCATTTCATCATAATCCGTATAGGTATCTGCTATGCCGAATTGTTCGCGGGCGCGCGCAAGCTCCGTTTCGACCGGCGAGCAGGCCGAAGCGAGCTTTACGCCGGGAATGCGAAACGCCAGATTCGCCGCATGCACGCTGCCAGCCGCCCCAACCCCGCAATGCCGATCTTGATTGGCCATCGCAATTTCCGCCCGTTATTCCACCGGCATCCAGACACTGTCCCGCCGGTCGCTTTCCACGCAGGCATGAACGAATTTTAACCCGCGCACGCCGTCCTCCACCGTCGGGAAGGTAAAGCTTTCCGGCTCGCGGCCTTGCTTACGGGCCAGCAGCACCTCGCAGAACGAACGGTAGATGTTGCCGAACGCCTCAAACAAGCCTTCCGGATGGCCGGGATTGGTGCGGCTCAGGCGAATGGATTCCTCGTAGTTGTACGGACTTGCCGCCGAATAATACTGTACCGGCCCGCCAAGGCGGGTGAACTTGAGCCGTCCCGCGTCCTGATGCTGCCATTCGATCGCGCCCTTGGTGCCGAACACGCGCAGCTTGATATCACACTCGTGCCCGATGGCGATCTGCGAAGCCCACAGAAGGCCGGTCACATTATTAGGATACTGGCACAGAATGGTGGTGTTGCTCTCCATTTTCAGGTCGCGCGGAATATGGTCGAACCGCGCCAGCACGCGCTCGGGCGAAAGGCCGGTGGCCGCTTTAACCAGATATTCGATATGGGTGCCGATATCGGCCGTTGCCTGTGATTCGCCCGCCCGCGCGGGGTCGAGCCGCCACATCGCGTTGGCGCTGTTTTCCTGCACCAGCGCGAGCGCCAGCCACTCCTGCGGGTATTCCGCGTTAATATAGGTGATCTCGCCCAGCTCGCCGTGCTCGATCAGCTCGCGCGCCTGCCGGATCATGGCATAGCCGGAATAGGTATAGGTAACGCCGAACAGCAGGTTCCTTTCCTTGGCGATCCGGGCCAGCTCCTCGCCCTCTTCCACGGTAAAGGCCAACGGCTTGTCGCAAACGATATGGATGTTCTGCTCCATAAACGCCTTGGCGATCTCGTAATGCGTATCGTTCGGCGTGACGATCACGACGAAGTCGAGCCTGTCGTCTCCCGTGCGCGCGCCCTCGGCCGCCGCCATGGCGCGGTAATCGGGATACAGGCGAGTCAAATCGCGTATGCCCCATTCCTCCGCCTGCGCACGGTTTTTTTCCTCATGGCGGCTAAAGCAACCAGCCGTCAGTTCGCATTTGTGGTCCAGCAGCGTGCCGCGCATATGTACCGGGCCGATCCCTCCGCCCGCGCCGCCGATCATACCGAATTTGAGTTTCATGCAACTGCCTCCTTCATTTTTCTGCGCTTCAGTGAACCGTTTTATTTCTTATCAAAATTTGTTCGATTTTTTCTATCTGTCTGCATTATACTATTCCTGATTTCTCCTGTCAATACGTGAATAATGCACAAGCTTTCCGATCATTTATCATGCATCTTTTTTATTTTTTCGCTTTTAATTTTGATTTTGTTTGATTTATTTTTATAATATTTGATTTTCTTTCGATGCATTCACACTTTAAATTTCCGTTTCCCTATGCAAAACAGCAAGAAAAAAAGGACGCTTGCAAACTTGTTTGCAAGCGTCCTGAGCGTGTCGACAAAGTCGACACGCTGTCTAGGGGGCACCCCGTGCCCCCTAGATACTCGACCAGTTCCGGAGAAACCGGTCTCGATACCCCCGGGTTACGCGCCCGGTGGCGCGGGTCGAGGTGTTTTTTCGAGGTACACGCCCCCGAAAAAACGGATTTTACGTCGCTTCGCTCCATTTCCCTTTCTATGCGCGCTGCGGCGAGAGACCTTTGGCTACAATCTGTAGTCCTAATCAATGCGCCTTTTTTCCTTGCCGCACAAAGGCAAGGATATGCAGCACCGCCTGCACGGCGCAGCCGGCTAAAATAATGCCGAAGGAGATCACGCCCGCCTCCTTGAGGACGAGGCTGCCCATATGCGTAAAACGCTCCGTATCCCCACTGACCAGTGCGAGCGTCGTGTAATACAGATCGCCGCCCGGCACCAGCGGCACCATCATGGGCACCATCAGTGTCAAAACGGGCGTGCGAAGCACGCGTGCGGTCACTTCCGCCACGGCGGCTGTTGCCAGCGCCGCCACAAAAAAAGCGAACACGCGGCCTCCGGTCAGCTCAAACGCCACCAGATAGGCGATCCAATCGAGCGCGCCGCCAAGGCCGATCGCGACCAGCTTGCTGACCGGCACGTGGAACAGCCAGCCGAACCCAATGGCGCCGATCAGCGCCATCAGCACTTGGACCACATAGCTCATCTCCATCACGCGCCCCCTCCGAACCGCATCAGCACCAAGGCGCAGCCGCCCGCGATCGCCAGCGCGCGCAGCAGCGCTTCGCACGCGCCCATCAGGCCGCTGATCGTATCGCCGTTTATCACATCCCGCAGCGCCGTGACCAGCGCAATGCCGGGAATGAGCAGCATGATGTTGCCAATGATGATCTTATCCACATTTTGCCCAACGCCGATTTGCGTCAGCCCTACCGCCAGCAGACACATCGCGGCGGAGGCCACGATCGTCAGCACGACGGGCTGTAGCTGCACCCGCGCGCCGCCCCGCATCACGGCATAAAGCAGCAGGCTGCAAACCATCGCCGCCAGACCGTCCCACGCGGAGCCGCCGAAAAACACGGCAAAGGAGCCCGCGATAACCAGATACGCCATGACCTGCGACAGTGCAGAGCCCGCCGGGGCAGCGGCAATCGCGGCGATGCGGCCCCGCAGCACCGCCAGCGGCAGCGGCGCGGCGCAGACCTCGCGCGAAAGGGCGTTTACCTGCTCGATCCGCCGCATGTCGGTATCGCGTCGGGTGACGCGGCGGGTCTGCGTATAGACAGCGCCGTCTTTATGGCGCGCCGTAACAATCACGCTTGCCGTAATGGTGAGCACATCGGCCCGTTCAAAGCCATAGGCAACAGCCATGCGGCTCATCGTGTCCTCTACACGGCTCACCTCGGCGCCCGAGGTGAGCAGCATTTCGCCCGCGTCCAGAATGCAGCTGAGAATTTGCTCGCTGTTTTCCATCTCCCGTTCCCCTTTGATATGTTATAGCAGCGGCGCGAACAGCCGCAGAACCGACGCCGCGATCGACCGCAGCCACGGCACGCGCCGCAGCCATGCGTCGTCCACGATGCGGCATTTGTTGATCGTTTCGAGCACATCCTCCTTGACTGCATGCACCACGGAGCTGTCGTAGAAACAGGTGGCGCACTCAAAATGCAGGAAGAAGGAACGGAAATCCATATTTATCGTGCCGACCACCGCGGTATCGTCGTCCGAAACAATGCACTTGGCGTGTAGGAAGCCCGGCGTATATTCGTAGATCTTAACGCCCGCGCGGTGCAGCTGCTGATAGTACGACCGCGTGATCAGATACACCAGCTTTTTATCCGGGATGCCGGGCGTGAGAATGCGCACATCGACGCCGGACTGCGCCGCAATGGTCAGCGCAGTGATCATCTCGTTATCCAGCACCAGATAGGGCGTGGTGATATATACATACTCGCGCGCGGTGTGGATGATCTGCAAATAGACCGATTCGCTGATGTTTAAGTCATCCAGCGGGGAATCGGCAAAGGGCTGCACGTAGCCGTCCGCCGGCAGCTTGACCGTGGGCAGGTACGCGTCGAGCGGCGGAACAGGCTCGCCGGTGGCGTATTCCCACATTTGAAGGAAGAGCGAGGTCATGCTTGCGGTGCCTTCGCCCCGCAGCAGGATGCCGGTATCCTTCCAGTGACCGAAGCGCACCTTTTCATTAATATATTCATCCGCCAGATTGATACCACCCATATATCCCACGTTGCCGTCAATGATCATCATCTTTCGGTGGTTGCGGTAATTTAAATAGGTGTTCAGCGTCGGAATGAAGCGGTTGAACCGCACGGCGCGGATGCCCAGCGTGCCGAGATAGCGGTCATAATTCGTGGGCAGCGTCGCGATACAGCCCACATCATCATAGATCAGGCGGATATCAACGCCCTCGCGAACCTTTTCGCTGAGGATCGAAAGGACGCGATCCCACATGATCCCCTCTTCCACGATGAAGTACTCCATATAAATGAAGCGGCGGGCTTTTTTCAGTTCCTCGCACATGGACTCGAACATTTCTTCGCCCACGCGGAAATAGTGCGCTTCCGTATTGGTCCAAGCGGGCATGCCGTCCAAATTCTGGATATAGCGCGCACGGGACGCGTGGCGGGGATTGTCCGCGGCCAGCGCCTCGGTCGCCGGATGCCGCATGTATTCATTAAAATCAGGCGGCTGGGGCTCGTACTTATGCTGGGTGCGCGCGCGGTTGAACGGTGTGTTGCCCCACAGCAGATAAAACAGGCCGCCAAACAGCGGCAGCGTCAAAATAATTACGATCCACGATATTTTATACGTAGGGTTGTCATATTTTCGCACCAGCCAGATCACTATAATAATACTGAGGACCACGAGCGCGCGCGGCATCCACAGCCATTTCTCGCTGAGCAGCCCTACGCCGAACATAACGATGACCAACTGGATGAGGACCAGCAAACCTCCCACAACACGTCGGTCGCCCAAAAAGCGGCCTAACAATTTACGCATGGCGCGCCTCCCTTCTACGAATTCTTCTCCAAATATCATGATATCGCACGAAATGCCAAAAGTCAACGCGCGCATTGCCGAACAGGCAAAACTATGGTAAAATAAAGCGAAAGTTAAATTTACCACCTCGGGAGGAAACAAATATGCCCCATACCCCGGTCCCGGCTCAGGAACTTACCAGCCGGCTCACCCGTCTGCGTGCTGAAATGCACCGCCACCATCCGGATTGGCACATGATCATTCTGGACAATAAGATCGATCTTTATTACTTTACCGGCACCATGCAGGAGGGCGCGCTCGTCGTCACCCCCGACGAAGCCGTGCTGTTCGTCCGCCGCTCCTTCGACTGCGCGAAGCGCGATTCGCTCTTCGCGGATATCCGGCCCATGGGCGGATTCCGCGCGCTGCGCGAAGCATTTCCGCAGGTGCCCGAAACCGTATTTTTCTCCACCCGCACCATGACGCTGCAAAAGCTTTCCATGCTGCAAAAGCACCTGCCGTTTACCTCCTATCTCTCGGCCGACCATGTGCTTTCCGCCCTGCGCGCGGAAAAGAGCGAATACGAACGCGCCTGTATGCGAAAATCAGGCGAGATCCACGCGCATGTGATCGAAACGCTCGCCCCCGCTCTGCTGCGCGAGGGTGTGAGCGAGGCGCGGCTCTGCGGCGA
The DNA here is from genome assembly GCF_033193315.1 of Agathobaculum sp. NTUH-O15-33. NCBI lineage: Bacteria > Bacillati > Bacillota > Clostridia > Eubacteriales > Butyricicoccaceae > Agathobaculum > Agathobaculum sp. NTUH-O15-33. Next base: position 2,396,366 of record NZ_CP136187.1, read on the forward strand.
GATCTGCACCGCGCTGCTGGAACAAGGCGGCATGGGCATTTCGCGCTTCAACCAGCCCGCGGCGGAGGATGTGCTCGGCGTGTGCAGCTTTGGGGAAAACGGTTTGCGCGAGGCCGCGCTTGATTCTCCGAGCGGCACGGTCGGCACCTCGATCGCCATGAAATCCATCGGTTCGTCCGAGCGGCGCCTGCAAAACGGCGAACCCATCCTGCTCGATATCCCCTGCGGTTTTCGAGGCTACCACACGGATAAAAGCATTTCCTTCTTCTTCGGCCGCCTTGCCGATCATCCGCAGGGCGATCTGATCCGCGCGGCGCACGAGCACTGCGTCTTTTTGGAATACGAGATCGCCTCTATGCTGACGGCGGGCGCGGCGCCCGCTGAGATTTATGAAAAGGTGCTCGCCATCGTCGATCCCCGCTTCCGCGAGGGCTTCATGAACGGCGCTAAATTCCTTGGCCATTCCATCGGGCTGACGATGGATGAAACGCCCGTGCTCGCCCCCGGCTTTACCACACCGCTCGCGGCCGGCATGACGATCGCGGTGGAACCCAAGATCGCGCTCCCCGGCATCGGCCTGATCGGCACGGAAAACACTTATGAAGTCGTCAGTCATGGCCCCGCGCCGTCACTGTCCGGCGCGTGCCAAACGCTATTTGAAATCAGCGGCTGAAACACGCCGCGGAAAAGAGGAAAACCGCTATGTATCCATTTGTTTTGGTGACCGACTCCACGATCGACGAATCCGCCTCATATTTTGAAACGCACGATATCAAATGTGCGCCGCTCTCCTTTACCATTGACGGACGCACCATTGAGGAGGATTGCGGACAGACCGTGTCCTTCCACCAGTTTTACGATCTGCTGCGGCAGGGCAAAAAGTCCGTCACTTCGCAAGCCAAGCTGGAAACCTTTTTGCAGATTTTCCGCGATGCGCTGAACGCCGGGCAGGACGTGCTGTATATCGGCTTTTCCTCCGGCCTTTCCGGTACGTTTCAGGCTGGCTGCATGGCGCGGGACGAGCTCGCCCCCTCCTATCCCGATCGCAAGATCGTCTGTGTGGACACGCTCTCCGCCACCGGCGGCGAGTTTTTGCTGCTTGACCGCGCGCGAGAGCTGCGCGACAGCGGCTGCACCGTGGAGGTGACCGCCGAAGCCATCCGCCAAATGCGCCTACACATCATCCACCTGATTACGGTAAACGATCTGGAGCATCTGCACCGCGGCGGCCGCCTTTCCAAAACGACCGCGGTGGTCGGCGGACTGCTCGGCATCAAGCCGATCATTTGGGTCAATAACGAAGGCAGGCTGGGCGTCGGCCACAAGGTACGCGGGCGTCAAAAAGCGATTGAATACCTCGGCAGCCGCGCGCTGCGCGAAATGACGGACAAAAAGCAGATCGTCCGCATCTGCCACGGCGATTGTATAGAGGATGCCGAGGCGCTTGCCGCCTATCTGCTCGAGCATGGCGCCGTTCGGTCGGAGATCCGCTATTGCGGCACCGTGATTGGCACGCATGCCGGTCCGGGCATCCTTGCGGTCTTCTTTATCGGCGGCGAGCGCAGGGCGGAGTAACTTTACCGCGGTATCCGAAAAAAGGATTTCCATATTTTTAAACAAAAAGCACCACATAATGTGAATTATGTGGTGTTTTTATTATGAGTTCATTATGCATTTTAGCACAGGCCCTCTAATATTGCAACCGGGTTTCAGTTTTGTGCCTTTTTGTGAAAAATACAAGCAAAACTGAAAGTTGGAATATTAGAGGGCCTGTGCTACAAAGTATAATTAACTCATAATAAAAGCACCACATAATTCACATTATGTGGTAACCAAACGACAAACTCTTTGAATAGCAGGGCCGCAACGCCACGGCGGTTAGCACCGCTGTGTGCGGAAGCCCCAGCCGCCGTTGTCGTTTGCCAACAATAAGGGGTGGGGGGGTTGATGCCGTCTGAAACTGGTAAGGCAATGGCAAACTAATGAATTCAGAACGGAGTGATTCAATGAAGTTACACAGAAAACTGGCCGGGCTGGTCTCGGCCGCGGTCGTGCTATCCTCGCTGAGCGTGGGCGCGTTCGCCGCCTCGCCGTCGGACTTTGCCGACATGCCGAGCGACTGGTCGCGCCCCGCCTTGGAAAACGCGATCAACAACGGCCTGCTGAACGGTTCGGACGGCAAGATCAACGCCTCCGGCCTGCTCACCCGCGCGGAGCTGGCCGCTATCGTCAACCGCGCCTTCGGCGCGACCAAGACGGCGGATATTTCCGCCTATACCGATGTTCCGGCGAGCGCTTGGTACTATGCGGATATGCAAAAGGCCGTACATATGGGCACCTTTGAGGGCTCGAACGGCAAGCTCAGCCCGGCCAGCGCCATCACCCGGCAGGAAGCGTTCACCGTGCTGGCGCGCGCGTTCAGCCTTGCGGACGGCAGCGCTTCTTCCCTCTCGAAGTTCTCGGACGCCTCGGCTGTTTCCTCGTGGGCCAAGGGCCCGGTCGCGGCGCTTACCGAAGCGGGCTATGTGAACGGTTCGGGCGGCAAACTCAATCCGACCGCTTCGATCACCCGCGCGGAGTTCGCGCAGATCGCGGACAACCTCGTTTCCGCCTACCTGCCCAAGGAATACACGGGCACGGCGGACGGCAACGCGATGGTGCGTGAAGCGGGCGCGGTGCTCGACAAGGCCGATATCAAGGGCGATCTGATCCTTGGCGACGGCGTGGGCGACGGCAACGTCACCATTCGGGACAGTAAGGTTTCCGGCCGTCTGGTCGTGCGCGGCGGCGGCGTACACTCGATCATTATTTCCGGCTCGACCGAGATCGGCACGGTCGTTGTTTCCAAGGTAGACGGCAACGTGCGCGTCGCGACCGAGGGCAACGCCAAGGTGCAGACCATCGTCGTGGACGACGGTAAGGACGATGTGATCATCGAAGGCACGGTAGGCAAGGTCGAAATCGCTTCGGCGAACGTGCCGGTTGTGCTGCAAAACGCCAAGGTGGACGAGGTCGTCGTCTCCGCGGCTGGTGCGGATGTGACCGTGGACAAAAACTCCACCGTCAAGACCGTTACCGTTGACAGTGCCGCCGAGAACACGGCGCTGACCGTAGCGGGCAAGGTAGACACCGTGGCCGTAAAGGGCGACAACACGACCGTGACCGCCGAAAAGGGCGCGACGATCGCCAAGGTACAGACCGCCGCCGCGAACACCGAAGTCAAGGGCGACGGCAAGGTGACCAAGGTAGAGGCGCAGGCAGGCTCGACCGGCGCGAAGGTAACGACCCCCGGCACCTCCATCACCGTTGATAAGGGCGCGGACGCGGTCAAGACCGATAAGGGCACGGTAGAACCCGGCAAGACCGGTTCGACCAGCGGCACGACCACCGGCGGCGGTGGCGGTGGCGGCGGCGGTGGTGGTTCCTCCGCACCGTCCGCTGAATCGCTCCGTGCCGATCTGCTGGCCGCGGTCAAAGCCAAGATTCCGGAAGTTAACGATAACATGGACTATGCCACTCTGCTCGATCCCGAGCCGGTGGAAATGAGCGATATTTACGAAGTTGGAGTGGATGTCGAGATCTACAATGTGACCAAGGGTCTCGCCAGCGTGGCACAGGATGTGCTCTCGCCCGTTATTAAAATCGTGCAGGACTACGGCCAGATCACCACGATCAAGATCGCGGATTCTGACAATATCTCGATCGCGGCGGACAATGCCGATTTGAGCACCCAGATCATTTCTGCCGTAAAGGGCTGGATTCCGGGCGGCAAAACGCTGGCCGATGTAGTAGGCAAGGATTTGACCGTTACCTTAAACGGTTCAAGCCGCGGCACGGACTACAGCGTTCCTTACACGCTGCATTTCAAGGATATGTCCGATGCGGCGATCAACGGGCGCGCACAGGAAAGCATGAAGGCTGTATTCGACCAGTTGACCGATGTAGCTACCAGCGAGTGGGCCGATAACACGCTGACAGTCAACATTACCGATGGCGACAAGTCCGTTAAGGACGTTTACACCATCATGAGCGACACGCTGGCTATTGAGCTGGCCAAGTATAATGATTTCACGACGCTGAAGATCGGCGAAAGTGATGCGCTGACCTACGATCAGATCAAGGATAAGGATCTGGTTGCGCTGGTCGCAGCAATCAAGAACTCCGGTCTGATGGACGGCGATAAAAAGGTTGGCGGCAACACCAAGCTTTCCGTTCTCAATGCGCAGAAGGTGGACGTAGTCGTCACCTCGCGCGGCGGTCACGAATACAAATATACCGTAGCATTTGTATATACCACCGCTTAAACTAAGCCTCCTTGCTCCAGAGCCCGGGGAAACGCTTTACGGCTTTCCTCGGGCTTTTTTACTAAATGAAATCGGGGGAATCAAACATGAAACCTGTCGGCAAAAAACTCGTTAGCCTGCTTCTCTCCGCCTGCTTGCTCACCGGCACTGCACCCGCGCTGGCGGTGAATGATACGCTTCAAAGCGCGCCTGACACCGATGTTACCGACCAATACCAAACAGCGAATGATACCACGGATCACAGCGAGCTTGTTACTTATAATGCCGAAATCGACGATCCCAGAGAATTGATCGTAAAAAATGATATGGGCGCTACCATAACTTATAAGAATGCCCCCAAAAAGGACAGCACAGCTTGGGAAAAGGCCGGCTTTACACATAACGGCAATACGGTTTGGCAAAGCTCAAACGTGAAGGGGTATTCCACCCTTGCTTTCCAAACGGACAAGCCCTGCTATATTGTTTATGATTATACGCTGGCTTCCGCCAACTCTTCTAGCCTTTCACATAAGGCAACCACAAGTTTGGATAAAACATCGGCCAGCTTAACAAAAGTTCCAAAGGCCGCACGAGTGGATTATGCAGACGAATCGGCATTATCCACCGCAGAGTGGCAGACTACCGTTATGGAGCTTACCGCGAAGAATCCCGTGCTATGGCTTGAGCATTCTTCTAGTGATATTGATACCAATCCTTTAAAACGTTCCTATATTTCAAACATTCAAATTTATGAGACGCTTGACGACCTGCCGGACGCCTATAAAGCGACTGTAAATTTTACTTTTAATACTGCCCATGGCTATGTTGACTCTAAATATACGCAGGCAAGAGACGCCCATGCAGAGAAGCTTGTACAGCCGACTTCCATGACGGTTCCTCTGTATTCGTACTTCACATTATATTTTCGGACCGAGTTTGCCTCTGTAAACGGTTGGTCTGTCACGGATGCCGAAAACGCCGTATTAAAGACCAGCGATTCCTACAGCCTTTACTGGACTGTGGAGCAGCCCGGCTCCTATACCGCTACACTCGACTCCAAACTATTCTCTCCCGGCCCGGAGCGCATGGAACTTCTGACTTGGGACAGCGACGTGAACAGCTGGTCCTCGGTCAGCGGCGACGATAACGTGGCCGACTACGAAGGCTATTGGTGGGATCAAGCCTACGAAACTGATAAGAACCGTCAGTGGCGCATACAGGTCACCAAGGGCGCGGCCGCATACGAAAATCTGTCCGTGACCGACAACGGACAGCCCGTTACGCTCGACGCGGACGGGTGCTACGACCTAATTCCGGGGAACGATACACACGCCATCGCCTTTCATTTTCAGCAGGCAGGCGCGGACGACCTTGTTCGTACCGTTATGCTCTGGCCCACAATTCGCTTTGATCAGGCATGGAGCTATCCGGAAACCGTGACCATCGGCCCGGACGACCCCATGCAACTATATTGGGGCAACCAGTATCCCTTCCAGTTTAATGCTGAAAAAAGCACACCCGACCGCACGGTCTTCACAACTACCAATCAGGACGCGTACCTCGGCACCTCTTACATGAACGTTCAAACGAAACAGACCGGCCTTCTGTCCTTCGATTATATGGTCGACGGCAGTGATCGAAACGATCTAGTCATAAAGGATGACGATACGGGTGCAGAATTCGTCAGAGTCAACGGTAAAAAGGGCTGGACGCACGTAGAAATACCGATTGAGGTTTCCCCTTCCAGCCCGGAAGATACTGGGAAATATATTTACATTGAATATATCAACTGGGATGGGGACACGGTACCCAATTCCTATGCCGCGTTATCAAACCTCCAGTATGAAGTCGGCACCAAGAGTATTACGCTAAACATCTCCGAAGGTGGAACGGTGAACGGCCTAAACACCGGCTCAAACACAGTGGAGCTGGGCAAAACCATAACGCTTACCGCCACCCCTAACGGCAACAACCAATTTCTCGGCTGGTTGGACGCGGAAAACAATCTGCTATCCGCTGAAGCCACCTATTCTTTTGTCGCGCGAGAGGATCAATCCATTACCGCCTTATTCGCCGATCCCGGCGGAAGCATTGCACAGGCGGGCCTGAACCTTTACGACAGCTTACCCGAAGCGTTTGAAGCGCTTTCACAAACCGGCGGTACCGTGCGCCTGCTGCACGATTATACGCTGCCGGAAAATATCACGGTGCCCGCGGGCGTAACCCTTCTAATTCCTTACGCCCAAACCGACACCGGCTACAATGCTTCCACCGGCTATAATCCGGACGGCACCGAAACCAAGCCGAACACCGGTGTTTCACCGAACGCCAAGCGGTTTTGCACGTTAACGGTCCCCGCCGATAAAACGCTCACCATCAACGGCTCGGTACTGATCAACGCCGTAACAGGCCGGCCCGCGGCGGGACACTACGATATGGATGTGACCGGCGGCTTTGCGCAGATCAACCTTGCGGGCAGCATAGACGTTTCGTCCGGCGGCTTATTGGACGTATGCGGCTATATAAAAGGCAGCGGCACCGTCACCGCTCTGCCCGGCGGCGAGATACGCGACCTGTATGTGGTACGCAACTGGCGCGGCGGTTCGCAGGCCTTCGAGGTATTCCCCGAGGTTTATCCGATGAATCAGGTGGATATGCATAACATCGAGGCGAAGACCGTGATTCAGGCGGGCGGCAGCCTGACCGGCACAGTGAAAATGAACGCTTCCGGCAGCTACTATTACACCCGATTTCCGCAGGTCGATCCGAAAAACGGCTTAATCCGGCAACATACCGGATCGGTCGTCAAGACCTATGACCCGAATACGGACCGTGAAAAACTAGTGCTTTCCGGCGGCGGTTCGATCGAGTCCAGCACACTCGAGATCGTCGGCATGGATCTGAGCACCTCCAGCTTCCTTTACCCCATTGACGGCGATATGGATTTTATTCTGACTTCCGGTGCGTGGACGGTAAACGAGCGTCTAAAATTTATGCCGGGTGCAAGCATCACCGTGGCGGACGGCGCTTCGCTGACCGTTTCTGATAAAACCGCAAAATCCGGCGCCGCCAATCAAATGGTGCTGTATGACAGCTTCCAGCCCGAGGATCCCAAGAACACCAGCACAACAGCCTACCCCAAGGATCGCGGTCCGTCCATATTGACGCTTCAGGGTGGCGCGGCGCTCACCCTCTCAGGCGCGTTCGGCGGTGCGGTGCAAGTGGACGGCACCGCTACGGCGGACAAGCCGGTACGTATTGCCACCGCGCCGAACACCACTATGACAGTGACGACGCTTGAAGCCAACGGTTACTGTAACGGTACCCGCGAGCTCACCTTCCCGGCAACGCTGAACGGCCTTGCTATGACAGCGGATGAAGCCTATAAGTGCTATTTTGAAAACGGCACGCTTGTGCTGAAAACCAAAGCCGAGCAGGGGTTCGAGGACGCGTGCGCCCGATTGGACGCGGCCGCTTACGCGGACACCTCGGTTGCCGGCGAGGAGGCGCTCGCCGCCTATGTCAAGGGCCTTGCGGAGACCGCGGTCAATGACAGATCGATCGCCGTCACCGTTACGCAGGTATCCTATACCGCGCCGGTGGGCGGTACTTCCGAAAAGCCGGAAGGGGTAAACGGCAGCTATACCTTTACTTCTTCCCTTGCCGCGGGCGGAAAATCCTACACCGCCGCACAGAAAACCATTGCCGTGCTGGCCGAGCCCTATCACCGTCCGAGCAGCGGCGGTTCCGGCGGCGGTGGCGGCGGCAATACCAACACCTCCAAAGGCGATACGACGACAGGGGCGGACGGTTCCGTCACTACGACGGTCACCGATCCAACCACCGGCACAGTTACCGAGACCACGAAATCTACGGACGGCTCCACAACAGTAACGGAGACCCAAAAGGACGGCACCATAACCGAAACCGTCAAGGAAAAGGACGGCTCGACCAGCGAAACCGTAACAAAGCCCGATGGTTCCGTTACCGCCAAGACGGAGACCGCTTCCGGTATCAAATCCGAAGCAAGCGTTACAGCGGACGGCACGGCCGAAGCGGAGGCCACCGTTCCCGCAAAAGCGATCCCACAGGACCAGCCGCTTTCCATTGAAACCCCGGCAGGCTCGATCACGCTGCCGCCCGAAACGCTCAGCACGGTGGCAAGCGCGAAGGAGCTATTACTCTCCGTGTCGGTCACGCCTGCCGCAAACGATTCAGCGGGAAATGTCGCCACCATCCGCCTATCCGTAAAGGCGGACGGCAAAGCCGTTACCGGCCTTGGCAGTATCACGCTGCGCGTACCGGTCGGCAAGCTGCTGATCCCCGACACCCGCACGCCGCTGGCGGACGGCAAGACCGCCGCAAGCGTGCAGGTTACGCAGCCCTCGTTGATCGTAAGGGCGGACGGCACGCTGCTGCCCGGTGCCTATGTCACAGGCGACACACTGGTCGTCACCCTGACGGGCGACGCCACGCTGACCCTTTCGGAGAACGCAAAGGACTTTTCCGATGTGCCCGCGGATCACTGGGCGCACACCGCCGTTGCCTTTGCCACGGCGCGCGAGCTGTTCAGCGGCACCGGCGAACGCACGTTCAGTCCCGGCAGCGACATGACGCGCGCCATGCTGATGACCGTTTTAGCGCGTCTGGACGGGCAAGACGTATCCGGCGGCGCGACCTACTACGAAAAAGCCATGGTATGGGCGCAAAGCGCAGGGATATCGGACGGTAAGAACGCCCTTTCCCCCATCACCCGCGAACAGCTCGCCGCCATGCTGTACCGCTACGCGGGCAGCCCGGCCGTAAACGATGCGGCGCTGTCCTTTGCGGATGCGGCGCAGGCGTCCTCTTATGCCGGAAGCGCGCTGCGCTGGGCCGTGGACGAGGGCCTGCTCACCGGCAAGCCCGGTGGCCTGCTCGACCCCAAGGCTTCCGCCACGCGCGCCGAGGTATCCGCCATCCTGATGCGGTATCTGGTCCAATAAACTTGACAAGGCATACAAAAAGCCCCGCGCGACTGCGCGGGGCTTTTTGTATATGATAGGCTTGTCAGTCGTGCGGGCGCTGATAAAAATTGCCCGCGACTTGATCGGTTTTCAAAATATTGATGAACGCATGCGGATCGATCTCGCGCACTTGTTTGGTGATGCGTTTAACCTGATCGCCCGAAATGACCGAATAGATCATATCCCGCTCGGTACCGTTATACAGACCGGTGCCGCGAAACAGCGTCGCGCCGTGGTGCGTGGTATCCTTGATGTTTTCGTATACCTGCGCGGCCCTGTCCGAAATGATGAACAGCGTGGTGCGCTTATAGCGCGGGTTGATCATATGGACCACCTGCGTGGAGGCGAATTGGAAGATGATCGAATACAGCGCCTTATCCCAGCCGAAGAGCACGCCGGCAATGCCAAGCATCACCGCGTTGCCGACTAAAATATAATTCCAAGCATCAATATTCAGGCGTTCCGAAAGCGCCACCGCGATAAAATCCGTGCCGCCGCTCGTCGCCCGGCCCAGCAGACACAGGCTGATCGCAAACCCGTTGATCAAGCCGCCGAAAATACAGACGAGCAGCACGTCGTTGGTCAGCGGCATGGAAGGGATCAGGTCGGTCAACACGCTGGTCAGCACGATCATCAGGCAGGAATAAATGGTGAAGCGCTTGCCGATCAGCCGGAAGCTGATAACCGCGGGCACCGCGTTGAGCAAAAAATTAATCAGCGTAAACGAAAGGGTAATGCCCGCGAATTGCTGCGCGCTGCGCTGGATCAGCAGCGTCAGGCCGTTAAATCCGCCCGGGAATAGGCCGCCCGCTTCCACAAAGCTTTTGATGTTCATCGCCATGAGCACGCTGGCCAAGATCACAAGCGCCAGACGCTTTGCCATTTCCCGCCCGGCATGCGTCTGCGCCGCACGTTTTTCCGCCGGTTTATCCGTTTGTCCCATTGCCGCCGCACCTCGCTTCTTTTTCATAAGGCTACCGATGCTTTTATTATAGCACGTTTAAACCAAATTTTTAAGATAGCGCGCGCGTTTTTTTGTTCAATCTGTTTGCAGCATTTGGTCTATTTCACCCTGCCGCAGCAGCTCGGAAGCGCGGGCGATAAATGCGGCGTTTGTCGGATGGCCCTTTTTCCAAGTCGATACCGGGCCAAAATACTCTTCCAGCAGTTCCCGATTGCCTTTTTCCACGATCTTTTCTATGGCGTTGCGAATGACGCGTTCCACGTTTTCCGGCTTATTATCGAACTTCGCGGCCAGTTCGGGATATATCTGCTTGGTGATGTTGCTTGCCGCGCCTTCATGCATCAAATCATAAAGGATCGCTCTATTGATGTAAAGGTAGCCCTTGGTTCCCTGCGGAATGCCAAGCACATGCATCATTTTGACCACGCTTTTCTGCCAAAGCAATTCTTGATCCCGTTCCTGCTGCTGGCCCTTGCTGTCCCGCAGCACTTCCAGCCGCGTTAAAATGGTTTGCGTTAGCAAGGGCTTTTGTAAAACGGCGGCTACTTTCAAATAGTGGCAGTCAAGGCTGAATTGCGGGCTGACGAAAAACGTCAGCAGTACAACGTCGATCGGCAGCCGTTCTTTCTTCAGGAGCGCCGCGATTGTCACGCCGTCCAGCTGCGCCAGCATCGCGTCGAGAACGACAACATCCGGCCGCTTTTCCAATGTGATGCGCAGCGCTTCCGCGCCATCCTTCACAGATGCGATCAGATCAATCCAGCCGCACTGCTCCATTGCCGTCGCCACGATTCTTCGAAATTCGTCATCACGCTCCGCGAGCAGCACACGGATGATCCTCTTAGGCTCTTCCATTGTTCCCGCCACCTTCAAATATGAATTTTTTTCCTGTCTATAAATTACCATATTTCATAAAAATCTTCAAGGCATCCGACTACTTTCGACGAAAAACATGTTGACATCTACCGACATGCGCCGACATATAGAAACAAAACCGCACCAACTGTTATCTTTTGAGCGCCCATACAGGTTATACCATAAGCGTATGTCAAGATATCATCGTACTTGACAAAAAATTTTATTTCCGTCCTTTGCCGCACAGATGCATTTACGGCCAGCGGGAAATATGATAAAATAGAGAAAATATGTTAGTTCACGCGCTGCCCGAACAGCGCTTCGCCGGGAGGGCAAGAGAATGGTACGACGCTTATTACGAAAGATCGGCGCAGGCGCGCTCGCGTTGCTGCTGACGCTGACTGGCTGCGGCACGGCAAACGAGGTACATAATTACGCGGAACAGCCCGCGCCCACAAAGCAGCTCACGTTCTTCGGCAACAAATACGAACCGGAAAACGTAACGATCATAGAAGAGATCCTGACCGACTTTATGTTGGAGCACAAGGATGTGCAAATATCCTACGAAAGCCTAAAGGGCGCGGTTTACTATACGGCGCTGGAAAAACGGATGGCCGCCGACAGTGCGGATGATATTTTCATGGTCAACCACGATACCGCGCTTGCCTTTACTATGGGGGGAAGCTGGCGGACCTGTCCGGTCTGGATGCGATCTCCGAATTTTCCGAACACATGCTGAGCCAGATGACCGAGCCGGACGGCAGTATCTACTGGGTGCCGACCACGATCTCCGCGTTCGGCCTTTACTGCAACCTTGATCTGTTAAAGGAGCATAAACAGAAGGTGCCCGCCACCCTTGCGGAATGGCAGGCCGTCTGCGACCATTTTGTATCGCAGGGCATGACCCCCATTGTGGCGAATAACGATATTTCGCTGAAAACCTTGGCCATCGCCCTTGGTTTTTATCCGCTTTACCGGGATAACCGGCAGCAGGAGACTTTTGCCCGCATCAACGCCGGCGAGGAGCTGCTGAGCGATTACCTGAAGCCCGGCTTCGCGCTGGCCGAGGCTTTTTGCCAAAAGGGCTACATCGATGCGGCGGCCGCGCTTGAAACAAAAAAGACCTCCGACGACCTTGCCGCGTTTGCCGAAGGGGACGCGCCCTTTATGCTGACCGGCGCATGGGCGGCGGGCCGGTTCAAGGCGCTGGAACCGGACTTTGATTTTCAGGTGATCCCCTACCCCGTGCTGGAGGACGGCTCGGTTTTGGTGATCAACCCCGATACCCGGCTCAGCGTCAGCGCGGACAGTACCGAGCCGCAAGCGGCTCTTGACTTTGTTTCTTACTTTTTGCAACAGGAAAATATTCAAAAATTCGCGGATAATCAGGCTTCTTTCAGCCCGCTACAGGCAGGTTCGGCCACCTCTCTGCCCGAGTTGCAGCCCGTGGTCGACAGCTTCCGGACAAGCCCCACCGTGATCGGATCGGACAGTCTGCTCGACTTCCCCATTTGGGACCTTACGGCCGACGCCTGCGCGCTGCTGCTTGCTGGAAACAGTTTGGAACAAACGATGGATTGGCTCGACGAACAGGTATTGGTGGCGCTGCATGAATAAAAAGAAATTTGCGTTTGTTTTAGCTTCCGTTATGCTGGCGGCCGTGCTTTGCGCCGCTACCTATCTATTTATCAGCGACGTGCGCGCGCAGCTTTGGGATAACTCCATCAGCACCATTATGGAGAGCACCCGGCAGGGGGCGAATGCTTTGCGCATTCAGCTGCAAAAGGATTACGATATCCTGCGGCCTTTATCCAAACGCTTTGGCTCCGTCTCCGTCTCCCAGCTCGCATCTTATGACACGATCGATAGCGGCACCTCGCTCTATCTGGCGGACGGCACCCGCGTTTCCGCTTCGGCCGAGTCCGACCTTTTTGTCGTTAACGCATTGGGTGACGCATCCGGCGACGAAGGCATGATTGATCCCCATATCTCCAGCGTTACCGGCAAAAACGTCTTTGATGTTTACCTCAGAACGCAGCTTGCCGATGGGACGGATTGTTTCATCGTCAAAGAATACGGAGTGGATGAAACTGCGGCGCAGTTTTCCCTTTCGTTCTATGACAACACCGGTTTTTCTTATTTGGTTAACCAAAGCGGCACGGTGCTGATCCGCCCCGCTCATGTCAACAGCAATAAGACGATCCAAAACCTTTTCGACATGCTGTCGCAGGAGCAAAACGATCCCGCCGTCGTCGATCAGTTCCGGCAGGCGCTGATCAACGCGCAGACCGGCTGGGCGCGCTTCTCCTACAAGGATGCAAACACGATTTTCTGCTACACGCCGCTGATGGAGGAAAACGATTGGTACCTTGTTTCCATCATCCCGGAACAAGTCATTCAGGCGCAGACCAATAATATCCTATTCAAGGCCATGCTGCTCTTGGCATTGGTGCTGCTGAGCATGACGCTGCTGCTGGCGGTCTATCTGTACAACAGCGGCAAAACGCACCGCACGCTGGAAAATCAGGCGGCCTTTATCACCCATCTTTACAATTCCGTGCCGGAAGGCATTGCCCTGATCAGCTTGGAAGAGCCCTTCCGCTTTATTCAGGTCAACCGTGAAGGCCGCCGCCTGCTGGGCTATCCGGAGGACACGCCAAACGATTTTTCGCAGACGGGGCCGATCGAGGCGATGCTGCATCCCGATGATAAAGAGCAGATCAAACAAAAGCTGCGCGAAGCCGCGGCGGGCGGCGGCAAGCAGAGCATCGTCAACCAGATCGTTAAGCTGGACGGCAGCTATTTTTGGACATCCGGCATCGTGGAGCGTATCGTGGATATGAACGGTACCGCCATTCTGATCGCCACCTTCCACGATATTACCAGAGAAAAGCTCGCCGAAGAAGAAGAGGAACGCGAAAAGCTGATTGAGCGCCGCTCGCTCATCAGCGCGATTTCAAACGCCTATCCCCTTATTCTGAGCCTGAACCTGACGCGCGACGAACTGAATGTGCTTTACGCCGCGCCCACCATGCGGATGCCGCTGCTCCCTGAACGCACCTGCACCGGTATCTTCGGCGCGTTTGAAGCGTCCATCCACCCGGATTTCCGGCAGGAGTACCGGTCGCGCCTATCCCCGAAGCATTTGCTCGAATGCCTCAGCAGCGCAAAAAGCGAGGTGTATTGGGAGGCGCGCGGTCTGTTCACAGACGGTATGTACCATTGGCTTTCGCTGCAGATCCTTCACGTGGACAATCCCTTTTCCGAGGACTGCACCGCCATTCTGCTCATCCGCTGTATCGACGAGCAAAAACACGATGAGGAGCAAAACCGGCAGGCGCTGCAAACCGCGCTGGACGCCGCCAATGCGGCCAGTCAGGCCAAGGGGCAGTTCCTTTCCAACATGAGCCACGATATCCGCACGCCGCTCAACGCCATCATGGGCATGACGACCATTGCCGAGGCGCATCTGGACGAGCGCGACCGGATTGAGGACTGCCTGCACAAGATCGAGCTTTCCAGCGCGCACCTACTCAGCCTGATCAACGACGTGCTGGACATGTCCAAGATCGAAAGCGGTAAGCTGTCGCTCCGAGAAGAGCCGGTACACTTGACCGCGCTGTTCTCCAATGTGGTCGAGCTGGTCCGTCCGCAAGCGAGGGACGGTTCGCTCACCATGGAAGCCAACCTGATCCACATGCGCGACGAGCAGGTCATCGGCGACCCGCTCCGCATACGGCAGGTGATGATCAATATCATCAGCAATGCCATCAAGTACACGCTGCCCGGCGGCGAAGTGCGGTTGATGCTTTCGCAGGTTGCGCCTTATCAGGATGGGTACGGCAATTACCAGTTTGAATGCACGGATACCGGCATCGGCATGGACGAGGCTTTCCTCCAAAAGCTGTTTCTGCCCTTTGAACGCAGCCGGGATTCCACCACCAGCAAAATCGCCGGTACCGGTCTGGGCATGGCGATTACCAAGAACATTCTCGATATGATGGGCGGCAGCATCTATGTGACGAGCAAGCCGGGCAAGGGCTCCGCTTTCACGGTCACGCTGCATTTGAAGTTGCAGGAACACGGCGCCAAGCCGACGGAAGCGCCGCCGCGCCTGTTGGAGAATCGCCCGCTTCTTCCGCCGCTGCAAGAGGAAGCCGCGTTCAGCGGCAAACGACTGCTGCTGGTAGAGGATAACGAGCTGAATCTGGAAATCGCGCAGGAGCTGATCGGGATGACCGGCGTGCATATAGAAACGGCCTGCAACGGCTTGGAAGCGGTACGAAAAATAGAACAGAACCCGCCCGGATATTACGCGTTGGTCTTTATGGACGTGCAGATGCCGGTCATGGACGGTTACGAGGCCACGCGGCAGTTGCGGCAGCTGGCCCGGCCCGACGTCAAAGCGCTGCCGATCATCGCCATGACCGCCAACGCTTTTGCGGAAGACATGGAAGCGGCGAGCCGCGCGGGTATGAACGGCCACATCTCCAAACCGATTGATCTAAACGCGGTACACGAGACCCTCCGCAAATGGCTGACCGACGACTAGAGAAGCCCAAAACATAAGAGCACCGCTGTTTACAAAGCGGTGCTCTTTCTTGTTATAATTCGTTGGGAGTTACCGGCTCAGGTCCACCAGCTCGTCCAGCAGGAGCGGGATCTTCGTTTCCATTTCCTCGTCCGGGAATTGGCAGGTGCCGACTTGCCGGTGACCGCCGCCGCCGTATTTTAGCATCAGCTTACCGACATCCACTTGGCTGGTGCGGTTCATAATGCTGTAACCCACGGCGCACGCGCACCCCCTGCCGCCCTTGCCGCTGACAATCCACACCGAAATGTTCTGCTCCGGGTATAGGCTGTAAATCATAAACCGGTTGCCGGAATAGATGGGATCGACCCCGCGCAGATCGGATATGATCACCGGGCCGCGCACCACGGTATGGGCGCGCACCATTTCAATAAACTTTTCCGTCTGCTCCCAATAGAGGTCGCGCCGCTCCTTCACATCCGGGTTGGCCATGATCTCCTCAATGGGCTTGGTGTGGCACCAGTCGATCAGTTCCTCCATCAGTTGATAGTTACTGATGCGGAAGTTATGAAAACGGCCCAGCCCTGTGCGGGGGTCCATGATAAAGCCGAGCTGTATCCAGTCGTTCGGGTGCAGGACCTCTTCACGCGTCAGATTAGCGGAGTCCACTTTATCCACCGCGTCGAGCAGAGCTTTGCAGTCCGGGAAGCGTTCGGCGCCGCCGTAATAATCATAAATGATATGGGCGCAGCTCGGACAGCTGCGGCTTTCCCCCTTGTATTTTCCCTTATAGGCGTTCCGTTCCTGCTCGCTCGAATGGTGATCGAACCACAGGCCGCAGCCCTCTACAAAAGGCACGTTTGCCAGACAGTCGTCCGGGCCGACTTCCACCAAGCCGTCCTGCAAATCCTTGGGATGTACAAATTTCCAATGGTCGATAATACCGGCTTCCTTAAGGAACACCGCGCAGGCTAAACCGTCAAAATCTGAACGTGTCAGCAGTCTCATATGCACCCAGCTTTCTTCATTTCAATCGTATCGCACGGATGAAACATCCGGTTACAATTAGTATACCATTTCCATTTCACAACCGCAATGCGTAATCGACAGATTCAGCGACTTATCCGCGGAAGCCCGCAATCGGAACAGCAGGCATTTAGAAATGCCTTAAGAACTTTTTTCATTGTAAAAAATTTTTCTCTATGCTATACTGTTATTAATTAACAACGGATATTAGCAAAGGAGGAAAGTTTATGTCAAAACATCTACCCCTTAGTGTCCGCGTAGCGATCGACAGGGACAATCCCAGCATTCGCCGTCAGGAAGAAAAGTGCATCAAATGCGGCATGTGCAAGGAGGTATGCACCCGCGATATCGGCGTGCATGACTGCTATACGTTAGAGGATACCGGCGATCATGCGATCTGCATCAACTGCGGCCAGTGCGCCAACGTCTGTCCCCCGGCAAGCATCACCGAGGTATATGAGTATCCCGCGGTTCAAGCCGCGATTGACGACCCTGAAAAAATAGTAATCTTTTCAACGTCGCCTTCTGTTCGCGTGGCGCTTGGCGAGGAATTCGGCGGCGCGGCGGGAAGCTTTGTACAAGGCAAAATGGTGGCGCTTCTGCGTGCGCTGGGCGCGGATTACGTGTTGGATACGAATTTCGCGGCCGATCTGACCATTATGGAAGAAGCATCGGAGCTGATCGAACGCATCACCAAGAAAAACAAGCCGCTGCCACAGTATACGAGCTGCTGTCCGGCGTGGGTCAAGTTTGCGGAAACCTATTACCCGGATATACTTGCCCATATTTCTTCGGCAAAAAGCCCGATCGGCATGCAAGGACCCACGATCAAGACCTATTTTGCAAAAAAGATGGGTATCGCACCTGAAAAGATCGTCAATGTAGCGGTCACGCCCTGCACGGCAAAAAAGTTTGAAATTCGCCGAAGCGAAATGAACGCCGCCGGCAAGCAACTCGGCCAGCCCGAAATGCGGGACATGGATCATGTGATCACCACGCGTGAATTAGCGCTTTGGGCCAAGCAGGCCGGCATTCGCTTCGACGCGCTTGCCGAAAGCGAATACGATAAGCTGATGGGACAGGCTTCCGGCGCGGGTGTCATTTTCGGCAATACGGGCGGCGTGATGGAAGCCGCCCTGCGGACCGCGTACGAATTCATTACCAAGGAAAAGGCCCCGAAACAGCTCTATCAGCTCGAAGCGGTGCGCGGCTGCGACGGCATACGCGAAGCCAGTATCGATATCGCCGGGATTGAGGTCCATGTCGCCGTTGTTTACGGCACTGCCAACGCCCGCAAAATGATAGAGCTCGTCAAAAGCGGGGCCAAGCAGTATCATTTTATCGAGGTCATGACTTGTCCGGGCGGCTGTATCGGCGGCGGCGGTCAGCCCCGCGATCTGGAAGCGGACGCAGACGCCGTGCGCAACGCGCGCATCGGCAGCCTTTATAGCCAAGATGAGAAAATGACGCTGCGGCTCAGCCATGAAAACCCGGAGATCCAACAGCTGTATGCCGATTTCTACGGTAAGCCCTTGAGCGATACGGCGGAAAAGATGCTGCATACAGCCTATCAGGACAGAAGCAACGATTTACATCAAGGAGGAATGAAGCAAATGGCAAAATGGAAATGCAAGGTATGCGGTTATGTATACGAAGGGGACGAGCTGCCCGCGGATTTCAAATGTCCGATTTGCAAGCAGCCCGCTTCCGCGTTTGAAAAGCAGGAAGAACAGCCCGCCGCTGCCGGCGCCTCCCCCTATACCGGCACCAAAACAGAGCAAAATTTGATGGAGGCCTTTGCCGGCGAAAGTCAGGCGCGCAACAAGTATACTTATTTTGCACAAGTCGCGCAAAACGAAGGCTATGACCAAATGGCCGAGCTATTCCTGAAAACCGCCAGAAACGAGCAGGAGCACGCCCGCATCTGGTTTCAGGAGTTGGGCCACCTCGGCGACACGGCATCCAATCTGCTCGCCGCCGCAGAAGGTGAGAATTACGAATGGACCGATATGTACGACCGCATGGCAAAGGACGCGGATGAAGAAGGTTTCCACGATCTGGCAGAGCGTTTTCGCAAGGTCGGTGCGATCGAAAAGCGCCACGAGGAGCGCTACCGCAAACTGCTTGAGAATATCCAGATGCGGCAGGTGTTTGAAAAAAGCGGTCAGGCCATGTGGGAGTGCCGCATTTGCGGCCACATCGTAGTGGGCACGAAAGCGCCCGAAGTATGCCCGGTTTGCAAATACTCGCAGAGCTATTTTGAAGTACATATGGACAATTTCTAAGCGTTTAAACTTCATATTATTTAGAAGCACCGCCCTGCCGGCTTTCAGCCGCCGGGGCGGTGCTGCAGCTTGTCAAAGAATCCCCTCGCGCCGCAGCGCGCATAAAATAGGATTTTGCCGCATACGGCAAAATTCATAAAAAGCCGCGACATGTGCGTGACTTTTTATACAAACCGACTTCAAGTGTGCCTGTAAGGCGCGCGCAGAAGCCGGAATTTTCGATCGAAATGGGGCTTTGTTTCGATCGACAGGCTGTCAAAACTTGTTTTTTGACAGCCTGAAGCACCGCTCCGCCGGCTTTCAGCCGGCGGGGCGGTGCTTTTTTGATGCAATCAGATTATCCGTTTCCGTTGTCTACCGTGACCCATACATTGTTATGCGCGTTCGATTCCAAGCAGGCGTCTACAAATGCAATCCCCTTCACGCCATCCTCAACGGTTGGATAGCGGAAAGAGCCCGGGTCGCCGCCGGTCTTGCGGGCGATCAGGTTGACGCAGAACCCACGGTACAAATTGCCGAACGCCTCATAAAACCCCTCGATATGGCCGGACGGCAAACGGCACAGTTCTCTGGCCGCCGGATATAAATAATCGCGATTGGTCGTATAGATTTGCGGCGGTTGGTTGATCCGGGTCACGCGCAGCTCCCACGGCTTGAGATGACTCCATTCGACCGAACCCTTTTCGCAAAAAATGCGTACGGTCAGCTCGGTCTCATGGCCTATGGCAATCTGCGAGGTCCAGATCATGCCCGGCACGCCGCCGTCAAATTCGACCATGACCTGCGCGTTGGTCTCCAACGGGATATTTGCCGGAATGCTGTCGAACCGGGCAATGACACGGCGCGGATGCAGGCCGGTCATTTTCGCGATCAGGCACTCAACGTGCGTGCCGATATCCGCGCAGCAGCCGGACGCGCCCGAGCGCGCCGGTTCCTGCCGCCACGTCGCCTGTTCCGAACTACCGGAAACCAACGATACCGCCAGCCATTCCTGCGGATATTCGCCGTGTATGCAGGTGATCTTGCCGAGTTCTCCCGCATCGATCATTTCACGCGCTTGCCGGATCATCGCATAGCCGGTATATGTATAGGTTACGCCGAAAAGTAAACGCTTTTCCTTGGCGAGCGCGGCCAATTCGCGGCCCTGCGCGGCATTCAGCGCGAGCGGCTTATCGCACATGACGTGGATGCCGCGCTCCAGAAAGCACTTGGCGATCGGATAGTGCGTGTCGTTCGGGGTGGTGATGGACACAAAATCGATCCCATCTGCGCGCGCGGCCTCCCGCTCGGCCATTTCCGCATAGCTTGCGTACACGCGTTCCGGCTCGTCAATGTTCCACCGCTGCGCAAACGCGCGGTTTTTCTCAATATTGCGCGAAAAGCAGCCCGCTTTGAGGATGGCGAGGTCGTCCATCAGCGCCGCATGCCGGTGCACATCGCCGATGAAGCCGCCGCCCCCGCCCACCATACCAAATGTTAACTTGTTCATTTCGCATCACCTTCTTTAAAAATTTACATGATAAAAATCCGGACAATCGACCGATCGGATCGGGACAATCCCGCCTGTCAGGCGGGACTGGCGGCAGGCGCTCGCCACCAAGCTTGCGATATAGCCGTCCCAAGCGGAGGGGCCGGTAATGTTTTCCGCTTGTACCGAGGCGATCCATTCGCGAAGCTCAGTGATATACGCCTCATCAAAACGCTCCTGCCAAGTGGGAACGATCTGAAAGGCGCTTTGTCCGTCGCAGCGAACGACCGTGTGGGCCGGATCGGGCAGACTGGCCGTTCCCAGATCCCCCACCACTTCGCAGCGGATGTCGTACCCATAGCGGCAGTACCAGAACAATTCCAGCTCCACGCGAACGCCCTGCTTGGTTTCCAAATAAACGAGCTGCGGATCGATCAAGTCGTCCCCGCAAAAGCGCGAAGAACGCGGAGCGACCAGTTGCGCGGAAACGTAGGTATCTTCGCCGCCGATCAAATAGCGGGTAATATCAAATTCATGCACAAGCGCATTGGTCGCAGACATATCGCTCGTGATTGTTGCGCCGCCCGCCGGAGCTAGGTTGCGGTGCTGCGCCCGTACCACCAGCGGCCTGCCGATAGTCCCCTTTTCAATGACCGTGCGCAGTTCCCGGTAAGCCTGATCGTAGCGGCGCATGAAGCCGACTTGCAGCAGCCGCTTGCCCGCCTTTTGCTCCGCCTCCATGATGCGCAGACAGCCTTCGGGCGTATCCGACAGCGGTTTTTCGCAGAAAACATATTTTCCGGCTTCGATGGCGGCGATCGAAAATTCCTCATGCGTCGGGTCCCAAGACGCGATCATCACCGCGTCCACATCGTCCGCGCGGATCAGCTGCCGCGGCTCCGCGATAAAGCGCGCGCCGCAGTCTGCTGCGACCTGCTTTGCGATAGCCTCGTTCGCATCATTGACCGCCGTGACCCTTGCCCCCGGAATGACCGATTGTATGTTCCCGATATGGTGCCGGCCCATACCGCCGGTCCCTATAACTCCAATGCGTAACATGTTTCCCACTCCTTTTGAATAACCCATGCCTAAAATAATCAGTCCTTTGTCAGTTCGTATCGCAGCTTCGCAATATCCTTCCGGAACAGATCAATGGGGTCCTTCGCTTCTCCCCGCAGGGGCAGCTTTGTATAATAGTTTTCAAAAACAAACCAGCCCCGATAATCCTGTTCGCGCAAAAAGCGGATTTGCTCCTCAAAACGCGAATCTCCTTCGCCCAGACATTTGCTGCTGTAGGCTTCGCCCAAGCCGTCCTTTACATGCAGTTGGTTTACCATGTAGGGATAGACAATCGGCAAATGCTCCATGGGGTCATAGCCGCGAAAGCACCTGTAATTCTGCGAATCGTAAAACAGCTTTAAGTTTTCACGATTCACTAAGCCGAGCAGCCGCTTTAGCTGCGCCGACGAGATCGCGGTTTCGGTCGCGATGATCGTGCCGCTTTGCGCGGCTTCATCGCATGCATACCGTAGCGCTTCCACCGTGTTTTCGATATCCCGCTCGGTGCGCATATCGTTATCGACAAAACTGGGGATCATCAGCACCGGAACGCCCAGCGCCGCCGACGCTTCCAGCGCGATATCCAGCCCTTCATAGGCAATATCGCCAAATGCCGTGCCGCGGCCGTTGCGCAAGCCGTGAACGTTTAAATCGTTCATGACAATGGAGATCAACTCAACCCCATATTGCTCGGCCGCCTCCTGATACAGCGACCGAACCCACGGATGGCCCAGTTTGAACCCGGTCTCATAAAACCCCGCTTCGATCTGCACCCCGTCCATCCCCAGCGCGGCGGCCATTTTCATGCTAAAAATACTATCGCCCGGCAGACACCATTCGGGTACGGCCAGCTTATATTTTTCCGAATCAAACGCAGTACGCATCTTGTATTCTCCTTACGCCTCATAAAACTGGCTGACTAAAATTTTGCCCGCGCAGCCCGAACCGGCCCGCGCGATCGCCTGATCGGTCTTTTCGAGCGGATAACGGCCGCCGATGCAGCGCCGCATATCCAGTACCTTTGTCGCGAACATGCGCAGCACGCTCGGGAAAATGTCGCTGCCCGCCGAACCGCTACAGCAGTATACCGAGGTGCCGTTGTAGATGAACGGCGTCATATCGATCGGCGGTACCCGCCCGGGCAAGCCGATCTGTACCAGCTTGGCATGCGCGGACATCATGCCCGTGATCTGCGGATAGGTTTGGCCCGGGTTGCCGGCCGCTTCAATACACATATGACAGCCGATGCCGTGGGTCAGTTCTAATACAATGCCCGGCAGCTCGCCTGCCGCCGGATAATCCAACGGGTTCAAGCAAACGTCCGCCCCCATTTTCTTTGCAAGGTCCAGCTTTTCGGGAACCGTATCGAACACAAAGACCTTCGCCGCGCCCGCCGCACGGCAGAGCGCCACCGCCGACAGACCGATCGGCCCCGCGCCGAATACCGCGACATGCGCGCCCGGCTTGATCCCGCCCGCGTTGATCACGACCGAATGATAGGCAACGCCGGTCGGTTCGGCCAGCGCGCCCGCTTCCAAAGCGGCCATTTTACTGCCCAGCAATTCCGCGATGTCGTTGATCTTGCAGCAATACTTTTCCGGTACGGCCGCGTATTCGCAAAAACCGCCATCCGCGGAAAGGCCGATGTCCTCGCGCTCATCACAGTTGTTGTAAAGGCCGATGCGGCAGTTGTTACATTTCCCGCAATAATGAATCTGCTCGACCGCGATCAGATCGCCAGCCTTAAACTCCTTTACGTTTTTTCCGGTCTGCACGATCTCGCCTGAAAACTCGTGCCCTAGAATGACCGGCAGCCGCGTATGGCAGTTGTACTGCATATAACCGTTTTCTTTTGATGCAATGGAGTGGATATCGCTCCCGCAAACGCCGCAAGCGCCGACTCGAATCAGCACCTCGTCCTCTTTGGGTTCGGGCGTCCGCACATCCTCTATCTGATAGGACAGATTCTTCCAGCACAGGCCGGAGGTATAGGAGCGATGCTCCTTCTGCTCCCTTTCACCCAGCTTGACCCCGCCGGTCGGCGCCCATTCCCCCTCGCAACACAAATGCACGCATCGTTTACCGCACCCCCAGTTCGCTTTCCGTCATATCAAACACCTCGAGAATGGCCTTAAAATAATCCTCGTCCTCTTCGTAGCCGCCGCGCACACCGCTGCACGTAAAATATCCAAAATCCGAACCGCATTCGCCGCCCAAAATACGCGTGACCATGGCAATGTGGTTCATACCGCACATGCAGTACGGTGTTTTGCATATGCCCTGCTCCCGAATCCGTTTCGCCGTTTCCGCGATGCGGATCACATCCTCGTAGCTGTGCGCGGTCAAATACAACTTGGGGATGTCCGCGCCCTTGTCCATCGCTTCCCGCACTTTGTTCAGCATAAATTCGTTATCCGGAACGCGGTCCCAATCATGGAACGAAAGCAGCACCTTGGTGCCGAAGCGCGCGGCCGTTTCCTTGATCGCTTCGATATATGCTTCATCGCTGTCGATCTCCACGTCCACCATGCCGATACGCCCGGTTTGGATGCAGGCCTTGACCATGCGCAGCCGCAGATCGCGCGGGAACGCACGCACGCCGCCTTGCTCCTTGACGCGGAAGGTCACGAGCAGCGTGGAATCCCTGACGATATCGGCCAAACGGTTCGCGGTCTCGCATAGCAGGCGCTCGGCAAAATCCGTATCCGCCATGGGGGCTACGTAATCCAGCCGCCATTCCACGATGTCCGGCGCATGCAGCATGACTTCTTCGGCCGCCGCAAGGATCGCGCGCTGGCTGCCCTCCTTGACCATGATGCAGGAAAGGTATTTTTCACCGCCCATTGTCACGCCGTTCATTGGATATTGAAGCCTGCTTGATAATTTCATGTCCCGTCACCGTCCCCATCGTACTCATGATCGATCGCGTATATGCGCCGCAGCTTTCGGTACTCGTCAAGGGTCTCCAGCGCCATGCCCTCGTTCGCTTTCCGGCTGAGCGGATAGCTTCCGAAATCATTGCCGCAGCGCTCGCCGAAAAGACGCAGCATCAGCCCCGCTTCGCCGATGGCGGAAATACAAAACGGCGTTTCGAGCATGCCCTGCTGCTTTGCGCTTCGCGCCGCCTGCGCGATGTGGAGCATATCCACATCGTCCACCGCCAGATATAGCACCCGCGTCAGCGCCGGTCCCATCGCTTCTACCGCCTGTGCCGCCTGTAACACTTCCTCCTTACTGCCAACGCCCCGGTAATTTTGCCGGGTCAGGATGAGCTTTACGCCCGTGCCCGAAAGCAGCGCCTTTACCTGTGAAACAAACCCGCTGTCCTCCGGCTCTATATCCACAAAATCAGCAAGGCCCTTGCGCACACAGGCTTCCAGTACCGCAAGGCCCAGCGTTTTGTCAACCGGGTCGTCGGCGCCTTGCGCCTTTATCCGAAGGCTGATAGGGATCTCTAGCGAAACGCACGCCGCAATATCCTCCGCGAAACGGTTAAGCGCGCCGTATTGGTTCAAGACGATCTCTAACACGTCCAACGTACCGACACAGGGCAGGTTCAGCTGCCGCCGCAGCGCTTCCGCGTTTTCCGGCGCCATGCTTCCGAATACCCGATAACGGCTACCGCCGAGTTCACACGTTTTTGCCCGTACCTTTTTCTTGCTTTGCAGCTTCATAATCTCACCGTTTTCCTTTACAAAGTGCTTTCCAAGATCCGTTCCTGCGTCATTTGGCTTTTATCCTCTATTTCCAGCGAAATCGATCCCTTTTTCATCACATAGATACGGTCGCTCATGCCGATCAGCTCGGGCAACTCGGACGAGATCATCATGATCGCCACGCCTTGCTTCGCAATGCCGTCCATGATCTCATATATTTCCGCCTTGGCGTTCACGTCGATACCGCGGGTCGGCTCGTCCAAAATGAGCAGGTCGGGCTTGCTTTCCAGCCACTTGGCGAACAACACCTTTTGCTGGTTGCCGCCGCTGAGCGTGCTGACCGGCTGATCCATGGAACGGCAAATAACGTTTAACTCCTCGATCTTCTCGGCGGCCTCCTGCCGCTCTAATTTTTTGTTCACCATATGGTTTTGAAACAGCCGATAGAGCGAAGCAAGTGAAATATTCTCTTTAATGTCCTTATCGATGATCAATCCATCGATCTTTCGATCCTCGGAAAGGTAGGCGATCCCCTGTTTGATGGATCGGCCCGCTGTCGGCGCGGTATAGGTTTGGCCCTTGTAAACGATTTTCCCGCCGAAGTACGTCCGCACGCCGAAGATGCTCCGGGCCAGCTCCGACCGGCCCGAACCGACCAAGCCGCCCATGCCGACGATCTCGCCCTTTCTGATGTGCAGGTCAATCGGCTCGGTATTCGGCCCTATCCGCAGGCCTTCCACCTCGATCACATCCTCGGCACCCACGGTATGCGTACAGGTATACATGTTCGAGATGGTACGCCCGACCATTAATTTAACGACCTTATCCTGATCAAATTCCCGCATGGAGATGGTCTGGATCGATTGCCCGTCGCGCAGCACCGTGAGGCGGTCGCCGATCTCCTGTAATTCGTCCATACGGTGGGAGATGTAGATGATACTGACTCCATTTGCCTTGAGCTTGCGGATCAGGTCGAACAAATGATTGATCTCGCTGGCTGTCAGCGACGCGGTCGGCTCGTCCATGATCAGAATCTTTGATTGGTACGAAAGCGCCTTGACGATCTCCACGACCTGCTGCCGCGCGGTGGAAAGATCGCGGATCATGGTTTTCGGGTCGATCTCGCGGAAGCCGAATTCGTCCAAATACTCGCGGCTTTTTTGATAAATATACTGATGATCAACAAAGCCGCGCCTTACCGGTTCCCGCCCGAGAAAAATGTTATGCGCGATATCCAGATTCAAGCAAAGGTTGAGCTCTTGGTGGATAAATGCCACGCCCTTTTCCCGCGCCTCTTTCGGGCCCTTGACCGAATAGGCCGATCCGTCCAGCGTGATCGCGCCTTCGTCGGCCGCGATATTGCCGCCAAGCACCTTCATCAGGGTGGACTTGCCAGCGCCGTTTTCTCCCATCAGAACGTGGACTTCTCCGTGTTCCAAATCAAAATTCACCCGGTCGAGGATCTTTACCGTGGTGCCGGCGATCTTTTTGCCGTATTCATCAAAGATATATTTCGTGATGTTTTTCATCTCTAATATTTTTGCCATCATGCCGCCGCCTTTACTGAATCACTCGGTTTTTCACGTTTTCAAAGATAATCGCAGCTAAAATAATAATGCTCTGTACCGCTGTGTACATGTAATAGTTCACACTCAGCAGACCCAATATATTCTGTATGGTGAAGATCGTCATGACGCCCAGCAGCGATCCCCACACCGAACCGATGCCGCCGAACAGGCTCGCGCCGCCCAGCACGGCCGCGGTGATGACCGTGAACGTAAAGTCGGTCCCCCCCATGGTGCACACGCAGTTGTTGACGCGCGCCGCCATCAGCACCGCGCCCAACGCGGAGCACAGGCCGCATATCACATACACCACGACAGTCGTAAAGGCGGCGTTGATGCCGCTCAGGCGACTGGCGGCCGCGTTCAGTCCGACCGAGGTCAGCGCCCGACCGTAAGTAGATTTATGCAGGATAAAAAAGCAGACCAGCGCGACCAGCAGCATGATCCAAACGGTAGAGGACAACCCCAAGATCTGCACGCGGCCGACCGCGAGCACGGATTCCGGCAGGTTGGTGATTGCCGAGCCGTTACTGAAGATCTGCGCGATGCCATAAATGATATACCCCGTTCCGAGTGTTACAATAAACGCCGGAATGTGCAGAAGCTGCACCAGAATCCCGTTGAGCAGGCCGAACAGCGCGCCAACGAGCAGCGTAAGGAGGATGGCGGTCAGAACCGGCATGCCCTTTGTGACCGAACAAAACCCAAAGATGTACGCGCAAAAGCCGACCAAATAGCCGACCGACAGATCAATGCCGCCGGTCATCAATACAAAAGTCATGCCCAAGCAGCAAATTGCGGCGATCGAGCCCTGTGTGATGATATTGACGCCATTGTCGATGCCGATAAAATTTTCGACAAACAGCATGCCGTACAGCCAGACGGCAACAAAAATAATGACATTACCATAGGATTTCACAAAATGCTTTACATTTTGTTTTCCGCTCCCCTTCGAGGGTGCGGCAACATTTTTTACAGCAGCCATTGTTTACACCTCTCCGTCCGTTAAAAGACCTTCGCCGATTTGAGCTCTTTGTTCTTGTTCAATACGCTTACGCCGACCACGACGATGATCGCCGCGCCGATGACTAAATTCTGATAAAACGGATCGAAGGCCAGCATATCCAAAGCATTGCGCAAAAAGCCGATGATCAGCGCGCCCACCACGCTCATCCAAGCCTTACCTTCGCCGCCCAGCATGCTTACGCCGCCGATCAGTGAAGCCGCGACGGCGTCCAACTGGTAAGCCGCGCCCTGCGTCGGGTGCACGGTCGCCATCTGCGCGCTCAGCAGAATGCCCGCGATCGCGGAAAACAGGCCGCAAACGGCAAACGCGAAAATCTTCACGCGAGAGGGAGAAATTCCTTCGGTCTTGACCGTGTTCTCGCTGCCGCCCAGCGCGTAAATATGCTTGCCCATGCGGGTGTAACGCAGGATTACCGACGTGATCACAAACAGAATCACCATGATCCATGTGTTGATCGGGATTCGGAGAATCAGGTTGTTTCCAATGGCGGCGTAGGAATCCGGCAGACCGCTGATCGAGGTGCCCTTGCCTACCACCAGCGCAAGGCCGAGCATGATCTGTCCGGTGACGTAGGTGGCGATGAAGGGCGGGATATTGATCTTAGATACCAAAATACCGTTCAACACGCCAATGAGCATGCCGACAAGCGCGCCCGTTAGCATGGAAAGATAGATATTGATACCTCCCAGCATCAAGAACCCGCTGACCATGGCGCAAAAGGCCATCACGCCGCCGGTGCCCAGATCGATGCCCTTAATAATCAGTACCAGCGTCATGGCCAACGCGCAGATCGCGATGGTGGAAGCCTGTCTGGTAACGTTCATGATATTATTGAACGTAAAAAAGCCCGGGATAAAGCTTCCGCAGACGCAAAGCAGGATCAGTAAGGCCAAATAAAAAATATGCTTCTTTTGAACGCTCTTACGCTTCACTTCCGATACTCCTCCTTTTTCCGTGGGTACAAGTTCGGGTGAATAACCAAAGATTATTCACCCGAACCGAACGCCGCCCGACCGCGCCTAAGCATTCGGCGGCAACTTCATTTGAAATATCGCATTAGAATACCACGTCTTCCGCTTCTTCGGTATTATCCGGATTGATGAAAAAGTAGCCCGAGTCGATGTATTTGTCGTAATCCTCCGCTTTGGTTTCGCCGCTTACAATATCGGCCATGATCTCTCCGCTTTTCTGCCCGATCACGCCGGGATACTGGGCGACACAGCCGTAGCAGTTGCCCGCTTTGATGGAATCCAACGCCGATTTGTTGCCGTCCACCGATATGATCGCAATATCCGCCGGATTCAGTCCCTTGTTCTGCACGCCGCTAATCACACCGGAAAGCATGGCGTCCGAGCATAGGAAAATGCCCTTCATATCGGGATCGGACGACAGCATGTTCTCCGTGACCTGCATCGCGACGTCGCTGAGCCAGTTGCCGGCCTGCTGGTTGACGAGCTTGACCTTGTCCTGCTCCTCAATCGCTTCTTGGAAGCCCTGCGCACGCAGCTCGCCGCCCATGGCGCCGGACGCGCCGCGAACCGTACAAACCTTGCCCTCCTTGACCTTTTCGATCATCCGCTTGCCCGCTTCATAGCCAATTTTATAGTTGTCAGAGCCGATATAGGTCACATATAGATCCTCGTTGCCTTCCGCCACGGCGGCGTCGGCGATAATCACCGGGATATTCGCTTCTTTCGCCTTCTTGAGCGCCGGTATGATCGCGTTGCCGTCCATAGGCGCTATGACGATACCTTTCGCCCCGCGGTTGATGGCGTTTTCAATGTTTTCCACCTGCTTTGATACCGTCAACTCATCGCCCGCCAGCGTCAGCTCGAACTTAAAGCCCGCCGCCTCCACTTCCTTCTGGCATTCTTCTACCATAACCCGCTGAAATTCGTTGTTTGTGATCGTTTTGGTGCTGAAAACGATGGTTCCCTTTTCATTGTCCGAGCCCGCGGCTGTTGCTGAACCTCCGACATCGCTTTGCGGCGTTCCGCATCCGACGAGACCCACCGTCAACCCAGCGGCCATCAGCAACGCGATACCTCTTCTTCTCTTTGCCATTTTTCATGCTCCTTTCAACAATGCATTTTAAATACATATTCTTTTTAGAATCATGTATTTTGTATGCTTATATAGTACATCCTTCCTTCCATCTGTTTCAATGCATTATTCTTCCAAATTTTATAGGCTATATTTAGCCACATCGCTTGTTATTTCTTTGAATCAATCGTTAATTTATGCATTCTATACATTTTTCCGCTGCCCATTTCAGCACAATATCCATTGCGTTTGTCATCAATATGTCTTATTCTAATTTTAGTACATATCAAATACATATTAACAACAGGATTTGCAAACATGTATATACGCAGTAAGAACGATCTTTCCCTTAACCGCGTACCATCCAACCCTTTTTCAGCGGACGATCGGGTTGTTTTTGCAGAATAACCGTGCTAAAATGTATGATATACAGGATCGATACAGCAACATACATAGGATATCTTCATGTTTTAGAGCATGTAGGATGATGGAGCGAAGGTTATTATGCCAAAATATTTATCAATCGCCGACCAAATCGAGCAGCAGATACTGTCCCATACCTTACAGCCCGGCACACAGCTCCCTACCGAAAAGGAACTGATGAGCCAGTTCCACGTCAGCAGGCAGACGATCCGCAACGCATTTTCTTGCCTTTTGAAAAAAAAATTGATCTATACCGTCAAGGGTTCCGGCACTTTTGTTTTCAAAAGCGTTTTTCCGCCCACCAATTCCAAAAATATCGCCGTGCTGATCACGGACGCGGACAATTACATTTTTCCCTACAAATCGGCCAGCATCAATGGCGTTTTGACCAAACACGGTTATATCAGCAATGTATTCGTTACCAACAACCGGATCGACTATGAGGAAAACACCATCCGCGAAATCCTATCCACCAATTATGCCGGCGCGATCATCGAGATCACCAAGGCAGTGATCCCCCGTTGCAGCAAGCTGATCGCCGAATTGAGCCAAAAGCTCCCCGTCATCCTGATCGACGGATACTATCCCGATTTCCCCGAGATCCCCTATGTATCGTTAGACGACCGCAAGGGCGGCTATAAAGCCACGGAATATCTCATCCGGCACGGACACAAAAAAATCTTCCACGTGGGGAAGATCGATGATCTGCAAGGCGTATTGCGGTATCAAGGCTATGTCGGCGCTTTAACGGATCATGGGCTTGCGTTTTCCGAGGATCACGTATTTTGGGTCACCGAACCGCTCTATACCAATGTTCCGGAGGGCTTGATGGAGTCCCTTTGCCAAAAGATTCAGCAGTGTACCGCGGTCTTTTTTTACAACGACGACATTGCCGCCAAGGTCGTGCCGGCGCTGCTGCAGCGCGGCGTCAAGATCCCGGACGACCTTTCGGTGATGAGCTATGATAATTCGCTCTTGTCCATGCACCCGCTCGAGTTGTCCTGCATCTCCTATCCGCTCAACGAGTTGGGATGGGTCGCGGCGGAACATCTGCTGCGGCGAATTGATGATCCGAATTTTGACGCGACCTATATCTTTGAACCCGAAATCGTCGAGCGCTCCTCCGTACGGCGTATCGCCGACCCATAATTTTTTTACGAAAGGACCGATTCATCCCATGAGCAATCTGATGCGTGCCGCGATTTTTGAAGGAAACGGCGTATTAACGGTCAAGTCCGTCCCCATCCCCCAGCTCCAGCGAGATACCCAGCTGCTGCTCAAAATCGAGGCGGCCAGCATTTGCGGCAGCGATCTGCACGGACTTGCCGTACCGCCGGGACAGTACATGAAGCCCGGCATCGTCTACGGGCACGAGTTTTGCGGTACCATCGTTAAAATGGGCCAAGCCGTTCAAGGCTTCGCCTTGAACGACCGGGTCGCGGTCAATCCCCGCGTGCGCTGCGGCGCCTGCTATGAATGCACCCACGGAAAGGGCGATCTCTGCTCCAATTCCTACCACTACGGCCAGACTGGGGACGGCGGTTTCGCGCAGTACGCTTTGGTCGAAGCGAAGCAGCTTTACCGCGTGGATCCGTCCATTCCCCCAGAAATCGCGGCGCAAGCCGAGCCGCTCGCCTGCGTAATGAACGCCATCCATCGGGCGCGCCCCACGCCGGTCGACCATGTGCTGCTGTACGGCGCCGGGCCGATCGGGCTGACCTTCGTCCGCGTCCTGAAGTTGTTCGGCATTCAGAACCTTATCGTCACCGCCAAAGGGGAACGGCGGGTGCAGGAGGCGCGAAATTGCGGGGCGGACATCGTCGTGGATACGCAAAAGGAACGAGTGGAGGACGTGATGCGGGCGCACTGGCCATACGGCGCGGACCTAGTCATCGACGCGGTCGGCCGCGGCCCGATCCTTTCCGAGGCGCTGCCGCTGATGAACCCGCAGGGCCGACTTATCCTGTTTGGTTTTGACGCCAACGCTTCCACCACACTGCCGCCTTCTCTCTTTACCTTAAACGAACTTTCCGTTTGCGGCGTGCTGGGCAAAGACTTTCCCTCCGCGCTTGAAATTTTAAATCGCAAGGATCTTGCGCTCGACCGCTTTATTACACACCGGCTCGCGCTGGACGACATCCTGCAAGGCATTGATCTGATGCGCCGGAAGGAAGCATGCCGCGTGATTGTTTATCCAAACGGTTCGCCTATCGCTTAAGTGCCCCTGCCCGCCGCCTCCTCACTGGCGTTACAAAAAAGAACCCCCTCGCGCTGCGGCGCGAGGGGGTTCTCAGACTGTCAAAAAACAATTTTTGACAGTCTGTCGATCGAAACAAAGCACCATTTCGATCGAGAATTCCGGCTTCTGCGCGCGCCTTTTAGGCACACTTGAAGTCGGTTTGTATAAAAACCGAGATACATGCTCCCGGTTTTTATGAATTTTGCCGTAATCGGCAAAATCCTATTTTATACGCGCTGCGGCGCGAAGGGTTCTTTGACACGGCGAAAGGACGACATTTGCACGGTCTTGCAACCATGCAAATGTCGTCCTTCGTATCGCGTCACCGATACAATCAAGCTACGGAAGGCTTGCTATACCCTGTATCGCACATACTTTTTCAAAATGACGGACAGGTTCCAAAACGCGCCTGATATTCCTCGGCCAGCTCCTTGCGGAACTTCGGATGCGCTATGGCGATTAGGCGTTTCGCTCGCTCGCGCAGCGTCTGGCCACGCAAGCACGCGACACCGTATTCGGTCACGATATAGCCCACATCGCAACGGCTTGTTGTCACAGGCGCGCCGTCTGTCAAGGTGGACACGATTTTGGACGCGGACTCGTCGTTTGTTGCCGCATGCAGGGCAATGATCGACCGTCCACCGCTTGAAAGATTGGCGCCGCGCACAAAATCCATCTGGCCACCAATGCCAGAGATCTGCCGCAGGCCGATCGCTTCCGCGCAAACCTGCCCTTGCAGATCGACCTGCACGCAGGAATTGATGGAAACAACATTGTCGTTTTGCGAAATCACTGCGGGATTGTTGCACACGTCCACCGGAAGCATACGAATCATCGGGTTATCGTTGACATAATCGTACAAACGCCGCGTTCCCATCAAGAAGGTGACCGAGACTTTACCGATATCGCGTTGCTTACGTTTGCCATTGATCACACCGCTTTCCAGTAGTGGCAACACACCGTCTGAAATCATTTCGGTATGCAAACCAAGATCCTTTTTGCTACCCAGAAACGTGCACACCGCATCCGGCAGCGCACCGATCCCCAGCTGCAGACAATCTCCATCCTGCACAAGGCCCGCAATATGTTCACCGATCTTGCGGTCGATTTCTCCGATTACAGCCGGTTTGCTCTCCGGCAGCGGTTCCCATGAACAAAAAAAGCCGTCAATTTCGGACACATGCACAAAGCTCTCTCCATAAGTACGCGGCATATTGGAATTGACTTCAGCAATCACCGTTTTGGCCGATTTGACCGCCTGCGCGCCGTAATCGCATGAAAGACCGAGCGACACATATCCGCGCTCATCCGGCGGCGAACAGGTGAATGCGAAAACATCCACGGGAAGTGTTCCATCACGAAACATTCGCGGTACATCGGAGAAGAAAACCGGCGTATAATCCGCCCGGTTCTCCGCGATTGCCTTGCGCGCCGGCCCGCCGACGAATAACGCATTGTGCCGAAAGTGCCCCTCCATGCCGGGCTGCAAATACTCACCCGAACCGAGATAGACCATATGCGCGACCTCAACGCCGCTGAACCGATCGGCCATGCGCGCCATCGTACGCTGAAAGACGATCGGCTCACCCACCGCATGGCCGAACACCACACGGTCGCCATTATGAATCACCGATACGGCTTGCTCAGGCGTTAGCGTATGCTCTTTATAATAGGTCCTCCAATCCATTGCGCCCTCCCTCCCTGCTCAAAACGCCCGCCGATAGATATCCAAAATATCGTCTTCCAAAAGCTCCACATAGTTGTTCTCAAGTAGACGCTGCTGCGTATTCAGCACATTCCGCGCGAACACCGGAAGCTCCTCCTCTGTCACGCCGTGCATGCGCAAAGGCGTTTTTTTCATCACCTTGTCCATCAGTCCATACAGCTCGTCCAGCGCGCGTTCAGGCGTACTGCACAGCGCAGCCGAGAGCAATTCCTGCAGCCGGTTCAGCTTGCCCACCGGTTTTTTCTCCTGATATTTGCGCATCACATCCGCGAACATCAGCTGGTTGGCCTGCCCGTGCGGGATATGATGCACACCGCCCAGCGGATAGCTCAACGCATGTACAGCCCCGCAGCCCGCGTAGCCAAATGCAATACCGGCATAGTTAGACGCACGTAAAAATTCCAACGCCTGCCCCTTCCATCCTTCCGGCCCCCCGCAATTCACCGTAATTTTCCACCCGCGCAGTATCAGCTGCAGCGCACGCTCGGAAAACACCTCGCTCAGCGCACAGGCGTTCGGGCTTAAGTAACTTTCCACCGCGTGTATCATAGCGTCGATCGAACTGGTTGCAAACACCGGATATGGCAGACTAGCAAGCAACTCCGGTATAAGCGCAGCTTTTTCCGCAAACATCGCCGGCGATACCAGCCCGACCTTTATCCCCTTCCTCGTTCGATTGAGGATTGCAATATTCGTCGCCTCGCTGCCCGTACCACAGGTTGTGGGGACAAGGATCAGCGGATGCTCCTTTTGCAGCTCGTCCATACGCCCGTACATAGCATCTACCGTATCGTCGCGTTGGGCGACCGCCAGAACCTTCGCAATATCGATCACCGTGCCGCCGCCTACCGCAATGATCCGGCGGTACTTCCGGCCGCGAAGCGACTGCAAAATCCCGTCCACCATCACATCGGTAGGCTCGCCCGCACCAAACTCCTCTTGGAACAAAGTCTGACAGGACAAATCCAGCCGTGCGATTGCCGGTTCATAAATATACGCATTGGTCAGTATTAAATCATCGATGCCCAAATGTTCTTCATTGGCAAACTGCTGAAAGCTTGCAAACTCCTTCATACCGGTGACAATTTTAAAATCTTTCATATTCGTCTTTCACCCGATTCCTTCCTTTGGACTTTCTGCCAATCGGACGCGAATGAGCCGCTACCTCTTCTCTTGAGAAAATTCCGGAAAATCAAAATCCTCATAAAAGGTGTACTGAACAGCATCCGGCTTCGGTCCATAAAAACACACGAGGTGTAGCGGGATTTCCCCCGTGTTCCAGACCATATGCGGAACGCCCTGCGGAAACAAAACGCAAGCTCCCGGCTCCAGCCCAAAAGTTTCACCACCTACTTTTACTTTTCCCGTACCCGAAAGAACAAAAACGGTTTCCTCTCCATGATCATGCGCATGGGCCGGCTTGGCTCTGGCGCCCGGTTCATAAACGACCGTACAAACAGAGCTGTACATGCCGCCTGTTTTTTGCGGTGTTTGCAACCAATAAACCCGGCGGCCATTCATATCGCGCTTTTCTCCATCGCGCTCATTGCTGCATAAATTCATTGTCTTACCACCTTCGCTCCGTTTAACGTCTGTAGTGATCGACGTTTTCCGTGGTGATCACCTCGGAGGGAACCAATATTTTAGCCTCCACCGCTTCACCCCGAATGGCTTTCAGTGCGGTTTCGACGCCTTCCTTGCCAAAGGTGGGAAAATAACCGGAAACCATTTTCCCGTTTTCAACATTATCCAAAACCTCGGGAATCATACCGTCCGCAGCGGATACCACACAAATGCCATGATCGATATCCGCCGTATACCCCATCGATTCGATCGCCTGAATCGCGCCCAGCGCCATGTCATCGTTATGGCAGTACACGACCTGAATCTTATCCCCGTGCGCTTGCAGTTGATCTTCCATAGCGGTCATAGCTTTGCTGCGTTCATAGTTGCAGGAAAGTTCGGACAAAACCGTAAATTTCGTATTGGCGTCAATAATCTCATGGAACCCCACGCCGCGGTTCACATTGACCAGCGACCCTTCCTTGCCTGTGAGCTGCACGATATAGGCGCCGTCCGGGAATTTATTCTGTACATATTCTCCCATCATCCGCCCGGTTTCCGTCGCGTCCACAGTAATCAGAGACGTTACGTTTGCCCCCGGGATCTCGGATGACAGTGCGATCACCGGAATGCCCGCGTCGACCGCATCCTGCACCGCGTTTGCAATCGTATCCGCGTGATATGTCTGTACAATGATCGCGTCCACGCCAAGGGTGATTAAATCTTCAATATCGGAAGCTGCTTTTTCCCCGCTGCCGTTCGCATCCGTGATCGTCAGTTCCACGTCATTTTCTTCGCAAGTCGCCTGAATGTCCTCTTTCATACTTTGCGTCCAATCGATATCGTTCTTATCCTGCGAAAAACCAATCACCAGCTTTTCGGCGCCGTCGCTGCGAACTTCCTCGTTTCCATCCGCATTTGTTTCGCCGCCCGTGCAGCCTGCCAGACCAGAGACCAGCGTAAACCCTGCCATAATCAGTGCAAATCGCTTTTTCATTCTTTTTCGCTCCTTTTCGTATGATTATTCTCATCAGACGCAACTTTCGGAGATCAATCTGCCAAAGTTGCCGGTTCTCCTGTTATGCCTGCATTTAGGAATTTTCGTTTGGGGTCGATCTTCGTGCGGATCAGCGCCAGATCCTCTTTTGTCGGCGGTTCCGTTACCGAAACGTCTCGCGGTATGGAAATGGCAAACCCTGTGTTTTCGACTATCATTTGTTTGGTACAGCCGGGATGGATACTTCGCACTTTCATTTTGCCATCTATCCCAAATTCCATGACGCCGTACTGTGTCAATACGAGCACCAGTCCCGCGCCCGGCAAGCCTTCCCGGTCATTTTGGCCTGCCGAAGATGCAAAGTCCACATGGTCCACAAAGGTACGGCGGTCGTGCTGAAAAATGCCAAACGTCCGCTTGGCCATAGACATGATCTCGCTTTGCGCCAGACAGCCCGGAAAACGTGCTTTGATGCGCTCTCCCCTGCCGATCTGCACAAGATTAGTATGGCCGAATTGATCGACCTGCGGCGCAGAAATAAAACCGATACTGACGTGTCCCCGCATAAAAAAGTTGAGCACATCGTGGGACGGTAGCTGCGCGCGGCCGGGCCACGCCAATACGTCCGGTTCAAAGTTCGTTTCCGGTATGCAGTCCCCATCCAGTTCCATATCTACCACCGAGCCCAGACACATGATAAAATCAGGGGCTTGTCTTAGTTGCGCTAACCGCGCCGCCACCG
This sequence comes from Agathobaculum sp. NTUH-O15-33, assembly GCF_033193315.1. Lineage (NCBI taxonomy): Bacteria > Bacillati > Bacillota > Clostridia > Eubacteriales > Butyricicoccaceae > Agathobaculum > Agathobaculum sp. NTUH-O15-33. Next base: position 2,433,824 of record NZ_CP136187.1, read on the forward strand.
CCGGAATGCCCACCGCACGAATATAAGCCTTGCCGCCCGTCCCTGTTCCGATAAAACCGCATAGATCATCCGGCCTAATGTGGCGTGACATTTCAACCGCCAGAAGCTCTTCCAACGTATAGTCACATGGTTTCATTTCACTTCCCCTCCCTTTGTATCGCTACTTTGGCCAAATACTCTTGCCAGTCTCCGGGGGTCATGACGAACTCTTCAATATACTGCCGGCTGCCTTCATCCGTTGCACAGCATGCCTGATAGTATTCGCCATGTTTCAAGTCAAAATCATAGCGCGCATCGCACGAGTTCGGGTGTGCGCCTAACGGCGCCAGACAAACGCTTTCCACTAAAAAACCCGGCAATAAGGTTTGGAATTTGCTTTTCATAATCACCTCCGTATCAACGATCTCTTCTACCGAAACGATCAGCTTTTTTGCGCTTTTCGCAATAAAAATATCGGGTTCATTTTCCATCATGCGCACCGCATCGAACTGAATGTTTCCGTATTCATCCGCCCGACTTGCATGGATTAAGGCATAGTCGGGCGTCCATGCCTGTAAGGCAACATATCGTTCCCCTGTGAAAGGACAGGAAATGGTTTTTTGGTAATCAGCCTGCTCCATCAGCGCCGTATGTAGGGGAACTTTTGAAACCGCAAAAGTCAGGCCTTTGCTCGCTGCCAAGAATCTCTCCTGCGCTGTTGTTTCCGTATGATCCACATACCGTATGCGACGCTCTTGACAGGCCCTGCGAAAATTTTTTGCCAGTCCCAAATTTGCCATTCCCACGTACGATGAATGCGCTTCACGCACCAGCCCCGCCGCGATCAAAAGATCATAATCGATTCCGTTATTCCAACCTTTCAGCACCAAATCCGTTTTCTGCTGACGGATCAATTCGTGCACCAAGGCCATTGGATGGCGGCGATTATAAGAACCGCCAATGGCGACCTCGCTTCCCGACCGAATGGGCGCGACCGCGTCGTATATACTTTTCAATTTAATGGTGCGGCTTTCCAAACGAGCAGTCATTATGATTTAGCTCCCTTCGCAAAGTTTTGATTATCTTTTCTGCCGCTGACTGATCAGCACCGCGATCACAATGATGATCCCCTTTAGAATCTGTTGTTCCGAAGAGCCCAAACCGATCAGGTTAAAGAAGTTCGCCAAAACCGCGAACACCAACAGTCCCAGAAATGCGCCGGAAATCGATCCTCTGCCGCCGAGCAGGCTGTTCCCTCCCACCAGAGCCGCCGCGATCGCATCAACCTCCAATGCCTCTGCCGCCAACGGCTCCGCAGTGGACAGCCGTGCGACATTGATGAGCGCCGCAATGGCACACATGCCGCCGCTAATGACATAGGTCATCATTCGTACCTTTTTTGTCCGAATACCGGATAAACGCGCCGCGATCTCTCCGCCGCCGCTCGCAAATACGTTGCGTCCAAATATCGTTTTAACCGCAATAGCGTCGAAAATAATAAACATTGCCACCAGAATGATGGCCGACACGGATACCACTCCAATCTTGCTGTTTAGCCAGGAATAGGTTTTCACATTGGAAATATAGGTCCCGCCGGTCAGAAACAGACACAGCCCGCGCAAGGCGATTTGTGTGCTTAGCGTCACAATAAAAGGCTCCATGTTCTGATACGCCACCAGATAGCCGTTAAGCATTCCCGCCGCTATGCCAGTAGCCAGCACCGCTACCAGCGTGAGCACCGGCGGCAAATGCATACAATAGCCGGTTACGAGACCGCAGATCGCCACCGTGGAGCCTACAGACAGATCAATGCCGCCGCCAATGATCACTATGGTCATGCCGATCAGTACAATGCCCAGCATGGCATTTTGCCGCAGAATATTCAGTAAATTGTTTACTTTTAAAAACGACGGCGAAAAAACAGATGAAACAATGATTAATACCAAAAGCGCAATCAATATGCCTAATTTATCGTTTGCTTTAAAACTAAAAAAATTTTTTACTTTTGAAAAGCTGTACGGCTGTGCCGCAGTATTTCTATCCATTTTTCACCACTCCCGTCGCATATTGAATAATCAAGCTTTCCGTGGCATCCTGACCAGCAAGTTCTCCTGCGATTTCTCCGTTATGGATTACCAATATCCGATCGCTCATACCGATCAATTCGGGCAGCTCCGAGGATATGACGATCGCCGCTTTCCCCGCATTTGTCAGCTCTCTGATCAGCTTATATATTTCTTCCTTTGCGCCGACATCCACGCCGCGCGTCGGCTCGTCGAAAATATATAGATCAGCGTCTCTCATCAGCCATTTTGCAAACACTACTTTTTGTTGGTTGCCTCCGCTTAAACTGTCCACCGGGGTCATAAGGTCCGGCGCACGGATCGACAGTCTGGCCTTGTATTTTTTTGCAGCCTCTCCACGCTTTGTCTCATTGATGAACAGGTGTTTTACAAACATCTTGAGCGAAGCCAATGTCATGTTTTCGCGAATCGAGGCATGCATGACCATACCGCTGTGGCGGTCCTCCGTTACATAGGCGATCTTGGCCGCAATCGCATCATTGGGTGAGTTGATTTTGACTGTACGCCCCTTTACCACGACCGTTCCGGCATCTGCCGGACGCATACCGAAAATTGCATCCATGATCTCCGTGCGCCCCGCTCCGATCAGACCGCCGAACCCCAACACCTCACCCGCATACGCAGAAAAGCTGATATTCCGGAACACATCCTTCACACCGAGATTTTCCACACGAAGGATCTCGTCGCCGACGGTATCCGCCTTTTTCGGGAAATTCAATCCAACTTCGCGCCCTACCATTAAATTGACCAGACTCTTTTTGTCCACCTCGCTGATTTTGACCGTGTCTACCAGTTTTCCATCTTTTAATATCGTCGCTTCATCGCATAGCTCAAACAGTTCTTCCATTCGATGTGTGATATATACAAAGGTAACGCCCTCCGCACGCAACTTCCGTACGATTCCAAAAATATGCTCTTTCTCATGCTCGGTCAGAGAGGAGGTAGGCTCGTCCATAATAATCAGTCGTGATCGATAATACAACGCCCGCGCAAATTGCAGCAGTTGCTGTTCTCCCATACTTAAGCGCCCAGCCGGTATAGTTACGGGCTTCTGGATACCCAAATGCTCGCAAACCTTTTTACTTTCCGCCAACAATCCCTTTTGATCGACAAAGAAACCCTTTTTCGGCAGTTCTCCCAAGCAAATATTTTCTGCTATCGAAATGGTCGGAATGATTTGCGGCTCTTGATGAACCAAACCGATCCCGGCATTTCTCGCATCCATCGCATTGCGGAATTCGACCTTTCTGCCATCATACAGCACTTCGCCCTCATCTTTCGGATATATCCCGCTCAGCACCTTCATCAAGGTGGACTTTCCCGCGCCGTTTTCGCCGACAATAGCATGAATCTGCTTCCGTTTCACAAACAAATCCACTTGATCCAAGGCCAAAACACCGGGAAATTGCTTTTTTATTCCTCGCATTTCGACCATGTAATCCTCATGCACTGTTCTCACCCTCCTTCAAACGCTTTCCCATCATGTTCCTCCCTGTAAAATTCCTTTTGGATCAATCTCCTTTCTCAAAAGTCTCAGCTCTTCTTGCGTGGGTTCCGTTGTCATCGGCACCTCACCCAGATCGCCTATGTCAAAGCCGGTGCTTTCAATGAGCTCTTGTTTGGAAACTCCCTTATGAACGGATTTAACATAGATCTTTCCATACTCATCAAACGCAAAAATACATTTGGGGGTAAAGATATATTTGGGGCCGTTTCCCGGCAAGCCGAGTCGGCGGCGTCCCTGTATGCCGCCGGGATAACCAACGCCTGAAATATGATCCACCTTGTTTACGAAGTTTCTTTTATCATGATGTGGCATCATGATATATTCGCGACCGAATACCGCGAAATGCTCGGGCAGGAAAATCGGACCAACTAATTGTACTTTCACCGCCTTGGGCTCACCAATGTACGTACAGTTGATATTGCCTTCACGATCCACTTGAACGCCTGTTCCAAATGCAAAATCAATGTCGCCCGCTTTGTAAGCCCATGTGCCCGGATAATCCTGCATCTGCGCCTCGCATTCCAGATTGAGCAGATCATTGCTGAATTCACAGGACGGCATTGCGGTAAGCTTGCTCAGCACGGGGTTGTGCAGCCAGCCGCATAGCAAGATCGTTAGATTCGGGGCATGGGTCCGCTTTGCCAACTCCATTCCCAAGAGCGGTATGTTGGTATTGTACATTGCTGCTAACTTTCCTGTTGCCAGACCGGTAAATCCCACTTCGTTGTCCTTAATTGTATGGGCTAAATTCACCGCCAACAATTCCGCTATGTTGTACTCCATCTTTCCCCTCCTTTTCTTCCGTCAATGCACTGATCTGTTCGTACCCTATTTGCTTTAAATACGCCGCCTGATCCCTCGTTTGCAAAATCAGCGTTTGCAGAAACGTATGAAAGGCTTGTGGATCCGCCGAGGCTTCTACGTATTTTTCAAAAAACGCATCATCCATCTTGCGTACACCGAGCACCGGCGTCGGATGAGAACCGTTCGGCGCATGCACGACCGCCCGAACGCGGAACGCAGGTATCACATTCAAATGCGGAGTTTTTTGTATCTCTTCTGTTGTAATGATCTTTTCGGCTGTCACGATCAGATTCCGCGTCGCTCTTGCTATCGCCACGTCCATGCTTTGCGGCAGCAAATGTCTCGGCTGTATTCTGACATTTCCATAGATATCCGCCGCCGGGACATGTATCGCCGCAACATCCGGGTTTGCCGCCGGAACGGCATACAGTGTCTTTCCGGTTATTGGATCTAGAAAGGTTTGAATTTCCTGATTCAGATTGACAATATCCGAACCGCCTAAATAGGAGACCGGCCAAAAACTCAGGCCCTCCGCGTTTGCCCGAAAACGGTCCCAGCTGATGAGCTCCGGATAATGCACCACGCGTATCTCACCGGCTTGTACCGCACGGCGATAATTTGCGGCAAGACCAAACTTTTCAAGACCGACATACGAGGTTTCCACACCTTTGAGACAACCGGCCCCCGCCAGCATATCCACATCGATCGAGTTCACCGAGCCAACTACGGTTAGTTCCCTTTTCTGCAACCGGATCAGCTCATGCACCAACGCCATGGGCTTCTGATAGATCGCAAAGCCGCCGAGCGCGATACGATCGCCATCCCGAATGAGCGAAACAGCCTGCCGCATACTGCATAGTTTTGATTTTCTTTTTGACATATGAAACTCCTATTGCGTAATTGCATGTCTATTCTTTAATTCTTCCAGTTTTACGTCATCCAGCCGCAGCCAATCCTTCAACACCTCCTCATTATGCTGTCCCAACACCGGACAAGCCCGCTGTGGCGGAATATCCAACGCTGAAAAATGGTAAGGCATATCCATCATGGTCACATTACCCATGATCGGATGCTCTATTTGAATCAATTTTTTCCGATAGCGGAGCTGCGGATTTTTGATCAGATCAGCCGTGTTTTCCACCCGTGAACATACCAACCCGTGTTGTTCCAATATAAGCTGCACTTCCTCTGCGCGTTTTTCAGCGATCCATGCGCCCACGATCCTGTCGATCTCGTCGCGATGCTGGAAGCGAGCTTGCTGCTTCGCAAAGCGTTCATCTTTCAAAAGGTCGGTTTGGTCCATTGCTTCACACAGTGCTTTAAAATGCGGTTGGCTGCCGGCGATCAATAATATGTGCGCTCCATCCATCGTTCGATAGCAGTTGCCCGGCGATAAGTAGCGATCTTGATTCCCCACACGGGAAGCGATTTTTCCGTTTGCCGCCTGATCCGGTATGCTGCTGAGCAGCAGTGTGGCGGCGCATTCCAACAACGAAAGCTCTATCAACTGCCCCTGCCCGTTTTGTTGTCGGCCGATATAGGCCGCGAGGATCGCATATGCGGCATAAATTGCGGTCACATGATCTACCGTAAAAGTGCCGTGCACCATCGGCGGGCCGTCGGGGTCGCCGGTTACCGACATCAGTCCGCTCATTGCCTGAATCGCTGCGTCAAATCCCGGTTTATCACGGTAGGGACCTTTCGAGCCGAACCCAGAAATAGAGACCATGATCAGACGCGGATTGATTTCGTGTAGTGTTTCCCAGCCGCATCCCATCTTTTCCATCGTTCCCGGTCGAAAATTTTCGATTAACACATCCGCTTCTTTTGCGAGGTCTCGCAGTAGCGCTTGACCCTCCTTCGTGCGGAAATTCAATTCCAAACTGCGCTTGCTTCTGTTTACCGCAAAAGTGTAGATACTTTCCCCATGGATTTTAGGTTCAAAGCTTCTTGTATCATCTCCCACGCCGGCTTTTTCTACTTTGATCACATCTGCGCCTAAGTCGCCGAGCAGCATGCCTGCAAACGGTCCTGAAATATAACGCGAAAGATCCAATACCTTCAATCCCTTTAAAAACGGCACCATTGGTGAATCCCCTCTTTCGTTGCATATTTGGATACTTAGTTAGAAGCAATTACCGTGCCAACTCTGCAAAAATCAAAAAATATTTTTTATCGCGTTATCAGGGCTATTTTTGCTACTTCCCATCTCCGAACAGCGCAAACTTTTGTGTCATAATTGACACATGCGACATGTGCGTGCGTCCATTTTGTCACATGTTATAATATATCAAACCAACGCGCTTGCTTTTTATGCAATCTTTCTATACAATAGAAAGACCAAATAAAATGTAGCATTGAATCGGGGTGATTCTATGAGTAATGATTTGTCATTGCAAAGAGAGCAGCGGGCGCGGCAGCTATTTTTTGAACAAGGCTTTTGCGATCTCAACATTTTTCCGGAGGAAATCTATGACTCATGGAGGCGCTGTCTAGCACATCATCTTGATCCCGCGGCTCCCATGAAAAAGGTTTTATCCAAAGGTGAATTTAAAATGCGCTGCGATCAAAACGCGCAGCTCTTATCGATTGCCGTACCATTCATGGAATTGCTTTATCAGGTCGTCAAGGATACTGATTTTTCAATTATGCTATCGGATAGCGACGGCTACATCTTAAAGCTCATTGGCGATCCGTCTATTCTGCGGGACTATAAGCATAAAGACAACCCCTTGGTTGAAGGTTCCTGCCGCAGCGAAAATATATTTGGCACCAACGGTATAGGAACGTCGCTCGCTCTGCGCAAGCCCATTCAGTTGACGCCCAACCAGCATTTCCGTTTGGAGCCTCATCCGGTGAGCGGTACAGGCGCTCCCATCATCTTAGCCAACGGGACGCCGATCGGCGCTTTATCCATGTCCGGTCCACCCAACAAAGTACATCGGCATACGCTTGGTATGATCACCGCCGCCAGCAGAGCCATTGAAGAGCAATTTGCTTTGCAGCAAACCAACACGCAGCTCGCTACCACCAAAAACCAGTTGCAAACGATCTTGGACACCTTTGATCAGGGCGTTTTTCTGATTGACAGCAATTATACGATCATCGATGCGAACCGTACCGCCCAAAAGCTTTTGGGATTTGGCAAGCATGAGATTATCAATCAGTCGGTCTTTTCTTTTATTAAAAAGCTGGATTTTTCAAATGTTGAATCCGCTGTCTATGATGTAGAGCTATCGTTTCACACACGATTTAAAACAGAAAATTTCTTTGTCACCCTGCATAGGATCGATCAGGATGCCTATCATTCTTTCCTGATCGTATTTAGAGAGTCTGAGCGTGTGCATAATCTTGTCAACAAGTACATTGGTTCCAATGCCTACTTTACCTTCGACGATATCATTGGCGAATCCACCGCGATTGTATCGGTCAAAGAGAACGCACAAATCGCTGCGCAAAACGGCTCGAACGTTCTGTTAGTTGGCGAAAGCGGCACCGGCAAGGAGCTATTTGCACAATCCATTCACAACAGCAGCAGCTTTTGCAATGGCCCGTTCATTGCGGTTAACTGCGGAGCGATTCCCCGCACCTTAATCGAAAGCGAGTTGTTCGGTTATGAATCCGGCGCTTTTACAGGCGCCAAACGGTCCGGTAACGCCGGCAAGTTTGAGCTTGCGAACAACGGCACTATTTTTCTTGACGAAATCGGCGATATGCCATATGAGGTGCAGATCGATCTGCTTCGCATACTGCAAACGAGAGAAGTCACGCGGATCGGCGGAACCAAGCCAATCCCACTGAACATCCGAATCATCGCCGCCACCAACGTCGATCTGGAGCAAGCCATCGCGGAAAAAACGTTTCGGCGTGATCTATACTACCGCTTAAATGTACTGACCTTTCACATCCCTCCACTTAGAGAGCGTGAACAGGATGCGCTCCTATTGGCCGATTATTTCATTCAAAAATACCAGCAGCCGCACAGGCAATCGTTACTTGGCATTTCTCCTTCCGTACGGCAGTTATTTCTACAGTATCCTTGGCCCGGCAACATCCGCGAACTTGAAAACACGATTGAGCGCGCGTGTTTACTCACCCAAGAGCACGAAATCTCGCCCAAACACTTGCCCATTAACATTTTGAAAGGTACAATATTTCACAATTCCGCTTCTTCGCAGCGTGACGACAAGGCTTTTCGCATTCAAATAGCATCCTCCGGCTCTTCGATCCGCCCCGTTGAGGCGGCCGAAAAAGAGTTGATCGAAACCACACTAAAAATTTGCTGCGGTAATATCAAAGAAACGGCCGAGCGATTAGGTCTCAGCCGCCGCACACTGTATCGAAAGGTCGATAAATATCACATCGATTACTATGGAATCCGCAAGCTATTTTAAAATACATTCTTCATAAATCATTCAGCGAGCTTTCTTCACCTATTATTTATTCTATATCCATTTTGCAGGCAACTCACTATGCAAATAATGGTAATGCAGTCCACGCCGTATTCGTGCATTGCGTTTTCTTGTGCCAGTATTCGTGTTTATTCCCAGTTCATTGGTGCTATACTATTTTCATCTTTGACAAGGAAGTGGTATTATGCCCCGTGGTGTAAAAAGAGAAGTCAATTATACGGCCGAACTAGCCGAGATCGACGCAAAGATCAATAGACACAAAGCACAGATATCGACACTAGAAGCCCGCCGCAAAGAAATCGTGGATTTGCAGCAGCAGGCCGATGCCAAACGCTTAATGGAGTTCTTAACAAAAAGCGGCCTTTCTATCGCCGATGTTATTGAAAAGTTATCTCCGACATACAAAGAGAGCGCTTAACAGCGCTCTCTTTTTTATATAAGTGCGGCGTTAAAAAAGCCAAGGCGTTTCGCCCAATCGAAACGCCTTGGCTTTTTCTTTCGTTATACAAGTGCAGCACCGCTAATATGCTGCATTTTATTCTATGGCTCCGTCGGACACAGCTGGCGCAGGTTGCTCCGCCGCTTCCGGCTCAGGAATCGGCTTTTTGTCCTTGCCCGCCAGCAATATCATTGCCGCGACGATAAACGCAATGCCGGCATAATCCATGACTTGCAGCGGTACGCCCAGCCAAAACACGCTTAAAATCGCCGAAGTGACCGGCTCAACCGCCGCAATAATGCTACCCTTCGCCGCGCCGATGCGGCGCACGCCTTCCAGATAGCAGCAGAAGGCGCAGATCGTTCCGAACAGAACGATAACAATCAAACCACAAACCGTAACCGCATCCCATTGGCCAACGATATGCCAAGGCTGAAAGATCGCTCCCAGCGCGATACCGCCGATCAGCATACCGAAGCCGGTGACCGGCACCGTGTCATACCGTTCGATCAATGCGCGCGGCTGCACGCTGTATACTGCAAACGCACACGCGCCGATCATGCACCAGACAAACGCTTTGCCGCTCAGCGCGAGCTGCGTTGGATCGCCATGCGTCGCCAACAAATATACGCCCACGATCGCACACAAAACAGCCAGCAATTCCTGCTTGCTCGGCATACGTTTTTCGCGCAGCGCCAGCCAGACCAATACGATCGCCGGACCGGTATACTGCAACGTCGTCGCCGTGGCCGCGTTAGAGAGCTCAATAGAGCGAAAAAACGCATACTGGCACAGCGCCATGCCAAATAGCCCAAACACCACCAGCGCGCCCACTTCCCGCGCGGAGCGGAACATCGCCGTCGCTTTGCCGCGCCAGCGCGCAAGCGAATACAGCGCCAGCAGGATACCGGCGACCGTCAGCCGCACCGAAACCAGCCAATCGGCATTGAGGCCGCGGTTCATAAACAGATATTGACCGCAAGCGCCTGAAAAGGCCCAGCACATACCGCCAAAGGCCGCCATAAAATAACCGATGCGTTTGTATCTTCCCATATGAATCCTCCCTCATATTGGAAATGTCGCTGCGTCAAACCGGCGGCTTTTGCGCAAATTTGTAGCCGTATGCATACTGGTGAAAGCCTTGTATGGAACAGTGAAAAGCTTTCTCACAGGGTCACATCAGCGGATTACCGCCATGCTTTCGCAGCCATGCTTCGTCCTTAGGATCAATCACGTCCACTTCCGTGGTCAAAAACGTGGAGGCCATTGAGGCAGCGTTTTTCAGCGCCTGCTTGGTCACCTTCACAGGATCCACGATGCCTGCTTCGATCATCGGTACATAAGTATTGGTTTCGGCGTCAAAACCGATGCCCTCGCCGCGCCGCATCGACTCGGCTATGACCACATCGCCGCTGCAACCCGCGTTTTCCGCGATCTGTCTGGCCGGCTCCTCGATCGCCCGGCAAATGATGCGCGCGCCAGTTTTCTCATCGCCCATCAACTCCTGTGCATACGCTTCCACGGCGGCAACCGTATTGCAGAGAGCAAGGCCGCCTCCGGCGACTACGCCTTCCGCCAAAGCGGCGCGCGTCGCATTCAAAGCATCCTCGATCCGCAGCTTCTTCTCTTTCAGTTCTACCTCGGACGCAGCGCCGACTTTGATGACGCCCACGCCGCCGGCGAGCTTACCCAGCCGTTCCCGCGCCTTATCAATATCAAATTCGGTCTTTGCTTCCGCGAGCTGCCTGCGCAGCATCGCCATTCGATCCGCGATCTTCTCCTGATCGCCGGCGCCATTGATGATGAGCGTCCGATCCTTCATGATCGTAACCTTTTCAGCCTGACCGAGGATATCGACGGTCGCCTCGCTCAGCACGTCGCCCGTTTCCTCCCGGACCACCGTTGCGCCGGTCAAAAGCGCCAGATCGTCCACCAGCGCCTTCTTTCTGTCGCCAAAGCCGGGCGCGCGGACCGCAACAACGTCGATCGCACCCTGCATCTTATTTACGATCAACGCCGTGAGCGCCTTGCCCTCGACGTCATCGGCCACGATCAAAAGCGTCCGTTTGAGTTGCGCGACCTGATCGAGCAGCGGAATGACATCCTGCAAGTCGCTGATCTTCTTATCTGTAAACAAGATATAAGGGTGATCCAGCACCGCTTCCATCCGTTCCTTATCGCTTACCATATAAGAGGAAAGATAGCCCTTGTCAAACTGCGTACCGGTTACGATCTCAAACGTGGTGTCCAGCGTTTTTCCCTCTTCGACCGTGATAACGCCGTCTTGACCGATCTGCTCCATGATTTGAGCGATCATACGGCCAACCGCTTCGTCAGAACCGGACACGGTCGCAGCCCGTGCGATGTCTTCCGTCTTTTCCACGCGATACGCCTGCTCGTCCAGCGCTTTGACCACCACGTCGACCGCGCCGTGGATGCCTCTTCTGACCGCCATGGGGTTCGCGCCCGCAGCGATATTTTTCAGGCCCTCACGAATGATGGCCTGCGTCAGCAGGATCGTCGTCGTCGTGCCGTCTCCGACTTCGCTATTGGTTTTATCGGCAACCTCCTTGAGCATCTGCGCGCCTAGGTTTTCAGTGATGTCCTCCAATTCGATGCCATTGGTGACAGTCGCCCCATCGTTTGCAATGAGCGGCGTGCCGGACGGCCTGTCCACCAAAACATTCCTGCCCTTTGGCCCCAGCGTGACCTTCACCGCGCTTGCGAGCTTATCCACGCCGTTCCAAAGCTTGTTTCTGGCGTCCTCACCATAATATAAATCTCTTGCCATATTTGTCTCTCCTAACTTTTTATCCAATTATGGGTGATATCTAAGGATTTGAAAGGAAGCAAATACCACCGAATTATATTATACTACAAATTAATTGGTAATTCCAGTAAAACAGCGCAAAGCCTTGGACCGCACAAGTCTGCTGAAGCCTTTTTTAGATTCTTCTCCGAAAGAACCGCGCCGCGTGGGAATATCCGAAAAAAGCCAAGGAGACTCGCTTTCACGAGGCTCCTTGGATGCCGCGGCTGCCTAAAACGGCCCCGGCGCTTTCCGTATGGCAATCAAACCTTGACTGCCACCTTCTCTTCTACCTTTTCTTGCGGCTTTGCTTCATCAGCCTGTTTCTCATCTTCCGCCAACGCTTCCTGCCGTTCCTCCTCTTCCTGCTGCGCAATAATCTTAGCGTGCAGGCCGATTCGGTCGTCATGCTTGAGCCATCGCATCAGTCCGATTTGCGTGCCCACCAGAATAACTAAAAACGGCGCTGAAAGAATGATCGCGATTTGCTTGATCGCAGTAAAGCTTGCGCCAACCAAAATGATCGCCATTGGGATCACCGCGAGCAAAACGCAGAAGAACAGACGCAAGGCCATTTTAGGCGTTCCCCGTTTTGTCACAGTCTCAGCCAGCGCCAACGAGGCCGAGTCCATGGACGGCGCCACGAAGCCAACGATCAGCAATAGTATAATAAATGGAAGCAGTGTTTTTCCTAGCGGCAGTACCTCTAAAATCCGGTAGATCGCCGCATCGCCCACGCCGCTGGTAACCAGACCGATTACATCGACCGTACCCTGCAGATGCGTAAAGATGGAAAAGCTGCCGTTGATGCCGAAAATCGCGATACCGCCGCCCGTCATGATAAACATCGTGTAGATGGCTACTTCCCGAATCGTTCTTCCCTTGGATACCTTGGCAATGAAAATACCCATCATCGCCACATAGTTGAGATAGAACGCCACGAAGTAGATCGTCCACGCTTCGGGGAAACCGGTATTGGAGACCGGATCGGTGAACAGCGCCATTCTGGGAAGCTTTACGATCATATGGCCCAGCGAGTTGACGATGTTCTTGAGAATAAAAGTGGTCGGCCCCATAAACAACACGAACAGGAGGAACAGTACACAAAGGATCGAAGCGGCATTGCTGATGACTTTCATACCCTTCTGTGTGCCAAGATAGGCCGTGATCGAGTAAACGACCGCGATGAACGCAATGACACCGATCTGCACCACCGGAGTTGCCTCCCAGCCGAACAGCTGCTTGAGACCGCCGGTTGCCAGCGGCACCGCCAACCCCAAAGAAGAGCTCAGCGCGCCTAAAATGCCGAAAATAACCAGAAAATCAATGACCTTGCCAATAGCGTTCTTTCCCTTTACCTTTTCGCCCAGCATTGCGCAGCAGACCGCGCTCGTTTGGAAGGACTTCAACTTTCTGACATACACGCCGTAGGCGATTGCCACACCCATGATGGTGTACATGGATTGGTTGACAACGCCCCAGTGGAAGAACTGATAACCAAGAGACGACTCGATGACCTCCACGCTGCCGGGCACCATGCCGAGACCGGGCGTTTGATAATAACTCGCCCACTCGGTAAAGGACCAATATAGTGCGGCCGACGCGAGCGACGCCAACAGCATCATTGAAAAATAGCTGAAATTAGAGTATTCCGGCTTACAGTTTCCGAGCCGGACCTTGCCATACTTACCGAAACAGAGATAGAGTCCAACGATAAAGGTCACAAACGCCACTACCTCAAAAATCGATCCCAATCCGGAAATCATCAAATTAAAGAAGGAACTGATCGCGTTCAGCGTCGATTCCGGGTTCAAGATCATGAAGATGATGAATACAATGAGCACCGCCACGCTTACGACGATCAAACCGACTTCAACATCTGAATTTTTGCCTTGCTTTGTGTTTTTTCCCATTCTTTCCTCGCCTCCGTTCTGTTTATTGTTAGGTCATACCGTTAATATTTTCCTCATCAAGTCAGTGATCGGACGGCTGGCGCGTTTTTCTATATCATAGCCTACATATACAGATTCGCACCACAGGATCAGATCGTCCTCTCCCTGCCGGTATATTTCAAACTCAATGGTAAAGCTCTTGCGGCCGATCTTGATCTTGCGAATGCCGACCTCGAGCATATCCCCTTCATATGCACTGGAAACAAATTCGTAGGTAGACTTTTTATGGCACACCTCGGAGTCGTACTTTTCCGCAAGCTCTTTATAGGAATATCCTCTTGAGCGGAGAAATTCTTCAAAAGCCAAGTCGGTATATGCCACATAATTGCCGTTATACACAATGCCTTGGCGGTCAACCTCGCCAAAGCGAACGCGCAAGGGGCAGAAGAAAACGCAGTCTTTTCTCATTTTGATTCTCCCTGTTTCTTCCGGTATTCGCGAGATCTATTCAGGCGCTTTTGCGCCGCGCGCAATGCAGCGGCCGCGTTGGCCGAGCGTTTACGCACTTTGTGCCGGAGCGCGCCAAAGGCGCATACGTCTACGCAGTACCCGCAGTTGATACAGGTCAGAAAGGCTGTGGTAATCCCCCGCGGATAGCCCTCCTCGTCGACCTCGATCACGCGCATGGGGCAAATGTCGACACAGGCATTGCACTTAACGCATTTTTCCTTATCCGGCGAAATCAGTTCAACGGTTCTCACAACTATGTCCTTTCCAAAAAATCCACCCAATGCGCCGCCTTGCATTTTCATGCAGGCTGTGCATTGGGTGGATCGTTTGTTGCACCCATAACATTTTTCAACCTGCTTGGTGCACAGCTCCTTCTGCGATCAGGCTATCGATCTTCTGCTGGCTGTACCCCAGCCCGCTGAGTATCTCTTTGCTGTTTGCACCCGGGGAACCGGCCGCCGACGCGTTCGGGTCGACCGGCGTCTTGCTGAATAGGATGGGCGTATTGGTAACGGTGTACTCGCCTACGCCAAGCTGATCGATCTTGGTTATCACATTGAGTGATTTTGTTTGCGGGTTGTTATCAAACTCCTGCAGCGACTGTACCGCAGCTGCTGGTACGCCGGCCTTGCCGAGTTTATTCTCCAAATCATAGCGGCCCATGGATTTTGTCGCTTTTTCCAGCTCCGCGATCAATGCTTCCCTGTTCTGAACCCGCTGCTCGTTGCCGGCGAAGCGCGGATCCGATACAAGAGCGTCCAGCCCCAGCGTATTGCACAACGCCCGCCACTCTTCCTCCTTGGTCACAGCCACAACGACGTTGCCGTCCTTGGCCGCAAATTCACCGTAAGGCGCATACCATACATAATGGTTGCCCGTGCGCTCGGTGAACTCGCCCGTGATGGAGTGCTCCAGCACCGGCGACTCGCACATATAAAATGCGCAGTCAAGCATCGCAATGTCCACGCGCAGTCCCTTGCCGGTTCGCTGCTTGTGCAGAAGCGCCATGGACAGGCCGCGCAGCAGCTGCAAGCCGGCCCAAGTATCGCACAGAGAGAAACCGGGCTTGATCGGCGCGTCTCCCGCCATACCGGTCTGCCCTACCAGACCGCTGCGGGCCGCGGCGATAATATCCATGCACGGAAGGTGGGACAGCGGTCCATATGTACCAAAACCGGAGATCGAGCCATAGATCAAGCCGGGATTGACTTCGAGCATCTTATCGTAACCGATGCCGAGCTTTTCCAGCGTGCCTGCCTTGAAGTTCTCGATAACGATGTCCACCTGCGCGACCAGATCAAGGACGACGCGCTTGCCTTCTTCGGAGCGCATATCGATCGCAATGCCCTTCTTGCCTCGGTTGTATTGGCAAAAATACAAGCTGATATCATTGACGTACGGTCCGTATTCGCGCGAGATATCGCCCGCGCCGGGCCGCTCGATCTTAATTACCTCCGCGCCCATATCCGCCAGCATCATCCCGCAGAACGGAGCAGATAGAACCTGAGAAAAATCAAGAACTTTGATCCCGTTAAGAGGTCCTTTCTTCATTTTCACTCTCCTCACTTATCTTATCCACACACGCCGCTCAAACGACGCCTTGCTGCTGCAGCTTTGCAAGCGCCGCTGCATCGATCCCCAAGGCGGAGTAGAGCTGCGCGTTCTGCTCTCCGATCGCCGGCGCGGCGCGCAGAGGCTCCTCTTGCTCTTCGGCGAACTTGACCGGCTTGCCCGGCATTTCCAGTTCGCCCAGATCATTATCCTTCACGGAAACGATCATATTTCTTACCTTTAATTGCGGCTGCTGGAGCGCTTCCTTGGTCGTCGAACACATCGTGCCCGGAATCAGCGTTTTATCGCAAATATCCGCGATTTCCTGCATGGAGTAGGTCGAGAACAGCGTTTCCAGCTTCACGCGCAGATCGCCGAAATAATGGTAGCCGCGCACCAGATTGGAACAGTACAACTCGTCTTCCTTCCACTCCGGCCGTTCAAATGCATCGCAGAACTTGGCCCACTGTGCATCCGACGAAATGCCCATGGCGACGTAGCCGTCTTTGCATTTAAGAATATCATAGGGGTTGATCAGCGGATGGGCATTGCCTGTGCGCATCGGGTCCTCATGTTCCGCGCCGTAGGTGATGACCTTATCCTCTGAAATAGCGATGGCCGAACCGCAAAGCGTCGTTTCCACCAGCTGACCTTCGCCGGTTTCCTTGGCGTGATAGACCGCCAGACATACCGCGGAGGATAGGAAACTCGCCGCGTAGCGCTCCGAGATTGAGAAGCCGATCCGCGCGGGCGGATTTTCCGGGAAGCCGGTAAAGTGCATCACGCCGCTTTTGGCCTGCGCGATCAGATCGTACTGCGGTGTGTTCGCCCCTTCGCCGGTCGAACCGTATGCCGAAATGCGTCCATATACGAGGGATGGTTTGATAGCTGATAATTCTTCATATCCCAGACCAAGCGCCTGCATCGTGCCGGCAGGAAAGTTCTCCAAAACAACATCGGCCGTGGCCGCCAGCTTTTTGAATATCTCTTTGCCCTCGGGATGATTCAGATCGAGCGTAATGCTCTTCTTGCCGCGATCACGGAAGCTATGATGAATACTGGCGCCATTTTTTAATGGCGCCAGCATTCTCAGCGGATCCCCGGTCTCCGGAGCTTCAACTTTTATAACTTCCGCTCCGTAATCAGCCAGTTCCATCCCGCAGTAACCGGAAAGTGTCATCAAATCGAGTACTTTGATTCCTTCTAAAGGATACATAGTGACCTCCTATTACTGTGAGAAGAAAGCCTCACGGGTTTGTTTTTAATTACTCCTCGTAAGCCCAGCCAGTGTACAGCTCTACGCCGCGCTTCTTGATCTGGCCGCCGATGACGTTGCGCTGGATCTCGGAGGTACCCTCCCAGATGCGGTCAACGCGCTGGTCGCGCCACAGACGCTCGACAGCGTTCTCACGCATGTAGCCGCGGCCGCCAAGGATCTGAACAGCCTTATCGGTTACGTGGTTAACCATTTCAGAGCACCACAGCTTGATGGCGGATGCACGGGCATGCTTCAGCTTGCGGTCCATATCGCCGGAAATCTCCCAGCATACGCGGTACAGCAGGCTCTTAGCGGCCATGATCTCCATGGTCATGTCAACCAGCATGTGCTCGATTACCTGATAGTCGCGGATCACGCGATCGCCCTGAACGCGGTTGGCCGCAAAGTCGTTGGCTTCCTTCAGCACGCGCTCCGCGCCGCCTACACAGCGAGCCGCAATGCCCAGACGAGCTTCTACGAACCAGTCCTTGGTCATGTTGAAGCCTTCGCCGATGCCCTTCAGGATCTTGGATTCGTCAACAACGACGTCCTCAAACAGGAATTCGGGGTGTTTGAACGCGAAGTGATGCGTGAACTCGGGGGTGCGCTTAACGCTTACGCCCGGCGCGTCCTTCTCAACGAAGAATACGGTGGCCTTGTTTGCATCGCCGTCGATGTGGGTATGTACCAGCAAGAAGTCGGCAATGTTACCAACGGTTACGTACCACTTTTCGCCGTTGATCTTGTAGCCGCCGTCGCACTTAACAGCAGTGGTCTGGCACATGGTCGGGTCGGAACCGGCGTCAGCTTCCGTGATGGCGTATGCATCGCGGCGCTTGCACTGGTTACTGGGAATCAGGTACTCGTCGATCTGCTCCTTGGTGCCGAACTTCATCGGGAAGGACGGCTGCGGAACCGCATCCCAGATCGCGCCGGTGGACATGCCGAACTGCTCGCTGCAGAGCATCTGCTCGAACAACGTCATGCCCTGACCGCCGTGCTCCTTGGAATGGTTGGTGGCGTTGAAGCCCCACTCCATAACCTGCTCCGTGATATATTTGTGCGTTTCGGGAGAGATGCCGTTATTCTCCTCGCACTCCATCTCGTACGGGAACAGTACCTGCTCGGTAAATTCTCTTGCCTTCTCCTGAAGTGCGCGATGCTCCTTGCTCAGTTTGAAATCCATACTAACGCTTCCTTTCATAAAAAGAGATTTTAGTTAGACCGATGTCGGTTTGTCTGTTATTTGTTTGTCTGTTCTCGGTTTGTCCGGCATCGGATAATTTATGGTTTTATTATATGTCATCTGCCCAAAAAGTCAATAGCATTCTCTTCATTTTTGTTCGATTTGTATGTTTCCACAGAAAAGCCCGTCCAACTTTGTGCAGTACGAGGAATCCGAACTGCTGTGGGCATAATTGACGGACCGCCGTCATACCGGGCGTGTGCTACGTCCCCTTTTGTTTCTTAAAGCACAATGATTGTGTGATTTTATGTCGTTTGGCATATAAAACCATTGACGCGCAGGCTGTATATGGCATATAATATATAGAATTATAATTGTATGGACTAAGGGGGAAATGACCATGCAACATCAGTTCAATGAACTATTTGACCGTTATTATAAAAGTTGGCGCGGGATAGAGTCTGCGTATGATAAAATCGCAGCCAACCATGGCGTCACCTCAAATATCATGAATATTCTCACGCTGCTCTATAAGCAGCGCTCGCCCATGACACAGAATGAACTGAGCAAGGAACTTAACCTATCCAGACAGACCGTGACAAGCGTGGTAGACAGTCTGGAGGCGCGCGGTCTGGTCACGCGCAGCATAGCCGAGGGCGACCGGCGCAGCCGTGTGATCAGCTTAACCGAGCAGGGACGGGCGTCCGGCCGCGAGATGGGCCGTGCGATGCGCCGCATCGAGTTATCCGCGTTTGAAGCGCTTTCCGGTGAGGACCAAATCGCCTTTGTGGACAATATGGAAAAGCTGTGGCACGGCTTGGCTCACGCCTTGGGGGAAGAATAAAAAAGTAGGGATTATAACCCCCTGAAAAGCAAAAGAATCGGCGGCTCGTTTTATACGGGCCGCCGATTTCTGTTTCTGCGTTCCATATTTGTTTTTATCCCAAGCGGGACCGCCTCTCTCCTATTCGATCCGCGCGGTGCAGAAGTTGAGGACCGCGTCGCCGGTCGTCAGGTCGATCAGCC
The DNA here is from genome assembly GCF_033193315.1 of Agathobaculum sp. NTUH-O15-33. Classification (NCBI taxonomy): domain Bacteria; kingdom Bacillati; phylum Bacillota; class Clostridia; order Eubacteriales; family Butyricicoccaceae; genus Agathobaculum; species Agathobaculum sp. NTUH-O15-33. The sequence continues at coordinate 2,453,281 of NZ_CP136187.1, forward strand.
GGAACACGATTTGCCGGTCATCCATCTTCCAGATCTGCGTCTGCACCGGACAGTTAGGCTCCAGCGCCGAGGTAAAGCGAACGGACAGAGAACGGATCGCCTCCGGCCGCCCCGGGCAGACCGCCTTGATCAGCGCGCGGCAGGCATAGCCTGCCGTACACATCCCCATGAGGATAGGCCGGTCGAAACCGCCAAGAGCGGCAAAGTCCGGATCGATATGCAGGATATTCGGATCGTTATCAATGCGGTAAAGCGCCGCCTGATTTGGGCCGATATGGTCGTCCACCACGAAGTCGGGCGCGCGTTTGGGATACTCCACCGTCACATTGGGCGGCTTTTTGCCGCCAAAACCACCGGTGGACATATCGATATCCTTGGTCAGCAATGTGAACGCCTTGTCTCCCTGTTCGTCAAACGCTTCGGCTTGAATGAACGCCAAGCTGCCGCGCCCTAAGCCACGGTCATAAATATCGAGCAGCTCGACAGAATAAGTGATTTTCCCTTCCACGCTGGTGATCGGCTTGTGATATTCGATCTCAAAACCGTAGTGTAGCGTATCGGGCAGGCTCTGTCCGTATTCGTAGGCATCGGTAAACGTCTTAAAACCGAGGATCGCCGCCCAATAGGTGGGAATGATCTTCATATTTTTCTCGTATACATATTCCAGCTCGCCATCGACATTCGCACCGACACTGAGCGCGTAAAGCGCCAGCTTGCGCCAATCGTACCGCAGCTCCATCGGCGCGCTTTTCCGGCCGATTACTTCAAATTTCAGCGCCACCCTGACCGTTCGCCCCTTTCGTTTGCATCGTTTTTCCATTATATCACAGACGCCGGACTGATTGCAAGCAGCAGCGGTTTTGCTTTCATGCACTTCATTACTGCACGTGAAACCGCCAGCCGCCCCCTGATCTTTCACGGTTACCATTGCATGGCGTATTGCGCATAGGTATCCGCGTTAATGTCTTCCAACGCCACGCAGTCCATCTGTTTAAAAAGCGTACTGATTACTTTGCTGACGCTCCACGGCGGTTTTACTTTTTGCATTACCAAGCCGTTCTGCGTATAGAGTATCACTCTAACTCAAACTTTTGCAGCGGTACATCATACTCTTGCGCGGTTTCTGTAAACGCCCTATTGTTCGCGATGATAACGTTAAATATTTTCTTTCCCTCATCGGTACGGATCGTGTTGACCGCCTTCCAAAAGTCTAAAAAGCGTGCCCGGGTCAAATGCAATTCTCTTTTATACAAAAGCGTGAGCAGCTTATAAAGCATTTGCAGTTTATCGATATCTTTTGCTATTTTTATATTATAATCCGTGATCGTTTGATCGTCCCAGCTAAACCATAGCTTCAGATATTCCGTCAAATCTGCTACATCGCGGTGCGTGCCAGATAAGAACACCTTCTCGCAGTAATTGCTTTCCAGCTCCTTCATCCCCTCATATTGCACGCAGCATGGCGGGTAATCGCCCGTATAGGCCTCGCCCATATCATGTATCAGCAGCATATTGAGAATTTTTTGCTTATCATAATCACTATGGGTATAGCTTTTGCTTGGCAGGAACAGCAATCCGATCAAATACGCTTCAAACACATGCTCGAGCGTGGTTTCATGCTGCTCGCCGTTCTGAACGATTCGTAAATAATCCGCTTTGCTTAAGCTGTCTTGTTTATCCGGGATGCACCAGCCAGTCTTTTTTACCCGTTCCAACTGAGACAATTCTTCCAAAAGCGCACCGGGATCAAAAAGATCGTCCGGACGCAGAGCATCCCCCGAACGCATTCTTTCTTTACACGTTTCAAAAGCAGTCTTTTGATGAATAAGATACTGGATAAAAAGTTCCTTCCTGTTCGTTTTTTGAAACCGTCTGACATAGATATCGATTATTTCAATCAGTGATGATAAAATATTAATTGCCATAGGGTCGTCATATGTATTATATTTACTGTTGTAAAAAAAGGAACGGATTTTCTTTTCGCTGTTTTTTCTCAGTGCAAGGGGCGAATCAATACGAACTTGCACCAGATCGCAAAGTGTGAAAAGTTCCAGCCGCAGCAAGGGATAGTGCTTATTTGCACCGATCCGCGTTTTCAAACGGCTCGCTAAAAGATGATACGTATTGTAAATATCAAACCCTTCGTATACGACATCCTCTCTGATCGAAATGTCTTCCGCCTTCCGATCGCCGTAAAATTGCAGGTAAAAATCGCGATTGACCTTTCTCTCCCATTTATCGGACAGCAACCGGTCGATGTACGCGTCAATCATTTCATCTTGGTTGTTAGAATTTGCAATTCTGCTTAAACAGATCGACCGCTTCGCAACAGAAAACTCATAAAAATCCGCACTTGCAATCGTTCCTGCTTGCGCCAGCTGATCCAAGCTTTGTTCCTGCTCTGCCAGAAGTTGAAGAATTGTATCGTTATCTCCCCGCGTGCGGCCCAGCAGGTGCGAAATCGTTGATTTCCCAGTATACGATAGCTTGTCATATTGTAACTGCGCAAACGAGATCATTTCCGCATGCAGATTCAATTTGTCTACAAAGCCCCGGATATAAGAACAAATTTCGTGTCCATATAGCTGATCCAGACCTGAATGTGGCGATATTTCCGTGATGGCTTTCACGTTTTGCGCGCTAAGTACATAGTTCGCTGCAAGCAAATACCTTGCAATCAGCTTTTGGGTTCGGATCACTTCAAAATCCTGATTGCTGATCTGCTTGACATGCTCACGGATCCAAGTATAATTCTTTTGCGGTTTCCCCATGTACAGGTGATAGCTCATTTCTGCCGCTTTTGCTATATTGGCGTTCCCCAGTTTAGATCTAACAAAGTCATCTAACATATCAAAGAAGGTGTGTGTATTTCGCTTGCACAGGTATTCTCCAAAAACAACCAGTATGTTCAGGTCGATCTCTAGAATCTGCATTCTATTGATATTTTCCATGATACAGTCATACGCATCGTCTTCATAGCTGTTCAAATCGCAAAACGCCCTGATAAAGTTTTCATATTTGATCGTAGAATTGACCTTATGTGTTCGGATCCGGTTGAAATAAATTAAATATTCGGCATCGCGCGCGATTTGCTGCGGCGTAAATTCAAGATTGAGATCCTCATCCGTATCGATCCCATAAATAAAGTGTGCATATGGCTGAAACTCTTTGCTATTGATCGTTTGGTCGATCATTTTCTCAATGCGTGCGTTATGATAAAATACATGCTGGCTCAGTCCATCTATCATGCAGCACGGCCGGCAGTTGTATTTCTTCGACAGATCTAGTCCCTGTCTGAGTATATCCTCTACCTTCCGTTTTATTTTATTGACATAGGCTGCCGAATCCTTATTCTCATTCTGTCGGGAATGCGTATGAATAATCTCTTCCAGATTGATATAGATCGGCAAAAAATCAAAGGTACCGCTGCCAAACTTATAAAGTAAATTTAAATAGGTGATTGACATAAAAAGGCTTTTCCCTAGTCTGGCTTCGCCCCTTAATGTTACGCTTACCCGTTTTTCAGATTTCTGGATCAACTGTGATAGTGTATTGATCAAACCATCCTTCGCACTGATTACGTTGCCTGCCATGCCCGCTTGCGGCTGCTGCAGGGTTGCAAAGGAACGGAAAAGAATGTCGATCAATCTCCATTCTGGTCCGGAACGAACCGCCTCAAAGCTCTTGACCCGTTCCGCCAGATTGTGCACCTCTTTAGTACCGAACAAATACCGTAACGCTTGCCGTTTGAGCGACGATTCACTCAGCTCCAAAATCCGCTCGATGTCATTGAGAGAACCGACAATTTGCCATTTCTCGTCCTTGTACACGATCGTACGGTGATAATACTGATTGGTATCGCTGAATTGGTGCAAGCCGCATGTGATATGGTCGCTATCCAAGGGCGCGCCGACAATATAGTCATAATTATGCGCGCTATCCGTATGCTTATCGCCATATAGCTGCAAACCGAACAGTGTTTCTATTTGGTCAAGAACAGCGGTGTATTCGTTTTCCGGGTAGGTCAACAAGGCGTGCTCACAATAATCCGTTCTCGGCGCATGAGCCACCAATACATTGTGCTGCTTGCTTAAATTGTTTTTCGTTTTAATCAACGCATCTTTGTTTTTCTCTATGTTTTTTTCAATCGAATCGCAATCCACGCAAAGCTTCTGCGTACCTTTATCAATCCAATGGCTGTTTAGAACCAGAAAATTAATTCCTTCAATTTTCCTGAAATGTGTTTCATAGGTGTTTTTCTTCATGATCATTTTATCAATGAACCGGCTGATCAAGGAAAATCTCCTATCGCCATATTCCACATTATGCAATTCGCAAACCACCTTGTTATTTCCGGCAGCGAACATATTGACATCATGATTACCGCAGCATATGATCATTCTGTTATTCGCAATATCAAGTTCCCGCATCAGATAGGCAAAGTACTTTTCGGCCAATGCAAAGGCTGTGCTAGCTTCCTTTTCCCATAGCGCCGCCTTTTCTTCCGCCGAAGAGGATTCTGGAATACGCCGGCCGATACATTTGCTATCAATTACATCCCCGTTATATACCAAAATAATATTCGATAGGTTGAGCCCCTTGATAAAATCCACCATTGTGCAAAAAACAACATTGTCCTCCGGCTCCCCCATTGTCGCTTTGATATGAAAATCTGACAGCTGAAGGATCGTTTTCATAGTATCACCTTTTACCTATTCCGTTCATTTGTAGCTTCAGTCAGTACAGTACTCAGTAACAGCAGGCGGCAGGCTGCTGTTCGTTGCTCGCAGAGTATTGCATAGGAGTTTACGGCAAATTGGATTCGTCATAACGACCACACTCCCCTTGCCGCCGCCCACTTGTTTTGTATATATTATATCATACTATTTCAGAATTTCCACCTTATCCTTGGTCATTTTGGGACATTTTAGAAGTTTTGTTTGTTTTGAATATCAAAGCAAAAAACGCGGAACAGTCTATACGAGTGTAGTCGAAGACGGTACATAAGAGAGGCCACTTATATCGTCGCATCTAAAAAGTTTATAAAAATCGCAAAAAGACCGCCCAACACATCATTTCTAACGTGTTGGGCGGTCTGAAAACATGGTCGGAGTGGAATTACAGAACTTGCAAAAATCCAGTAAAATCAATGATTTACAGGCAATCGACAAGCTGTATTTACAAAATACTTTCTGCATCCTTTGCATCAACATAATGTAACAACTAATAAGCTACTGTAATTCTCTTGTCCGTGTTATCTATATGATATGCTGGAGTAAGAAATCTTTTTTTCACGCCGTATTTTAGGCGCATATTGATTTAGGAATAGTGTAAGTTGATTAAAATCGACTTCTGATTTAGGCCCGAGCACTATTTCACATATACTATCTTCCGGTAGCGGATATTCAAAGTATGAAATGAGTTTTGAATTTTTACTCCGAAAATGAATTGGAAGACCATTAATTTGAGGTAATTTTATTTGAGATAAATTAGCTAACAATTCTCGATAGCATGGATAATATACCATCCTAATTTCTTCTTCTTCAGAAAAACCTTCTCCTTTTAAATAAACAGACAATTCTTCTAGACCGCACATTAACATACTTAATATTTTCTCTTCACTACTACAATTATGCTTTTCTTTTAAAATAGTAGAAACTGATAAAAACTTTTCGATTAATTCATCGTCATTGTCATGATAGCATACCTCATCTATTTGCACTAATGGCTGTTCGTGTCCGTATTTGACATGCATTAAATCGAAGCAGGAAAATTTTGATAAATCAAATCCAATGCAAACTCCTTTACCATCATCCCCATATGCACGCCATTGACTTAATAAATTCTTGTTGCGTGTAAAACAAGCAATGTAGGGGAAATCAACTTTTTGTGCATAAGTTAAGGCCATCTTTTCTAATAAATTGTTGTTAAAAAGCTCATCGCCTTTATGCTTTTTTACTACTCGCTCCAATGATGACAAAAACATTCTGTCATCAAGTGCATCATTCGTAGTCTGTACATGGGATAGCCAAATTCTATTAGTTACCAAGACTTTCATAAAAGTTTCTAAGGAACAATAATGATACATGATATCAATTTCGTTAATCATCACTTTTACTCCTCTTGGAATTGTTTATTTTTATGAATTATACCATCTATAAAACTTTACAATACTTTTCTATGCAATTATTTTTGCAATAATCTTTCAAACGCTTTCACCGGGATGGGTTTGGAGAAAAAAGAAGCCTTGCCCGATATCGCAGCCAATGCTTTTGACGTAGTCCAGCTGGGCTTTGGTCTCTATGCCTTCGCACACGGTTTGCATTTGAGTTTCGTGCGCCATCTCCACCACCTTTTTCAGCACCACGCGGCTGCGGGCGTTCGTCTCAAAATCCTGCAACAGGCTTCTATCCAGCTTGAGCACGTCCGCGGACAGCATGCTCAATACGTTCAGCGAGGCGTAGCCTGTTCCAAAGTCGTCTATGGCGAGCCGCACGCCGCGTTCATGCAGCCGGCGCGAAAGCGCGTACATCTCCGTATCGTTCTCTACAAACGCGCTTTCTGTTAATTCCACTACGATTCGACCGTGCGGCACCTGCCACTTGTCCAGCACCGCGCAGAATTTTTCCACGTAGTGCGCTTCACACAGATGCCGACGGGATTGGTTGGAGCATATCTCCACCGGCGGGAGACCCTGCTTGGCCCAGCCGTGCATCTCTTTGCAAAGCTGCTCCAAGAGATAAAAGTCCAGATCCCGGATGAACCGGTTTTCCTCAAACAGCGGAATGAACTCGTCCGGCCCAATGATTTCTTCCTCCGCCGTCACCCAACGAACCAGCGCCTCCCCGGCCGTCACCTGTCCGGTCTTTAAGTCCACCTGCGGCTGGATGTATAGCTTGAATTCTCCGTTTTTCAGCGCGTCCGAGGCGCGCTCCATCAGATCGTTCCTTCGGAACAGCTGCGTTTCCAGTGCATCGTTATAATACGCATACCTGCTCGCGCCCTCCTCGCGCGGAGCGCTTTGCAGCGCGATCAGCGCCTTGTCCAGCATCTGCCGCACACCGCGCCGGCTTTTGGCTGGTATCGGATACACCCCCGCCGCAAAGGTCACATGGATGCGAAGCTCCTGCTGCATCGCTTCATCCAGCAGGCAATCGCGTATCTCTTCTATGCGCTGCTCCAGATCTTTTGTGGCCGAGTAGGTCAGCAGCATGGCAAAGTGATCCTTTTCCAGACGCGCGCACAGCTCGCCTTCCACGCATTTGTCCTGTATGTTCTGCGCAACGCTCCGCAAAACATTATCCCCCACATCAAAACCGTGCAGTTGGTTGATATAGCGGAAATGGTTCACCCCGAACGTCAGCACCGCAAACCGTTTTTCACTCGGCTTTGCCAGCGCCTCCCGACACCTGCTTTCAAAGCCCGGGCGGTTCAGCAGGCCCGTCAGGCCGTCCTGCTCCTGCAACTTTCGGCCTTGCTGCTCCAGCATCTGACGCAGGGACCGCTCTATCTCCATATAGTCCCGCCGCGCCTTTTCCACGTTGAACCCGGTTTCCCCGGCCTGCTCTTCAAACGGCATAGAATGATGGAACTGTACCACCTTCCAGCCGTCACGCTCCCGCCGGAACACGCCGGAAAAGCGCACCGGCTTACGGAACGCCACTCCACCGGTAAGATCGGACTGCACGGTAAGGGTAATGATACCGCCCGCGATATCCGGCCCCAGCTGTTCGATATGATACTGCTCGTCCGATATCACCCAGCCGCCCTGATACGTTTGTCGCTCCCGCGCAAAAAGCTCTATCAGCGACCGGCGGTCGTAGCCGATTTCCACACGCCCGGCGCCTACCCAGCTGATCCGTTCGGAAATTAAAGAAAGCAAGCTAGTATAGTCGCGCTCTACAAAATATGCCTTTATCAGCCGCTTTGCCAGACCTTCTATTTCGTCCCGGCTATCCTGCATCGTTTTCATGTCATTTCAGCCCTTTTCCTATGCGCTCTTTCCCTCTTTGCTCCTCGCCCGTCTCAGTTCCTTTTGCAGCTTGCGAATCTGCGCCTGCTGTTCACGGATCACATTCAGCAGCAGCTTGCGGGGCGTGCGGTCGTTATTGATCTCCTTCCATTTCCCCAGCTGGCCCGCCTCATACGCCCGCCGCCAGTGATAGGAAGCCCGTTCCACGCGCTTATACCCCAGCATTTCCACGGAGAAGCCCGCGTCTGTAAAGATCTTCGTCGGTCCTTCTCCCGCCATGTACCGCTCGATAAAATGCTCTTTAAACGCGTTGGTATACTGTATCTCACGCGGCGATACCGAAAAAACGTTTGGGTTTTGCTCCAATGTTTCCACTTCGTCCTGTGTAAATAACCGTTTACCCATACTGCCCACCTCTCTATCCAGAGAATTATATTTTTAATCTCCCGCTCCAAACCCACCTTATAAACAGATGGGCTTGGAGCGGGAGGGGACGAAAGTCCCCTCCCCCAATGCCTTTGGGTTTTATAGGCTGACGTAACGCATCAGCATGGCCGCCACTTCGGCGCGGGTGGCGTTGCCCTTGGGATCGAGCAGCCCGCCGCCCTTGCCGGTAATGATGCCCTTACCGGATGCCCAGCGCAGCGCATCCGCCGCGTACGCAGATACCTGATCCGCGTCGCTGAACGCCAGCTCGCCGCCATCCACCGCAGGCGAGCCCGCAAAACGGTACAGCATGGCCGCGAGCTGTTCCCGGGTGATGCTGCCATCCGGGTTGGTGCCGTCCGAAATGCCGGTCTGCACCGCCCACGCCATGGCCTTGGAATACCACTGCTCTCCGCCAGCCGTGTCCTGCCCGTCCAAACGGGCCAGCACGGTCATCAGCATGGCGCGGCTCATCTGCGCGTCCGGCGCAAAGGTTCTGTCGCCCATGCCGCTGAACAGGCCGCGCGAGGTGACGAAGCTGACAGCGTCCGCGTACCACTTTTCCGCGGGCACGTCGTCGAACTGCTTGGCGTTATCCACCACCTTGAGCGTGGCCGACTCATCCAGCCATACGCGCAGGCCGGTCTCGGTGACTGCGCACTTGTTGACCAGCTCTTCGCTGCCGTCCGGCTTGACGATAACGGCTGTCATGCCCGGTGTGGGATTTCCCACCGGGATATCTACCACAACGTTGTTCATCCCGTTCGGTATGGTCACATTTGCGGTGATATCGCCATTCTTTCCGATGGTCGTCTCCACCTTCACACCGTCCTTGCGTGTTTCGGTGACGGTGACGCCGCCGTCCTTATCGGTTACCTTGATGATTACGGAACCATCCGGGTAAGTGGTGGTTTCGGTGGTCGTGCCTGTTTTTTCATCGGTCACGGTCTCGGTCTTGGAGCCGTCCGGATTGGTCACCGTATCATTCGTGCCGGTATCCGGTGCGGCGGCTCCGCCGCCACCTCCACCGCCTCCACCGCCGCCGGAGCTGCCGCCGCTGCCGGAATCATCCGGCTTGGTGCCGTCGCCGCCGGAGGGTTCGGAATCGCCGAACTGCGCGTAGAGTGTTGTGTCTTCCATCAGCTTGACCACGGTATCCGCCGTGATCTTCGTGCCGCCGCTTGCCGCGGTGAACCAGCCCTGAAATACCTTGCCGGACAGGCTGGCGCGGGGCAGCTTGCCGTATTTCGCGTCGTATGTCACGGTAAGTTTATTGCCGTCCGTCAGCTCTACGCCGTTGGAGCTGATGGAACCGCCTTCACCGGGAACAAAGGTCACCACATGCGTACCTGCTTTCCAGCCTGCCGTGGCGGTAAGGTCCGCCGCCGGCATATGGGCCGGAATCTCCGTGACTGCCGCATCGGCCGGTGTGAGCGCGACCGTCCAGCCGTTAAAGCTATAGCCGGTACGCGTCAGTTCCGCACCGTCCGCGTCCGTTTTCGGCGCGGTGATGACCGTGCCCCAGCGATAGGTTCCGTTCGGCGTATAGTTTCCGGTCGCCGTCATCGTACCGCCGTTCGCGTTCCAGTTCAGCGCAAACTGATCGCGCGCGTAGTATATCTTCACAACGACGGGATTTACCGTCGTACCGTTTTGGTTATTGCCGTCCGGATCGACGCCGAGAATCTCGACGTTCCGCACGCCCTTCCCCTCTGCGGTATCCAGATGATAATTTGTGTAGGCGTACTCGTTTCCGGTAAGCGCTGTTTGCCGGCCGGTAACGCCCTGATACGTGACCGCGTCCGCGTCGCTGAATTTGTGCGCCGCGTCATATGTGTGATCCGGCTCGGCCTTGTAGGTTCCGTCCACCTGCTCCAGATAGACCGCCACCTGATACGGGGTGTCGCTGTTCGGCTGATACGTGACCGTATACGGCGCATCCTCCGCGGTCATGACCCCCTTGATCTGTGGTTTCACCGAGCTGAAATATAAGTTTTCCGGCGAAACCGTTTTGGGCGTAAAGCCCGGCACGGCGGGCGCCGTTACATCATATTTGCCGCCTACGATCAGCGATTGTTTATACGTCTCCGGTGTGACTGCGGAACCCGGATTTTCAAGCACATATTCTACCGAGAGCTCATACTTACGCTCGGTATGATCCCACGTCGCGTCAAACGTTTTATCGCTATCGGGCATTGCCATACCTGCGACAAACTGCGACCATTCCTTGAACTGATAGTCGCTCTGATTGTCGCTCTCGCGCACCGGCGAAATGGACGGCGGGGTAATCGTCGCGCCGTAACGATATTCCGCTGTTTGTGTTTTTACCGGATTCTCGGTCGCCGGGTTTTGTGCAAAATACCCCTCCTTCGCGTCCCAAGTCACTGTGTGTACGTTGCGGTCATAATAAACCTCTACCACGGTCGTACCGTCCGCCGCGATATTCTGCTGCGTTAGCTTTTTGCCTTCCTGCTTCGAAAGATGGAAGCCGTTCGCGCCGCCCGGCGTTACAGCGGTCAGCGTGTTCGTCGTACCATTTCCTGTTCCGTTTTGGCTTTCTGCATGGTCGTACTCATCACCTGTGGTCTGTTGGTAGTAATACTTCACAGTGTACGCGGTGTCATGGTTCGGTTTATAGGTTACCGTGATCGTGTGATCCGCCGCCGGCATTGTCCCGCTGACCGTCGCACGATCAGGCGTGTAGCCGGTTACTGTGGGCGAGACCTGCGAGTATGCAGCCTCGAAATGCAGTTCTGCCGTATACTGCGTTGGCGCCAGCTCAGTATGTCCGTCCTCCATCACATAATTGATGGTCAGTTTATACGGGTGCGGGCTCGACTTCCACGCAGCGTGGTAATACACGGTTCTTGCAGGCATTGCAATCGCCGTAAACTCCTGATTGTCCGCGTCCAGCCATTTGTCGAAGGCGTACTGATTGTGCGCGTCTTCGTCGCGGGTAAAGCCTGCGTTGTTCAGCGCTTCATCCGTCGGCGCTGCGATATGCTCCCCGTACTCTGCCTGCGTCTTGATGGTCTTAGCGCCACCCGTGTAATGTCCTTCCACGGCGTCCCACACCACATCGTAAAGGTTGCGGGTATAGTACACTCTCACTTCTGCGTTTCCGTCCGCATCAATGTTGCTCTGTTCAAAAGATTCCGGCGTAAAACCCTCATAATGCAGTGCGGATGCTTTGGTCATTGTGTTGGTCGTGCCGGAAAGCTCCTGCGTGTCCTCCGTTGCCTCCGTATAAGCGTCCTGCCTGATATTCTTTTTAAAGTGGCGAACCGTATACTTCGTAGCCGTATTCGGGCTGTAAATGACGGTAACCGTCACATCGCCCGTTGGCATGGTGCCTGCTATTTCGGACTGGTTCGGCGTATAGCCCTGCACGTAGTAGGCAGAGGTGTTGTCCGTGGGGTTCAGCTCCAGCTTGTATGCCGCGCCTTTTGCCAATGTTTGCGTATACGTTTCAGGGAACTTCGGTACGCTCTCCACACGGTCCGCATCCGAGCGCTTAAACAGAACGGTCAGCGTATATTCCTGTTCGGTCTGCGACCACTGCGCCAGATATGTTTTGTTCTCCGCTGGCATCACATCGCCTTCCGACCAGTTCTGCCATGCGTCAAATGTATAGGTATAGTCGTTGTCCGGGTCGCGGGCCGGGGGCGTCTCCGGCGGGGCGATCTTCCCCCCGTAATATACCTGCGTAGTAAAGGTGCGATTAAGAGAATCAAACAGGCCGTATACCGCATTCCACGTCACATCGAACTTCTGGCGGTCGTAGTATATCTTGACCACCGCTTCGCCGTTCGCGGTGATGTTGGTCTGCGTAATGGTTTGCGCCTTAAAACCGGGCAGGTCCTTGGCTATGGCCGCTGTCTCTGTATCCGTCATGCCGTAATAGGTTTCATAATCGGTATCCGCTCCGATCTTGTACAGCGTATAGCTTTCGTTACCCGTGAGCACTCCTGTCTTATCGCTGTTCAGCGGCTGAATATAATGATATACCTTGTACGCCGTTGCCGCGCTGGCAAAGTACTCTACCGTGACGTTTACATCCTGCGCGGGCATCACACCGCTCACCGCCGACTGACTGGGGGTGTAGCCCGATACATCCGTCGGAGATGCAACAGTATAGGAATCGCCAACCTTATAATCATGCTCGTATTTCGGAGGCGCGGTCGCCGTGCTGCCTTCCGGCATTTTATACGTAACCGTCAGCTTGTACTCGACCGCTGTCTCGTTCCAATTGGCATAGTAGGTCTTGCCCGCCACCGTATCCATGGTGGGCTTGTTGGCTGCGTCGTAGCCCTCCCATGTATCCGCGAAGGTATATGCGTGCTGCGCGTCCGAATCGCGCGACAGAGAGGTATAATCCGCCGCCGTCGGCATTTCGATTACGCCGCCGTACTTGACCTGCTGGGTATAGGTCTTTTTATCGGCGGTTTTCTCCCCGAAATAACCGCCGTTCGCGTTCCATATCACGGGGTAGCTGTTGCGGTTATACTTGATGGTAATCACCGTGTCGCCATTCGGACTGATTTTTTCCGCTTGCACGCTTTGCGCGGTAAAGCCGGTATAGGTGCGCGGCGCCGGGGTCACTTCCGAATCCGTTACGCCGGAATAGGTCTGCTCGTCGCCTGCTTGTTCCTCATAGCCGTTGTCATCCGTCACGCTTTGCAGCGCATGCTTTACCACGTATTTTGTATTGGTGTTTGGGTAATAGGTTACCGTGATCGTGAGCGACTCGGCGGGCATTTTGCCCGTCAAGGGGTGATCCGCCACCCAGTGGTAGCCCGGTTTTTCCTCCGGCTTATTCGCGTCCGCCGTAAAATCATAGGCGGCGTTATACGCCAGTTGCTTGCTTGTGCCCGCGGGCAAGTCCAGTGACAGGCCTGTATCTGACTTTTCATAGGCCAGCGTCAGCGTATATTGAAGCTCTGTGGAATTATACGCCGCCTGATAGCTCTTTCCGCTGGCGGTCATTATGTCGTCGGCGGTCCAGCCTGTCCATTCCTTAAATTGGTACGAATACTGGCTGTCCTGATTCTTTCTCGGTACATCTTCCAGCTTCGGTATCTTCGCGCCGAACTTCACCTTCGTTTTTTTAATCGGTTCACTTCCGGCAAACGTGCCGGTGCCCGCATCCCACGTAACATCGTATTCTACGCGGTCATAGTAGACGTCAACCACTGTACTGCCATCCGCCGCAATTGTTTTGTTCTGGATGCCACCCCCTCGCAGCACAAAACCCTCAAAACTTTTCGCAGTAGCGGCGGTTTGCTGACCCGTTACACCGCCCCTCGTTTCCCGCGCCTTTTCTTCCTCTGTATACGTGCCGCCCTCCAGATCGGCCAAATGGTGCTTGACGGTATATTTCACCGAAGTATCAGGATAATACGGCACCTCTACCGTTAGATTTTCCGCCGGCATTGTGCCAGTCAGTATAGCTTGCGCCGGGAAGTAGCCGTCTCGCGGCGGCATGGAAACGCTGTATTTAACGCCATAGCTACAAGCCTGATCATCTACCGTAGGCGTATCGCCGCCAAAACCGTCCGGCATCTTGCATACCACGTGCAGCGTATAGGTCTGCTTCTCTGTCGTCCACTGGGCCTGAAATGTTTTGTTCTGCGGCTGGGACAGCGTCGTATCGTCTGAATAGTCCTTCCATGTATACGTGGTATACTTGGAGTTCGGGTCACTGGTCTTGCCAGTGGCGCTGCTGCTGTCCGGCGGCACAATTTTCTGTCCGAAAGTTACTTCCGTGGTCGTCTGAGTGGAGCCATTCGTCCAAGTGCCGTCAATCAGGTCCCATGTCATGGTGTATTTTTTCCGGTCATAATACACCTTGATGGCCGTCGATCCGTCCGCCTTGATCTTCTCCTGCACGATCGAGCCCTTGAGCGCAAAGCCGTCGTAGGATTTTGCCGCGGCTGCGGTGTCACTATCGGTCGTGCCGGTCATGTTGTCCGTGTCAGCCGGACTTTCCTCATAACCGCTTCCATCCGCCTTTTGCAGGTAGTGCTCTACCTTGTACGCCGTATCGGTGTCCGGGAAGTAGTTTACGGTAACCGTAACATCCTGCGCGGGCATGGTAACCGTTACGGGACTCTGCGAGGGGGTGTAGCCAGTTACCACTGGCACGTTCTCAAAGACAACCTTCTCCCCTGCTTTTTTTCCCGCAATAACAGTCGGATCGGGATTCTTAATATCACCCTGTGTCCCGCTTGGCAATATGTAGTTGATCGTCAGTGTATACGTCAACGGGATTGCCGTCCACTCCGCACGGACGGTGATATTCTGCGCGGGCATCGTGCTGTCATGATCCGCCCATTTACTAAACGTATAGCTATTTGCATTATCTGCTTTCCGGGTAGGCGCGTCATAATCTAAAACAGTCGAGCCGTACATCACGTTTTTTTGCAAGGCAAAGCTGCTGCCGTCTCCAAAGGCGCCCTGTCCCGCATCCCATGTGATGGTGTACGTCTGGCGGTCATAGTACACCTTCACAACGGTGTTGCCCTCAGCGTTAATCGTTTGTTGGGTCACGGTTTGCGCCTTAAAGCCATCCACCGGCTTGGCAACGACGTTGGTTTTGACGCCCGTCGTGCCGGACAGCGTTTCATCCGGCGCAAGCGTTGTATTTTTTTCAAACTGATTCAAATCCGTACTGCCCGACGCAGGCTGAAAGTAGTATTCCGCCTTATAGGTTGTGGCCGTATTCGGGAAATACTTTACCGTAACGGTTGCGCCGCCCGCAGGCATCTTGCCCGCAACCACAGCCTGTGCCGGGGTATAGCCGGTAACCGCGGGCGAGGCAATACTATACGCCTCTCCCACTTTCTTTGTGACGGTTCCATCCGCGGCGGCCTGTGTGCTATCCGAAGCAAGTACATACTTTACCGTAACGGCGTATTCACGCGCCGTGGGCGTCCACTCCGCTAAAAAGGTCATGTCCTTGGCTGGCATGGTCATATCCGCCGTGTAACCGGTCCATTCCTTAAAAGCGTAGCGATTGTTCTCATCTTCGCTCCGCGTAGGGCTATTCGGCACGGTGATCTTGTCGCCATAAGCGACTTGGCGCGTCAGGATCGCTACATCGTTAGAAGAGTCATTCTTGAGCGAGCCGCCGTTTGCGTCCCATGTTACGGTATACTTGTGCGGGGTGTAGATCAGTGCAATCACGGTCGAACCGTCCGCGTCGATCTTTGTGCCGGTAATGCTTGTTGGTGCATCATAGCCGTCCATCACGATCGTGGAGGGGGTAACTGTGGAGTCCGTTGTGCCCTTCAGGTTGTCCGTCCGCACCAGATTTCCCGCCGATATACTCCCTTTATAGTGTTTTACTTGATAGGCCGTATCTGTTTTAGCGTAAAAAGTAATCACGATCGTCATGTTCGTGGCGGGCATAGTGCCCGTCAACGGATGATCCGAACGCCAGCTATAGCCTGCAACAGCAGTTGGGTTGGTTACCGTATAGCTCGCGCCGGCTGCAAACTGCTGCGTCGTCGTCACATAGCTGTCCATATTCAGCCGCAGATCCTCTTCTTTTTCATATTGCACGGTGAGGGTAAAGGTTCTTGCGGCGGCTTCAAATTCGGCAATATAGGTTACCGCTCCGGTAACGGCAGGGAATGCATTTCCCTTTCCATACAGAGTGCCGTCGCCGCCCGCCATTGTCCAGCCCTTAAACGTATACGTGTTTTGGCTGTCCTGCGCTTTGGTTGGTTCCGCTCCGCTAAACGCAGGAACATCACCATAGGTCACTTGGGTCGTACTGACCTGTCCGTCTACGATCCAGGTCACCATATAGGTCTGCTTTTCCGCGCTGTACACCGCGTAATAATCCCGCGCCTCTATGGCGGCGGGTAACGGCGCATCCTTACCGACCAACGACGCGCCGCCGGTCGATGAGCCGTTCTTATAATCCGCCGCGTCCGTGCTGGGGGTACCAGTACCGCCGTAGGCCCAGCCAACAAAAGTATAGTCCATTCCCCCGCTGGATACCTTTGCGGTCGAGCCACTGAATTTAGGTATGTCACCGTGGGCACAGGTTGTTTTTGTTTCTCTGCCATCTACATGCCATGTGATAGCATATGTTTTGCCGGCTGCGTTTTCCACTTCCAGCTTCACATTTGTCTTGACTTCTAAAGTAAAATTCAGTAGGTATGGATTGTCCGCCTCTGGTGTTCCTGTCAGCGTCTCCATATCCGCTATCACCACAATATTATCTGGATCTACACTTTCATCCAGTTCCAGTTGAAAGGAAAGCTTTGTTCCAGCGGACACCGTGATAGAGTTTCCAATCGCACCAGGAACCTTAAATTTATACGTAGTTTGATCGAGCCAATTCACCGTGCATTTGCTCGGCGAGATACCCGTTACTTCAATCGTCATATCGCCGTTTACGCCGGAGATAGAATACAAGTGCGTATTACTCGTATGGTCGGCGTTCTTTGTAGTTTGTCCTGCATCGGTAGTAATAATGCCCCGCACGATCGGCGTTCCTGTATAGCCGTCCGCCACATGCACATAAAATTGATAGGTGCCGTTATGATCTACCATCATGGTGCCATCCACGCTGGCAACAGTAAAACCGGTTTGATCTGTTGGAAATGTTACTGTATGCCGGTTTGCCGCCGCATCTGTGATAGACACAGATATCTCACTGGTAACGGCATCAATCGTATAGGTAACTGTGCTATTGCCTGTGTTCTTCACACCTGTCAGCTTTTTGCCGCCGTATGAGGCTTGTGGCGTTGCCTCTGTGTAGCCCGTTTCCAGCGCAATCGTAAATATTATCTTATTGCCATGTGTCGCTTTGGCAATATAGCTGCCGGAGGTATCGATAACCGATGTAGAAGCGCTGCCTACGGTCACCTGCGTCAGACGATAGCCTTTTCCGGATTTGGGGATCGTCACATTATAGGTGTTTTTTGTCCATATCGAACCGTTTCCCGGTTGTATCTCCACCACTGTATTACTTTGTACACCTGAAATGGTATAAGTCTTTATGTCCGGCGCGGTTCCAAAAATTTCACTTCCGCCAGCTAAAACCTTCATGTTCGTTTGCGTATAGGCATCCTGCAATTTTACGTTGAATGTAAAGTGTTCCCCTTTTGTAATGGAATACTTCTGCTGATTCCCCGAAACCGCTGGGCTGCCGTATCCATCGGCGGTGATCGTAAACACTTCGTCGTTTTTCGGCAAAGTGACCGTCACCTTATCCGCAATGGGCATTATCGCATTGCCGGCCGGACGGATGGGTTCTATCGTCACCTCGGTGTCTTCCGTCACGCCGGAGAGCGTATAGGTCCCCTCTTCCGAGGGGGGCACGCCTTACCGTTCGCCGCTACCAGCACCTGCGTGCCGGCATGATCTTCCGCCATTTTTACACGGAAGGTAAAATCGCTGTCCTTATTGATCCGGTATATTTGCGCCGTATCCGTTTCTTCATACGGTTCCACCGTGCTTTCTACTGCAACGGTAAACGTATCGCCGCCCTTCGGCAGGGTCACCGTCGCCTTGTCGGCGGCCAGCGCGGCGGTTGGCAGCATCGTCAGCAGCATTACTGCCGCCAGCAAGCTGCTGACACAGCGTTTTAACCTGCTTTTATTTCTGCTCATGCCTTCTCCTCCATTTCATTATTGCAAAGTCGCTGCGGATTCCCTCCCGCAAGCCCTTAAAATTAAGGGCTTGCGGGAGAGGGGGAGCGGAAAGTTCCCCCTCCGCCCGTGCGTTGCTTATCCCTGTTTCATTTGGCCACCTGTCCGCAGTAGCGGGACAGGATCGCCGCTATTTCCGCTCTCGTTGCCGTTCCGGCGGGCGCGAGCTCCTGCTCTGTTCTGCCTGTGATCAGGCTCTTTTGCACACACCACTGCATGGCTTCCCGCGCCCACGCGGATACTTCGTTCGCATCCGTAAAGCCCGAGAGCTCCGCCCTGCCGTCGGTGTCAAAGCCCTTCAGCACCGCGTAGCGGTACAGGATCGCCGCGGTCTGTTCGCGGGTGATCGGATCGTCCGGACCAAAGCGGTCGTTGCCGTAGCCGCCCGCCACATCGGTCTGCGTGGCCCAGAGGATAGCGTCCGTATACCACTTGCCTTCCGCCACATCGGCGAAGGGCGACGCGCCGCTCACCGCTGGCGAACCCGCCATGCGGTACAGGATGGTCACCAGCATGCCGCGCGTGAGCGTTTCATCCGGCGCGAACCGGTCGCTTGACACGCCCTTCATCAGCCCGTTTGCAAATACATAGTCCACATAATCGTGGTACCAGCTGCCGTAGGGGTTGTCGAGGAACGTGCCCTTGGTCGGGCAGCTCTCGCCGCCGTCGCAGGGGGTAAACCCGGCGTCGTCCGTGCCGGGCTTGTCCGGTTCGGCGGGCCCAGTGGCTCCGCCACCGCCGCCTCCGGCTCCGCCGCCACCGGAATCTCCGCCGCCGGTTCCGCCGCCGCTGTTGGTTTTCCATTGCGCCTGATATGTGGCGTCTGCCTGCGGGATTGTTCCGCTAAACGCCGGGAGCCAGCCCTCGAACGTGTAGCCTTCGCGCGTGGCTGTCGGCGCGGTTACGGCCGCGCCCCATTTGCCTCGCACGCTTGCGGCGCCTTCCAAAGTGCCGCCGTTCCCGTCGAACGTTACCGTATACGCCTTACGCTCGTAATAAATCTTTACCACCGTTTCGCCGCTGCCGAGGATCTTTTGCTGCTCCACCGGTCTCGCCGTGTAGTGCGCGAGCTCCTCCGCTGTTTCCGCGGTCATCTGGCCGGCGATGCCAATGCGTTCCTCCGTCTTTTCCGCCTTGTAGCTGCCGTCCGCCTGCTCCATGTACTGCTCCACCTTGTACGGAACGCCCATGGCGCTGGGGTAATACGTCACCGTAAGGGTAAGGTCGCTCGCCGGCATAATACCGGTTAGGCTGTTCGGAATCGCCACATAGCCGTCCAGCGCGGGGAAATCGGTGAACGTATACGCGCTGCCCGCCGCGAGCGTGCCGGTGATCGGCTCCGGCGCGGTCGCTCCGTCCTCGCAGACGAACTTCACGGTATACGTGTAATCCCGTGCCGCTGTGCTCCAACGCGCCACATAGGTCAGGTTTTCCGCGGGCATGGTCTCCGGCAGCTTCGCGCCCCAGCTCAGGAACGTGTAGCCGCTGTTCGCGTCCGCTTCCCGCGTCGGTTCTTCCGGTTCCGCGATGCGCTGGCCGTACAGCAGCGTGGTGGTCTGCGTTTCGTCCTCTCCCCACTTGCCGCCGTTGCCGTCCCAGACGACGTCATACTCGTTGCGCTTGTACCGGATCGTTACCACCGTATCGCCGCCTATGGTCTCCTGCGTATACGTTTCCGCCGTAAAGCCGGGGATCGGCATGGGCCTTGCCTGTGTTTCTTCGTCTACCGTGCCGCCCATGGTCTCTTCCACATAGACGATACCATCCGTGTCGTCCATGGCCAGAAGCATCGGCATATCCGGCAGCGGTTCCAGCACGTGCTTTACGATGTACTTCGCGTCCGTGTTCGGGAAATAGGTCACGGTAAACGCGAGGTCGTTCGCCGGCATTGTGCCCGTTACCGTTTCAAGGCTCGGGAAGTATCCTTCCTTCTCCGGCGTGTAGATCGCGTAGTCCTTGCCAATGGCGTACACGTCCGAGATATCCTCAAAGGCTTCGCTGCCGTCCTTGTTTTGGTACGAGACCGTTACCTCATAGCTCCGTTCATCCGTGTCCCACTGGGCGATAAAGTACAGGTCCTTCGCCGGCATCTCCGACGGAATGGCCTTATCCCATTTGCTGAACCTATAGCTGTAGTTTACGTCCTCATCCTTGGCAAGTCTTGTGGGCGAAGTGATACTGCCGCCGTATTTCACGCTCTGTATCGTTTCGTCCTCCCCATTCACCTTGCCGCCCGCGCCGTTCCACGTTACCTTGTAGCTGTTGCGGGTGTACAGAATTTCCACCACGGTGCCGCCGTCCGCGTTCACCGTCTGCTGCTCTATCGCTTGCGGTGTAAAGCCTGTGTAAACTCGCGGTTCGGCCCGCGTCTGCGTACCCGTCTGGCCGTACAGCAGATCAAAGTCCGCTTGCTCATAGGCCGTGCCGTTTAGGTTTTGCAGCTTATGCACCACCTTGTACTGTACCCCTTGGTTCGAGTAGTACGTCACCAGCACCTCGGTATCGTGCGACGGCATCGTGCCGGTCACGATCGCGATGGACGGCGTGTACCCTTCCACCTTGGGCGATACCACACGGTAGCTCCGGCCCGCCGTTACCGTTTCTTGATGCGCTTCCGGCGCCGCCGTTCCGTCACCCATTTTGTAGGTCACGGTAAGCTGGTAGCTTTGCGCCGCGCGGCCATACTGCGCGGTATACGTCACGTTCTGCGGCGGCATGGTCTCCGGTACTTCCGGCGTCCAACCGGTGAATACATAGTCAAAGTTCGCGTCCGCCGGTCTCGTCAGGTTGGTGGGCCGGTCTATTGCCGCTCCATAACGATAGGTCGCGGTTTTGCTCTTTTCACCGCCTGAGAACGCGCCTTCTCCCGCGTTCCACGTCACCGTGTATTCATTGCGCGTGTAGCGCACTTCTACCAAGGTACTGCCATCTGCCGCGATTGGTTTCTGCACGACGCGCTGCGCCGTAAAGCCCGGATAGCTACGCGCCGCGGCCTTGCTCTCCTTGCCCGTCTCGCCCCGCAGGGTTTCGGTATCCGCAAGCTCATAGGCTTCGCCGCTTACCGGCTGGAGCAGATGTTTTACCGTGTACTGCGTGCCGGTCTCCGGATAATACAGAACCGTTACCACCGTGTTCTGCGCGGGCATCGTGCCCTTCACGCTCGTCACGTTCGGGCGGTAGCCTTCTACCGCCGGGATGTCCTTGATCTCATAGCTTTCGCCGACGATAAACTGGTAGTCCTGCGACGCGTGGGCTTCCGTGCCATTTTCGTACTGATACCGCACGGTAAGCCGGTAGGTCTGGCGGTTGGTGTTCCACTTGGCGGTAAAGGACAAATCCCCCGCGGGCATCGTTTCCGGTATCTCCGCGTCCCAGCCGCCGAAGGTGTAGGCGTAACCCGCGTCGCTTGTGCGGGTCGGGTCCGCGGGCTTGGTGATTGACGCGCCGTACTTCACGGTCTGCGTCCATCTGTCCTCCCCGTTTACCTTGCCGCCCGCCGCGTTCCACGTCACCTGATACCCGTTCCGCGCGTACTTAATCTGCACTGTGGTATTGCCGTTCGCCAGAATCGTCTGCTGCTCCGGCGTTCCGGCGGTGTAGCCTTCGTAGATTTTGGGCACCGCCGCCGTCTGCGCGCCCGGCTGGCCGCGCTGTACCTGCTCGTCCTTGATCGGGCCGTAGGTCCCGTCCTCCTGTTCCAGAAGGTGCTGCACCTTGTAGGTCACGCCCTTGGTGGATACATAGGTAACAAGTATCTCCGTATCCTTCGCGGGCATGGTGCCGGTTACCACACTTTGGTTGGGCGCATAGCCCTCGATGCTCGGGCTTTCCACGTTGTAGCTGCCGCCGGTGCTCACCTGTTCCCTATGCGGTTCGTGCGCCGTTGTGCCGTCCGCGAAGCGGTACAGCACGGTGAGCGTATACGGCTTGGCCGTGCGCTCGTACTGCGCCGTGTAGGCCACATCCCACGCGGGCATGGTATCCGCCACCGAAGGCGACCAGCCGGTGAACCGGTACGTGAACAGATCGTCCGCCGCCTTCGTTGGGGTGGGCGCTCCGGTGATTGCCGCGCCGTACTTTACGGTGCTGATTTTCGTCGCGGCGTTGCCGTCGAACTGGCCGTCCCCCGCGTTCCATGTCACCGTGTAGCTTTCGCGCTCGTACTGGATCTCCACCACGGTTTCCGTCTCGCTGGAAATGGTCTGCTGCGTCACGGAAGAGGGTTTCTTGAAGCCCGCGTACGTCTTGGCCGCGGCCTTGGTCTGCTCGCCCGCCGTACCGCGTAAGTATTCCGTCTCCGCAAGGGTGTAGCCTTCGCCTGCCGCGTCTTTTTGCAGGTGCTTCACTGTGTACCGCGTGGCGTTGTTCGGGTAGTACGTCACCGTGATCTCCGTATCCGCCGCGGGCATGATACCTGTAACGGTTTCCAGATTCGGCGTCATGCCCTCCACGGCTGGCGAACTCACGGTATAGTTTTGTCCCACGGTATAGACTTCGCTCTTGCTCGGCGCGGCTTCGCCGCCGTCCGCTTTTTTGTAGTGCACCGTTAGGGTGTATTGGTTCTGCACCGCGGACCACGTTGCAAAGAACGTCTGGTCCCCCGCGGGCATCGTCTGCGGTACCGACGGCTCCCATCCGGCAAACGCATACCCGAACTGCGCGTCTCCGTTCTTTACCGGCGTGGACGGCGGCGTAAGCGTTTCGCCGTACTTAACGGTCCGCGTTACGGTCTTTTGTCCACCGATCGTGCCCCCGTTGCCGTTCCACACAACCTGATAGCTGTTTCGCGTGTAACGGATTTCCACCGCTGCCGTACCGTCCGCGCGAATGGTGGTCTGCTGTACCTTCTGCGCCGTGTAGCCGTCATAGCTGCGCGGCAGGGCCGACGTTTGCGCGCCCGTTGTTCCGCGCAGCACCTCGGTCTCCTCGATGTCGCCGCCCACGGCCTCCCGCACATGCTTTACCGTATACTCCACGCCGCTCGTGGAGACATAGGTGACCGTCTCCGTCGTATCCGACGCGGGCATAACGCCCGTTACCACCGTGCGGTTTGCCGCGTACCCGCTTACCTCGGGCGACGCGATCCGGTAGCTTTCACCCACCGACATGTTTTCCTTTACCACGGCTTGCTTCGCCTGCGTGCCGTCCGCGTACAGGTATTGCACTGTTAGCGTATACGTGCGCGGCGTTCTTATGTACTGCGCCGTGTAGGTCACATCGTACGACGGCATTTCACCGGCAACCGACGGATACCAGCCGCTGAATGTATAGGTATAGTTCGCATCCGCCGCTTTGGTGGGCGCTGTGGGCGCGCTCACCGCCGCACCATACCGCACGCTGGTAAGCTCATTCGCCGCGCCGCCCGGGAAGGTTCCGCCGCCCGCGTCCCATGTGACGGTGTAATACCGCCGCGCATAGTACGCCTTGACGACCGCCTTGCCGTCCGCTGTGACTGTGGCTTGCTCCACATGGTCCACCGTGTAACCGTCGTAATTCTTGCCGGTCTCGCTTGTCTGACGGTCCGCAAAGCCGGTCCGCGTTTCGGTTTCATATGCCGCGCCGTAGGTTCCGTCCGTCCCCGCGAGATAATGCTCCACCGTATAGGTTGCAGCGGTCGACTCATCATAATAAACCACCGTGACGTTTACATTGGATGCGGGCATCACGCCCGAAACGCTTGTTTGGCTCGCGGTTTTACCGCTCACCGCCGGGAAGCCGGACAAGTAATAGTCTGATCCCACCGCAAACTTTCCGCTTACCGGTTCGGCGCCGCCGATCGCCTTTCCGTCCTGATCTACAAAGCTCACCTTCACCGTGTATACCCGCGCCGACGGCGTCCAGTACGCCGTATAGCTCTGGCTTCCTGCCGGCATCGTTTGCGGCACCGCAGCATTCCATCCCGCAAAGGTAAAGCTGTTTGCCGCTTCCGACGCGTGCCTTACCTCCGGCTCATTGATCGTTTCGCCATACTGGTAGGTTTCGCTTTTTACTGCCGTCGTCAGTCCGGCATCGTTAAAGTACCCGCCGTTCGGATCCCACTTCACCTCATAGCTGTTGCGATTATATTTGATCTCGATCTCCGTCATGCCATCTCTATTGATGGCGGTCTGTGAAAATCCTTGTGCCGTAAAGCCCTCATAGGCCTTTGCCACAGCCTCGGTCTGTTCTCCCGGCGTACCGCGCAGTTGTTCGGTTTCCGCCATGACATATCCGGCCCCGGACAGCTCTTGCTTTTTGTGAACCACCTTGTATGGCGTACCGCTATCACTGTAATACACAACGGTAAGGTTCAGATCGGTGCTAGGCATGGTTCCTGTAAGAGTCTGCTGGGTCGGCGTGTAGCCCGAGATATTCGGAGAATCCGCCGAATAGGTCTCCCCTGCCGCGACCGGCATTCTTTTCTCCGGCGCCGCCGTACTTCCGTTTGCGTACTGGTATTGCACCGTAAGTTCATACTCCCGCGCGGCTATTTCGTACTGGGCAGTATAGGTCACGGGGCCGCTGACCAGCGGCAGGGCCGCGCCCGGCGCATAGGTCTTTTTCCCATCGCTCCAACCGGTAAACGTATACCGGTATTGGCTGTCCTCCGGCCGTTCCGTTTCTCCGGTAAATTCAGGCGCTGCTCCGTATAGATAGGATTCCGATGTCACCGCACCGTTTACCGACCACAGCACCTGATATTTGCGCTCGGTTTGGCCAAAGACGGCGGTGTAAGTCGCATCCGCTGAAACCGGCGGCAGCTGCCCGGTGTATATCTTACCCGATGCGTCCTTCCAGCCTTGGAATACGAAATCCGCACTTCCCGTGGACTCTTTTTGCGGCACTGAGCCAAATAACGGTATTTCACCCTCTTCAACGTTTTCGGTTGTCGTTTTACCGTCTACCACCCAACTAATCGCAAACGTCTTTTTGTCTGGCAGTTCCACCGTCACCTTGGTATCGGTTATGACATTTCCAACGCTGTATACATAGATGGGTTGGTCGTCCAACTTGATTTTGGGACTTACCGGATCATTGTTCGCACGTACATCCGGATCGCCCTCCGCATAATCTCCGTTTAGCTGCAACGCGAACATATACGTACCGCCATAGCCGACTACATTGCCCGTTGTCAACGGTTCCACTGTGTACCCATAGCCTTCTACTACGTTGACTTTACAGGTTTTTGTGGTCATGTTTTCAAATGTCAGCTTCGTATCCTCAGTAATATCCCACAGGTAATAGGTACTGCCATGCGATGTCAGCTTTTCCGTTTTTCCAGAGCTGCCAGTGGCAATGACTATGGGCGACGCATTCTGATACGCTGCGCTAAAATCAAATGTAAATGCGAACATCCCGCCATGTGCCACCGGATTTGACATACCGTCGATCGGGACGATGCGGTAATCGGCGCTGTCCTCATAGGAAACGGTGTGGGTATGCGCAGCCAGCGCGTCCACCGTAATATGCTGGTCCTCCCGAATCGCTTCCAGTTTATAGGTGTATGTTGTACCGCTGATTCGGATCGGATCAAGCGCCTTTCCACCATTCGCGCGGACCACCGGCGCCGCGCCGGCGCAATCATACGCGACCGTCACAGTAAAGCTATGGCTGCCGTTATATGGCACTGTAGTAGCGTCCACCTTGGCGATTGTATAGCCGCTGCCGGTGCCGTAGGTAACCTGATAGCGGTTCAGCGTCAGACCGGTAACCGATACCGTATGATCCGCCTTGACGGATGGAATGGTATATACACCATCCCGCGCGGTAAGCTCCTGCGAACTGCCGCCCTCCGGTGTGGTGGTCACCTTAATCGACGACTGACTGTACTGAGGGTCTAGCTTGACGGTGAAGGAATAATCGTTGCCATGCGCCACGAACTCTGTATTTTCCGGCACCGCAACGATACGGTAACCAGTCTCTCCTTCCTTGGCGCGCACATGATAGATCTGTTCTACGCCGATCACAACGCTTTTCGGGCCATCCATGCTGATTTTATAAATACCATCCGCGGCCGGCTTCACCTCTGTACCGTTAACCTGTACGATAAACGGCGTATCGGTGGCGTTACCCGCTGCGTCCTTGACCCGAAACGCCAGCGTACCGCCCCGGCGTATGTCAAATGCATTGTCCTGATTGCCGGAATCCGTCCGTCCGATGGTTTGGCCCGTTACGACCTCTACCTGATAGCCCTGTGGTACTTCCATGACCGCCGAATAAATATCCAGATCGTAATAGAGCTTCAACGTGAGCGTCTTTCCAGCTTCCACTGTGCCGGATGCTACGGTATTCGCCGCACGATAGTTAATTTGATAGCCGGGATAGGTTTTTGCCTGCGCACTTACCAAGGTACCGGCATCCCGCTCCAGCGGGCTTTCGGTTTCGCGCACTGTATAGTCGCCGTTCGGCTGCTGCTGATAATGCTGTACCTGATAGTAGCCCTGATTTACCTTCCACACGGCGTATAAAACAATCGTTTCCGTACTGGTGGGCTTGTAGCTGCCCGGTGTAAGGCCGCTATCCGGTGTGCTCGCTGTTTGGTTTTGGCTCCATCCAAGGAAGGTATACCCTGTCCGGCTGACCTTATCCGCGCCCGGCAGTGTAAGCGACGAATTAAGCGCCCGCACATTGACCGCCTGCACACTGCTGTCCAACACGCCGCCGTTCTCGTTCAGAATAATGGTCGCCTGATTATTTCTCCAGCCCGCCGTGATCGTATGACCTTCCAAGCTGCTGATTTTGGTATCATTTTCGATTTTCCAGCCCATATCGGTAAACCAACCGGTAAAGGTATAGGCGCCGCCCGTACCATTGTTCGGAGCTGGAATCGTGCCGCCAAACAGTGAACCGTAGGTCTGATCGTATTTTGCGTCAGCAAACTGCTGCGTCATAGTACTGCCGCTAATCGAAGTATTCGCCAGCGTGGTCTTAAAGGTGACCGGCACGGTGATCGGCGTCCACTTCGCATAAAGCGTTAGCGTTCCATTGCCCGTATTGGAGGCTTTATCCGTCGCTGTTGCGGCAGTTCCCGTACCCGCCGCATTCTGATACCAGCCCTTAAAAGCATAGCCCTTGCGTGTTGGCACGGGCAGATCGCCGAACGCATGGTCAAATTCGATCGTTCGACCCACACACGCTGAGCCGCCCTGCGGATCAAACGCAATGACCAGTTGACCGCGTACCCACTTGGCATACAGCGTATGTGCTTCCGCTTCGCTTACCACTGTATCCGCCGTTACCTGTGTGCGGTAGTCCTTTTCCAAATACCAGCCCGCAAAGGTATTGTTGCCAGCGGGATCTGTCAATGTCGGCAGCGTTCCGTATTTTTCTCCGACGGTAGCGGATTGTTTTTTCGGATTTGACACCCCGCTTAAAGCTGCACTAAAGGAAATATCATACGTCTTACCGGTATAGACAGGATATAACCGGTGGTCGTATTCCACATCCACGGTATCTGTTTTCTTTTTCTGGGTAGCTGCATCTTCGGGATCTACATACCACCCCTTCAGTACCTGCCCATCACTCGACAAATTCGGCTGTTCACCATATGGCTGTCCGTAATCTATAATCTTTTCCCACAGGAAATCCTCCGCCAGCACATAGGTGACGCGGATTTGCAGCGGCTCCCAGCCGGCATATAAGGTTTGGTTCTCCGCTTTGGTCACCTTGGTAAATCCGCCGCGCACCAAATCCTTGGGACCGCATACTGCATTGCTATACCAGCCGGTAAATACATAGCCCTTGCGCGTCGGGCTGGGCAAGGACGGGTACAGTTCGCCATAATAAATATCATGTGTCGCTGCGCCGCCATGCCAATCTATTGCTTCTGTTGTATTCTTGTCCAGCGTAAGCTTGTATTTTATCGGATTCCATTTTGCAAAAAGATTTAAATCACTTGGATAATTCCATATGCTTTGCACGGGACGGGCACTGGCGTCATATACCTTTTCACCCCACGCTCCATCCTCTGTCTTCGTAAAATACCCTTCAAAAACGCTTCCCGTTTTTTCCGGTTTTGCAAACGACGGCATGGCCGTATCGTATGTGACCGTCTGCGCAATGGCACTGCTTTCGTTTTGCGGATCGACCACCAGATTATAAGTGTTGGCCTTCCACTGCGCGTTTAGCGTATATGTGGCGTCGATTTTATCCCACGGTCTCAGACCGTTGCCATTCGGCCCAATATAAGTATTGGAGCTTTGGTCGTTATATCCCAAAAACGTATAGCCCTGCCGGATGGGCGGCGTAATAGCTGCAATAGGCTCATTGTAGGTGGCATGAATCGTCGGCCCGGACTGCTGCCCGCCCTGCGGATCCAGCGTCACTGTCGTTTTTGCGGCTTCCCATTTTGCATATAGTGTGGTGCCTGCCCGAGTCGACCACTTTTTTGTACTGCTGCCATCCGCGTTATATATTTTCTCTCCGCCGCCATCTGTTTTCGTATAGTATCCGCCAAACGAGTAGCCTTCTTTTATTGGCAATCCATCCTGCGGTATGGCTGGCAAAATTTCATTGTATTCCGCGGTCACCTCCGTTACTGGTTGCACCTTCGCGCCCTGTCCGTTTAGCACAATGGGGTATTCATCCCCTCTCCACTGTGCATACAGCGTTTTCGTGCCGCCGTCCGCTTCCCTGTCCGGTGTTAAGTCGATCGTCCAGTGGCGCACTGAGTTACCTATGTCATTAAAATAGACATCGCCGCCATTTGGTGCTGTATAATAGCCTTTAAAAAACTTATCCTTCTTTTCCGGCAGTGTTTCACCGATCGCAATGCCGACCGGCTCCGGCTGTTGGTCAAATTTGACCTTCGTCGAAGTGATCGAACCATCTTTATCGCCGCCATTCCGGTCGAACTGAACGGTATATGCTTCGGGCTCCCATTGTGCATATAGCTTACAGTTGCTCACACTCATATTGCGATCCTTATTGCCTACAATTTGACCGCTTTCGTCTGCCCAGCCGATAAACTTATAGCCCTCGCGCGTCGGATGGGGCAAATCGATATCGCTCGATTCAGGTTTCCAACCGCTTTCATCATCGCCCTCCCAGTACGGCCATTCTCCATTTGCCAAGTCATTTGCATTGGTATCGCCATACTTTTGATAATACTGCATGGTAAAGCTATTTCCATATTTCGCTTCATAATCGCTGGGGAGCGAAGCTTTGGTAGTGCCATTGCCGCTGGCCGAATCATTTAAATCAAGGGTAAGCGTAAAGGGAGCGATCGTTTTGTATTTCGGATACAGTGTAATATCATGATCAAGGAATGTGGTTTCAAATTGAAATTCCTCTCCCGAACCATCCGCATGCTCAGTCCATGCCACAACCTTTTTGCCAATGCTGTCCGTATAGCTTGCAGGCAGCCTCGGCACATTATGAAAGCTGGAATTTAGTTCTACGATATTGATACTATCTTCGCCGTCTCCGTCTACCCATTTTGCCGGACAATATACATCATAATTCTGATCGCCAAAGCCGGCGTATCTCACCGTCGCGCACCACAGTTGCGCACACTGCGTACTGGTATGGGTGAGGGCGCCGGTATGATAATCCAGATTCATCGTATCGCCGTTCACCCGGTCAACATACAGTCCTTGAAAAGTCGCCAATAGAACCGTACCGCCCTGACAGTCCAAATTGCCAATATGCTGTCCATTCCATCGCGTACTGATAATACTGCCCTGATACGCGCCCACTGAATAATTCGGGGTTGCTTTAAAATATAATGGTTGTGCCGCGCCGGTTCTTTGGCCCGGATAGTCTTTGCGCCCTGTATTGGTTACCTCGTTCGATGTAAAGCCCGCAAATGACAAGGAGAATTCAGGGATCACGTCACGAACCATATCTCTGGCTCTATATTCCTCATGCACAGTTCCACGCACCGGCTTAATTTCCACTTGCCACGTCCATGCGTTCCAGTCCGCCAACGCCTGAATCGGCATTACGCCGATTAGAATACAGCAGAGCAGTCCCATACTCATGACGCATTTTAATAATCGTTTTCCAATCTTCATATCCCTCTACTCCTTTTGGCTATGGTTTCGGCCGAAGGGCCGTTATGTGATTTCTTTCCCGCAAGCCCTCTTGCAACATCAAGAGGGCTTGCGGGAAAGGGGGAAGCGCTTGTTCCCCACTTTCCTGCTTGGCCTGTCAGGCCTTGCTTTGGTTCACATAGGTACAGAAACGGGATAGGATGGCCGCCACCTGCGCGCGGGTCGCGCTGCCCGCGGGTTCCAGCGTATCCGCGCCCGTGCCCGTGATCAGGCCGCAGTTCACCGCCCAAGAGACGGCTTCCACCGCCCATGGGGATACCGCGCCGCCATCCGCAAAGGCGGAAAGGTCGGCCGCGCCCTGCGTCGGTACCCCGGTGCTCTTAGCAAACCGCTGTAGGATCGCCGCCATCTGCTCACGGGTAATCGCATCCTCCACGCCGAATTGGTTATTGCCGTAGCCGTTTACCACGCTGGTCTGCGTGGCCCAGAGGATAGCGTCCGTATACCACTTGCCTTCCGCCACATCGGCGAAGGGCGACGCGCCGCTCACCGCCGGTGAACCCGCCATGCGGTACAGGATGGTCACCAGCATGCCGCGCGTGAGCGTTTCATCCGGCGCGAACCGGTCGCTTGACACGCCCTTCATCAGCCCGTTTGCAAATACATAGTCCACATAATCGTGGTACCAGCTGCCGTAGGGGTTGTCGAGGAACGTGCCCTTGGTCGGGCAGCTCTCGCCGCCGTCGCAGGGGGTAACCCCGGCGTCGTCCGTGCCGGGCTTGTCCGGTTCGGCGGGCCCGGTGGCTCCGCCACCGCCGCCTCCGCCGCCGGAACCGCCTCCACCGGAACCTCCGCCGCCATCGTCCGTGGTTTCGGCCTTCCATTGCGCTGTGTAAGTGGCGTCTGCCTGCGGGATTGTTCCGCTAAACGCAGGCTGCCAGCCCTCGAACGTATACCCTTCGCGCGTGGCTGTCGGCGCGGTTACGGCCGCGCCCCATTTGCCCCGCACGCTTGCGGCGCCTTCCATAGCGCCGCCGTTCCCATCGAACGTTATCGTATACCCCTTACGCTCGTAATAAATCTTTACCACCGTTTCGCCGCTGCCGAGGATCTTTTGCTGCTCCACCGGTCTCGCCGTGTAGTGCGCGAGCTCCTCCGCTGTTTCGGCGGTCATCTGGCCGGCGATGCCAATGCGTTCCTCCGTCTTTTCCGCCTTGTAGCTGCCGTCCGCCTGCTCCATGTACTGCTCCACCTTGTACGGAACGCCCATGGCGCTGGGGTAATACGTCACCGTAAGGGTAAGGTCGCTCGCCGGCATAATACCGGTTAAGCTGTTCGGAATCGCCACGTAGCCGTCCAGCGCGGGGAAATCGGTGAACGTATACGCGCTGCCCGCCGCGAGCGTGCCGGTGATCGGCTCCGGCGCGGTCGCTCCGTCCTCGCAGACGAACTTCACGGTATACGTGTAATCCCGCGCCGCTGTGCTCCAACGCGCCACATAGGTCAGGTTTTCCGCGGGCATGGTCTCCGGCAGCTTCGCGCCCCAGCTCAGGAACGTGTAGCCGCTGGTCGCGTCCGCTTCCCGCGTCGGTTCTTCCGGTTCCGCGATGCGCTGGCCGTACAGCAGTGTGGTGGTCTGCGTTTCGTCCTCTCCCCACTTGCCGCCGTTGCCGTCCCAGACGACGTCATACTCGTTGCGCTTGTACCGGATCGTTACCACCGTATCGCCGCCTATGGTCTCCTGCGTATACGTTTCCGCCGTAAAGCCGGGGATCGGCATGGGCCTTGCCTGTGTTTCTTCGTCTACCGTGCCGCCCATGGTCTCTTCCACATAGACGATACCGTCCGTGTCGTCCACGACCAGAAGCATCGGCATATCCGGCAGCGGTTCCAGCACGTGCTTTACAATGTACTTCGCGTCCGTGTTCGGGAAATAGGTCACGGTAAACGCGAGGTCGTTCGCCGGCATTGTGCCGGTTACCGTTTCAAGGCTCGGGAAGTATCCTTCCTTCTCCGGCGTATAAATCGCGTAGTCCTTGCCGATGGCGTACACGTCCGAGATATCCTCAAAGGCTTCGCTGCCGTCCTTGTTTCGGTACGAGACCGTTACCTCATAGCTCCGTTCATCCGTGTCCCACTGGGCGATAAAGTACAGGTCGTTCGCCGGCATCTCCGACGGAATCGCCTTATCCCATTTGCTGAACGTATAGTCATAATTGACGTCGCTTAGCTTAGTAGGCCGGTTAGGCGCGGAGAGCGCAGCGCCGTATTTCACGCTCTGTATCGTTTCGTCTTCTCCGTTCACCGTACCGCCCGCGCCGTTCCACGTTACCTTGTAGCTGTTGCGGGTGTACAGAATTTCCACCACGGTGCCGCCGTCCGCGTTCACCGTCTGCTGCTCTATCGCTTGCGGTGTAAAGCCTGTGTAAACACGCGGTTCGGCCCGCGTCTGCGTACCCGTTTGGCCGTACAGCAGTTCAAAGTCCGCTTGCTCATACGCCGTGCCGTTCAGGTTTTGCAGCTTATGCACCACCTTGTACTGCACCCCTTGGTTCGAGTAGTACGTCACCAGCACCTCGGTATCGTGCGACGGCATCGTGCCGGTCACGATCGCGATGGACGGCGTGTACCCTTCCACCTTGGGCGATACCACACGGTAGGTCCGGCCCGCCGTTACCGTTTCTTGATGCGCTTCCGGCGCCGCCGTTCCGTCACCCATTTTGTAGGTCACGGTAAGCTGGTAGCTTTGCGCCGCGCGGCCATACTGCGCGGTATACGTCACGTTCTGCGGCGGCATGGTCTCCGGCACTCTCGGCGTCCAGCCGGTGAATACATAGTCAAAGTTCGCGTCCGCCGGTCTCGTCAGGTTGGCCGGCCGGTCTATTGCCGCTCCATAACGATAGGTCGCGGTTTTGCTCTTTTCACCGCCTGAGAACGCGCCTTCCCCCGCGTTCCACGTCACCGTGTATTCATTGCGCGTGTAGCGCACTTCTACCAAGGTGCTGCCATCTGCCGCGATTGGTTTCTGCACGACGCGCTGCGCCGTAAAGCCCGGATAGCTGCGCGCCGCGGCCTTGCTCTCCTTGCCCGTCTCGCCCCGCAGGGTTTCGGTATCCGCAAGCTCATAGGCTTCGCCGCTTACCGGCTGGAGCAGGTGTTTTACCGTGTACTGCGTGCCGGTCTCCGGGTAGTAAACCACAGTCACCGTCTCGTCCTTCGCGGGCATCGTGCCCTTCACGCTCGTCACGTTCGGGCGGTAGCCTTCTACCGCCGGGATGTCCTTGATCTCATAGCCCTCGCCGACGATAAACTGGTAGTCCTGCGACGCGTGGGCTTCCGTGCCGTTTTCGTACTGATACCGCACGGTAAGCCGGTAGGTCTGGCGGTTGGTGTTCCACTTGGCGGTAAAGGACAGATCGCCCGCGGGCATCGTTTCCGGTATCTCCGCGTCCCAGCCGCCGAAGGTGTAGGCGTAACCCGCGTCGCTTGTGCGGGTCGGGTCCGCGGGCTTGGTGATTGACGCGCCGTACTTCACGGTCTGCGTCCATCGGTCCTCCCCGTTTACCTTGCCGCCCGCCGCGTTCCACGTCACCTGATACCCGTTCCGCGCGTACTTAATCTGCACTGTGGTATTGCCGTTCGCCAGAAGCGTCTGCTGCTCCGGCGTTCCGGCGGTGTAGCCCTCATAGATTTTGGGCACCGCCGCCGTCTGCGCGCCCGGCTGGCCGCGCTGTACCTGCTCGTCCTTGATCGGGCCGTAGGTCCCGTCCTCCTGTTCCAGAAGGTGCTGCACCTTGTAGGTCACGCCCTTGGTGGATACGTAGGTAACGAGTATCTCCGTATCCTTCGCGGGCATGGTGCCGGTTACCACGCTTTGGTTAGGCGCATAGCCCTCGATACTCGGACTTTCCACGTTGTAGCTGCCGCCCGTGCTCACCTGTTCCGTATGCGGTTCGTGCGCCGTTGTGCCGTCCGCGAAGCGGTACAGCACGGTGAGCGTATACGGCTTGGCCGTGCGCTCGTACTGCGCCGTGTAGGCCACATCCCACGCGGGCATGGTATCCGCCACCGAAGGCGACCAGCCGGTGAACCGGTACGTGAACAGATCGTCCGCCGCCTTCGTTGGGGTGGGCGCTC
This sequence comes from Agathobaculum sp. NTUH-O15-33, assembly GCF_033193315.1. NCBI lineage: Bacteria > Bacillati > Bacillota > Clostridia > Eubacteriales > Butyricicoccaceae > Agathobaculum > Agathobaculum sp. NTUH-O15-33. The sequence continues at coordinate 2,487,453 of NZ_CP136187.1, forward strand.
CGGTGATTGCCGCGCCGTACTTTACGGTGCTGATTTTCGTCGCGGCGTTGCCGTCGAACTGGCCGTCCCCCGCGTTCCATGTCACCGTGTAGCTTTCGCGCTCGTACTGAATCTCCACCACGGTTTCCGTCTCGCTGGAAATGGTCTGCTGCGTCACGGAAGACGGTTTCTTGAAGCCCGCGTACGTCTTGGCCGCGGCCTTGGTCTGCTCGCCCGCCGTACCGCGTAAGTATTCCGTCTCCGCAAGGGTGTAGCCTTCGCCTGCCGCGTCTTTTTGCAGGTGCTTCACTGTGTACCGTGTGGCGTTGTTCGGGTAGTACGTCACCGTGATCTCCGTATCCGCCGCGGGCATGATACCTGTAACGGTTTCCAGATTCGGCGTCATGCCCTCCACGGCTGGCGAACTCACGGTATAGTTTTGTCCCACGGTATAGACTTCGCTCTTGCTCGGCGCGGCTTCGCCGCCGTCCGCTTTTTTGTAGTGCACCGTTAGGGTGTATTGGTTCTGCACCGCGGACCACGTTGCAAAGAACGTCTGGTCCCCCGCGGGCATCGTCTGCGGTACCGACGGCTCCCATCCGGCAAACGCATACCCGAACTGCGCGTCTCCGTTCTTTACCGGCGTGGACGGCGGCGTAAGCGTTTCGCCGTACTTAACGGTCCGCGTTACGGTCTTTTGGCCGCCGATCGTGCCGCCGTTGCCGTTCCATACCACCTGATAGCTGTTTCTCGTGTAACGGATCTCCACCGCTGCCTTTCCGTCCGCGCGAATGGTGGTCTGCTGTACCTTCTGCGCCGTATAGCCGTCATAGCTGCGCGGCAGGGCCGACGTCTGCGCGCCCGTTGTTCCGCGCAGCACCTCGGTCTCCTCGATGTCGCCGCCCACGGCCTCCCGCACATGCTTTACCGTATACTCCACGCCGCTTGTGGAGACATAGGTGACCGTCTCCGTCGTATCCGACGCGGGCATAACGCCCGTTACCACCGTGCGGTTTGCCACGTACCCGCTTACCTCAGGCGACGCGATCCGGTAGCTTTCGCCTACCGACATGTTTTCCTTTACCACGGCTTCCTTCGCCTGCGTGCCGTCCGCGTACAGGTATTGCACCGTTAGCGTATACGTGCGCGGCGTTCTTATGTACTGCGCCGTGTAGGTCACATCGTACGACGGCATTTCACCGGCAACCGACGGATACCAGCCGCTGAAGGTATAGGTATAGTTCGCGTCCGCCGCTTTGGTGGGCGAAGAGGGCGCGCTCACCGCCGCCCCATACCGCACGCTCATGAGCTGGTTTGCCGCGCCGCCCGGGAAGGTTCCGCCGCCCGCGTCCCATGTGACGGTGTAATACCGCCGCGCGTAGTACGCCTTGACGACCGCCTTCCCATCCGCTGTGACTGTGGCCTGATCTACATGGTCCGGTGCATAGCCATCGTAGTTCTTGCCGGTCTCGCTCGTAACCTGTCCGGTGTAGCCGGTACGCTGCTCTGTTTCGTACGGCGCGGCGCTATACGCGCCCGTTGCGTCCGCAAGGTAATGCTCCACCGTGTAGCCCGAGGCATCCGCCGCGTCGTAATACGCTACTGTAACAGCTACGTTCGCCGCGGGCATCACGCCGGAAGCGCTCGTTTGGCTTGGCTGCTTGCCGTCTACCGTCGGGAACCCGGACAGATAATAATCCGACCCCGCGGCAAACTTACCGCTTACCGGCTGCACACCCGCTATGGCCGCGCCCGACTTGTCCACAAAGTTCACTGTTACCGTGTACATCCGCGCCGACGGCGTCCAATACGCCGTGAAACCCGTGTTGAATGCCGGCATGGTTTCAGGCACCGTACCGTCCCAGCCCGCGAAGGTGTAGCTGTTCGCCGCTTCCGACGTATGCTTTACCTTCGGCACTGTGATTGTTTCGCCGTATTGGTAAATTTCGATCTTTGCCGTTGTGGATAGATCCGTATCGTCAAAGTAGCCGCCGTTGGGGTCCCATCTCAGTTCATACCGGCTGCGTTCATACCGAATCGTCAAAGCCGTGCTGCCGTCCTCCGCGATTTTTTCCACCGGCACGCTGCCACGCGTGAAACCATCGTAGCTTCGCGCGAAGGCTCGCGTATTTTGTCCCGCGACGCCGCGCAGCGTTTCGGTATCCACCGCTTTGTAGACTCCGTCCAATCCCTGTTGTTCATGCACGACCGTATACGGCGTATCCGTTGACTTGTAATAATAAATTGTGAGCGATAGATCGTGCGCGGGCATTATACCGCTCGCCACGGTCTGCGACGGGCTAAGCCCTTCATACGAAGGCGCGGAAATTACATAGCGCGTGTTATACGCTATTGTATCCCTCGTTTCGGAAAGCTTTTTCCCATCATTCGCGTTTACAAAGCGTACATGCAGCGCAAAGGTGCGTTGTGACGGCGTAAACTGCGCGGTATAGGTAGCCGGTCCGGTGACAAGCGGCAGCGCCGTGCCCGGCGCGTATGTTTTCTTGCCATCGCTCCAACCGCTGAAGACATATTCGCTGTAGTGGTCATATTCCCGCGTGGTGTACTCGTCTATCCCGTCAAAAGTAGCGGCGGCGCCGTAGGGCAACGCTTCGCGGTGTACCGCGCCCGCCGAGGTCCATACGATCTCATACGTGCGCTTCGTCGTTTCAAATACCGCGGTATAGGTGGCTTCGCCAGTCACCTTGGGCAGCCCGCCGGTATACACCGTTCCGCCTTCGTCCCGCCAGCCCTTGAACGCATAGCCGTACTCCAGTGTGGGGCTTTTTTCCGGAATTGTGCTAAACTTTGGTGTTACGCCGTGCTCAATCATCTCCGAAGTCTCTTTGCCCTCAACCACCCACTTAATCAGGTATTGCTGCTTGGACAGACCCGAAACGTTAATATCCGTATTGTCCGTTACCGGCGACAGCGTGTAGGAATATACGAAATCATGCTTCGCTGTCGGTTCCAAAACCTGCGTATAATTTGCCCTTACAACCGGCTCTGCCCCTCGATAGGTCTCATCCAGCGTGATGGTGAAATCAAACGAACCGCCGTACTGCACGTTTCCGCTTTGCGGGGCGGCGGTAAAGCCAACGCCCTCGATCACATTCACCTGATAGCTGGGCTTACGCAGCCCCGTAACAAGCACGATCTGATCTTCCGTAATATTCTCTATGGTATAGGTAGTGCCGATTCCCGTGAGTATTTTTCTGCTTCCGGAATCCCCCAGCGCCGTTACCACCATGGCGGATGCGTCGATATCGCTTGACAAGCTTACGGTAAAGCTAAAGCTGCCGCCCCGACGCACGGTAGTACTGCCGACCGGCACCAGCGAATACCCCTCGCCCGATGGCAGCGCAACACTGTAATGCTCCACCACCAACGGTTCCACCATGATGGATTGATTTTCCATTACGTTGGAGATCGTATAGGTATACTCCCTCCCGTTGATCTGCCCCGCGGTCAGCACCGAACCCCTGTTGCTTCGTACAACGGGAACCGCGCCCTCGTATTCCGGGGTCAGTGTCAGCACAAAGGTATGGCTGCCGTTGTATATCACGGTCTTGCTATCCTTCGGCGAGATCGTATAGCCCACGCCATCGTCGTACGATACCTCGTACCGGTTAAGCTGCAAGCCTGATACGGTTATACTCACATTCTTCGATACCGACGCAACGGTATATGTACCGGCGACCGGATCCAGCACCTCGCCGTTTGCCTCTACCGTAAGCGTGGACTGGCTGTATTGCGGGTCGACCGCGATGGTAAAGCTCAATCCTTGCCGTATTCCGCGGTGAATACTCCGCTGACCGGCTTAATCTGGTAGCCGTTCTGCACGGCGGGCGGCGTAATCGCAGCCACCTTGCGGGATGCGGTTACAAGCAACTGCGTGCCTTCCGTCACATTCAAGCGAAGCTCTTGCCCTACCTTGCCGGTAAAGCCGGTGTTTGTCACACCATTCACCTGTACCTGCATAGTCGCCGGGTCAAAATTCGGATCGAGCGTTACCTTGAACCGCAGCGTGCCGCCATGCCGGACAGCGGTTTTATCCGCCTGCGTTATCAAGCCTTCCGCTTCCGTGCTGAGCAGCTCCGCCGTGCAGCCCTCCCCCGATACGATGGATACCGGGTACTGCGCGCGGTCGTAATACAGCTTTAGGGTAATACCCTTATCCTCCGGCACTACGCCAGAAATTATGCTGGGCGCTTCGTAACGGGGCGCGAAGCCCGTGTAGGTTTTCGCGGTGGCATAAAGAATAGAAGTCGCCTGCGCTTGCACATCCTCGATCTCAAACGGCGTATCCGGATATGTGCCGTCCACCTTCTGCTGGTAATGCTGTACCGTGTTTTTTATCTTGAGCGGCTCCCATACCGCATACAGCACCACCGCCGTGTTGTCGTCATGGCTAAAGCTCGTTGTATATTCCGGCGCGGCGGCTCCCTGTGTCTTGCTCCAGCCGAGCAGCTTATAGCCCTTTCGGCTCATATTCGCCGCGCCGGGCAGCGCTACCTCCGTGCCGACGTTGATCGACACGCTGCTCTCCATACCCGTGAGCGCGCCGCCGTTGGCGTGGTATACCAGCGTATAGACGTTTTGCGACCATGCCGCCGTCAAACTGATCGGTTCGGTCGACTCGATCTGGCTGCCGTCGTATACCGGCTGGTCGCCGTTGTACCAGTTGACAAACGTCCAGTCCGTTTTGACCGGTACAGGCAGCTTGCCGCCGGAGAACGCCGCGCCGTAGGCCGATCCAAAATCACCGGTTGCGGTTGCCGTTGCCGCGCCGTTTACCGTTGCGCCGTCGCCGGGTTTTAGCGTAATCTGTACCCGGTCGGGCTTCCACTGCGCGTAAGCGATAATGGGGTCGCGGCTGGAGCATAGCGTGTCGCCCGTGAGCGTTTCGCCCGAACCGTCTTTCTTGGTGTTCCACGAAAGGAAGGTATACCCATAACGCTGTGCGCTTGAAGGCCACTGACCATTGACATTATAGGAATAGTTCAGATCAACGGTGATCGAAGCGATCGCCTCGCCGTCGTCCACGTCAAAGCTGATGTTTTGCTGTCCAAGCACCCACTTGGCATACAGCGTATGGTTCTTGTCCGTTTTTACAGTGCTGTCCTTCTCGATACGGGTCATAAAGGTGGTCTGTTCCAGATACCAACCGCCAAAGATCCAATCCTGCCCGCTGGGCGGCTGCGGTTTGGGCAGTTCGCCATACGCGCTGCCATAGCTCACTTGCAGCGTGTTTGATGCGCCGGCGGGCAAGCTGCTTCCCTCGCCCGGGTCCAGCGTGACCATCCATTTATGCGGATCGTATTTTGCATAAACCGTGTGCCGGGCCGGATTCGTCACCTTTGTTTGCTCGCCGCTCTCTTCGTAAACAATCTTCGTTCCCCAGCTGCCGCCCGTGCTGCCGTTTTTCGTCCACCAGCCGTTAAAGTCGTAACCGGTACGCTCCATTTCGTAGCCCTTGCCGTATGGCTCCAGATAGCGTACCTGCCGCGGCAGCTGCAGTCCCGCGGATAACTGGTAATCCACTGTAAACTGCAGGTGCTCCCAACCAGCGTATAACGTTTGCGGCTGCTTGTTCTGTTCGGTCACCATGGTATAGCCGCTGCGCACCAGATCCTCTGTTTTGCAATCCCTATTGGAATACCACCCTGTAAACGTATAACCGGTACGCGTCAAAACCGGCAGTTCCGGATAGGTAATTTCATAGTATCCGGTCGTCGAGTAGGTGTTTTCCGTTGGCGACAGGCCGGAAACATTGGCGCTCCACGGGTCGCCCGTGTTCCCATCCGCCATCAGGTTGGGATCAAAGGATATCTTGCTTGGGTTGGGATTCCATTTGGCGTACAGCACCGTTCCGTTTGATACGATATCCCAAGTCGTGCAGGTAGGTTTGCCCGCTTTGTCAAAGTATTGCTTATCCAGCGTGGAACCGCTCTTGCTCCAATAGCCGTCGAATTCGTAACCGATGCGGGTCGGCATGCTGCCGGTCAGCGAGGGCAGAGAGGCCGTCGGTGTGGCATATGCCGCGCTGTAGCTGGCGGCGTGCGTCCCTTCCACGGTAGCGCCGTTTCCGTTAAACGTCGCCGTATAAGTATTCGCCTTCCAGTGCGCATAGAGCGTAGTGTTTTCGGCGATTGTCCACGCGCGCTGCGCCACGCCGCTTGCGTTAAAATATTGGGTGCCGCCGCCGTTTTTCGCGGTGTAGTAGCCCTGAAACGTGTAATAGGACCGGCTGGGCACACTGATATTGCTTGGCGTGCTGTCATAAGTAGCGGTAAAGCTGCTTGTTCCGCCGGTGCCGGACTGCCGATCCAGTGTAGCGGTATAGGTGTTCGCTGTCCAGCGGGCATATATGGTTGCATTCCCCACCTTATCCCAGTCCCTCTGCGCGGTGCCGCTTCCGTTAAAATACTGCGTGCCGCCGCTAGTGGAATCTGTATCGTAGTAACCGCTCAAGGAATAGCCCGTGCGCGAGGCCACTGAAATATTGCTCGGCTTATAGCCTAAATAACAGGTCTGGCTAGCGGTTCCTCCCGTGCCGCTCTTGTGGTTGAAGGTCGCCGTATATTCGATTTCCGATTTAGTGCCTGTAGAGCCTACTGATTGTTGGCTGTTACCATTAATGCTCGCGGTACTGGCCTTCCAAATGCCGCCGCAGCCGCCATGGCTGCCCGTACTGCCGCCCGCACCGCCCGCAGAACGTGAATAGCCGCTCAAACTTATCAAAGGAGCATCTCCACCGTTTCCTGCTCCGTTGCTGCCTTTGCCGCCGCCGCCGCCCCAATGTCTATACTCAGCGCCCTGCCAAGTGCCTCCGCCGCCTCCGCCGCCTCCGCCGCCTCCGCCTGCCGCGCCGCCGCCAATGGCATAAACCGGCCCCGCAATCATACTGCCGCCGCCGCCACCGCCGCCGCCGCCGGCGGTATAATGCTCGTCTTTACCATTGTTGCCATGCTCAACACCGTTACTCGCGCTGCCACCCGACCCATTTGTTGAAGTATAGCTGCCGGCGCTTGCCGTAACAGAGACACTTCCCAATACATACAGTTTCCCCATCGAAGTACCGCTGCCGCCGGTTCCACCATTGCTGCCACCGCTGCCCGACGCAGCAATACTATGCTGTCTAGGGGATTTTTTGCCGGCACCGCCAGCACCGGCGGCGCCGGCGGCGCCGCCGGTGCCGCCTATACCGGCGCCGGGTGCTGCCGCGCCTTTTCCGCCGTTGCCGCCATCGGCGCCGTTAATACCGCTTGCCCCCGCGCTCGCAGCACCTGCGGCCGCACCATTTCCTGCGGCTACTCCATTGCCGCCCGTAGCCTTCAAAGCCCCTCCGCCGGTAACCAGCAATGTGGAATTGCTGGGAATCAGCAAACCTGCGCCGCCGCCGGTGTCACTTTTCCCGTCGCCTCCGCGCAAGGTCAACGTTTTTCCTGAAGGAATATACAGCACTGCGGTAGCGCCGTCGGCCACCCGCAACGCGGGCTGTCCGGCCGATGCGGTTATCGTTACGTTGCCATCCAGCCTGTAGACCGTCTTATCATAAAGCATACCGGTGCTGCTGTCCATTTGTACGACCGAGGTATATCCCGCAGCGGCGGACGGTACGAATAATCCCAGCAGCTCGGGCGCCGATCCGGCCAGCAGTATAAACGCCAATAAAAGGCTGGCCACCCGTTTTAATCTGTTTTTCATTTGGCGCGTCCCCCTTTACCGCAGCGATACGCCGCGTTATAGATTTCCTGCCCGTTTTGCGGACTTTGGGTCAAAAGCAAAAATTCTTGCCGCATCATTTGCTTCGCTCCTCTTTTCTTAATCTGAAAACACGTCAAAGCAAGGGGCCGTTTCTAGTCCCTCGCTTCTGATTCGATTTTGCAGCCTGCCGCCGCTTTGGTCTAAATGTGCTACTACATAATACGAATTATGTGATAGTCTCAATTTGATTAATGGATGCCAAATATGAAAAAACCAAGCCTGCGCGCAAAAGTCGAGCGCGTGCAGGCTTGGTTTTTATGCATGTGAATAGGAGGATTTTGATTAATTCGTCAAATCCCCTAAAAATATATATTTGTTAGCAAAATATCTTTGTTTATTTCACCCCACCCCCTTGACTTTTATGTCGTTTTGTCTCATAATAATGATATTATTTAAGAAAACAAACATATATGTAACCGACGGGAGCCATACACACTACATAATTCGTATTATGTGGTGTTTTCTTTTTTTATCCACACTCTATCAGCCCCAAACGGGACAGCAGTTTTTTCTGCTCCGCGCCGCTGGTGGCCGTATAAATGCGGGTGGTCTCCACACTGGAATGGCCGAGAATGTCCGCCAAACGGATGATATCCTTTTCCAGTTGGTAATACGTGATTGCAAACAGGTGCCGCAGGTTATGCGGAAAAATCTTCTCCGCAGGTACGTTTGCTTTTTGGCTCAGGCGCTTCATATCCGCCCAAATATTGCTGCGGTCCAGCGGGCGGCCCGAACGGGATACAAATACCGATCCTTGCTCCACGCCGTGCGCCCGGCAAAAGCGGAGGAGCGGCCCTTTTAGTTCCGCGGGAATAAAAACAACGCGCTCCTTCCCCTTGTTGACAATCCGCGCATAGCCGGTCTTGATCGCCGCCACCGTGATGAAACGGTGTTCGCTTACTCGAATGCCGGTGGCGCAGATCGTCTGCATCAGCAAATACAATCGCTCGTTCTGCTTATTTTTTGCGGCGTGCAGCAGACGCTGGTATTCGTCCTTGGTCAGTTCACGGTCGGCCTGTCGGAAATTTTGCCGCTGCATACGCAGCAGCTTAACCCGGCATTCGCCCCAGCCCAAGAAAGCCAGCAGGCAATTCACCGCCACCAGCATGGAATTGGCGCTGCTGCCCTTATAGCGCTCCGCCAAGTGCTTTTTATAAGCCATAACGGCTTCCTTATCCACAATTTTACATGGCTGCAAAAAGGCGCAGAACGTCCGTACATCCCGCAGATATTTGGCAATCGTATCCCGGCTGCGTTCATCAGCAATCAACTGCTTTCGGAAGCTGTCCAGCACCGTGGCTGTTAAAACATGTGTTTCGTTCATCGAGGTTCCTCCTTCTCATGTGCGATTAGTATGGCCATATGGACCAACAACCTATCCGCACCAGAAAGATACTATATGCAAAAATAAGTATCCGTGCAATTCTCTTTATTCAATCCGCTTGTATTAAGCTTTTTTGTTCACATGCATCATTATAGATCGAACAATGGTTGCGAAAAACCCTTTTGTCGAAAACAACCGGTTTTTGTCGAAAATAACGGTCTGAGAACTTGTATGTCCAGTTCTCAGACCGTTATTTTATAATCCAGATATGCTTTTTTAAACGGTTCCTTATAGGTGCGGCTCATCGGCAATTTTTTACCGCCGCTCAATTCCACACAGTCGTACCGTATGGCCCGCACCCGCGCCAAATTGACCAGATAGCTTCTGTGGCACTGCGCCGCCGCGATACCCGACAAACGCTGCTCAAAATCCTCCAGCTTGCCTCTGCATTTAATCTCCTTACATCCCTCCGCATGCACCAATACATCATGGTTGATACTTTCGAGGTAAAAAATCCTCTGCTGTTCCAGTACCTGAACGCTGCCACTGGCTTGCAGCGTTATTTTCTCATCCGGTCTAGGGCCGTGCAGCAGGGCGTAACGAATCGCGCTTTGCAGCTTATTGCGATCCGGCGGTTTGACGATATAATGAATCGCGTGGATATCGTAGCCTGCCAGCAGATAATCGGTGCTGCTGCTGACCAGAATCACCGAGCAATCGTAGCCCCGCCGCTGCACCTCCTTTGCCCAAACCAGCCCTTCCGGCCCCTCAAATAGGATATCCAGCAGGATTAATTGATATGGTGCGCTGTCAAATGCCTCTAACAACTGCTGTATGGATAAAAACCGATCCACTTCGTAAGCGAGGTCAAATGTCGGCATGATCTGCCTCACCAGCTCATTCATTTGTTCCAAATCTTCTATTTTATCGTCACAAATTGCGATACGATACATGCCGGTATTCCTTCCCTCCTAT